>CAVSPF010000001.1:0-330346 GCA_963729995.1 uncultured Solirubrobacterales bacterium
AGGGCGTCAGGCTGGCTCCAGCTCTCCGTGTAGACATCGAGATCCTCGTCACTCAGAAACGGCTGCTCAAGCGTGGAGCGCAGCGCCGCGATTGCATCCGCCGTGGAGAACTCCTCCATCTCCGGCCGGCGCAGGCCCAGCAGGTACTGGCTCGCCTGCTGCTGTTCGGGGCTCTCGTGCAGGGCGCGATCGAAGGTGGCGGGGTGCGGCGTCGCGAGGATGACCAACCCCTCCAGCAGCTCCGGGTAGTGCAGGGCAAAGGACCAGGCGGTGGCGGCGCCCCAGTCGTGGCCGACCAGCACGAAGCGCTGATAGCCGAGCTTTGCCGCCAGCGCCCGGACGTCCTTGGCGGCGCGCCAGGGTCCGTAGTCCTCGACTGCCTCCGGCTTGGAGGAGAGGTTGTAGCCGCGCAGGTCCGGGGCGACGGCGAGATGATCGCGCCCGAACTCCGCCAGCTGGTCGCGCACATGTACCAGCACTGGGGGAAGCCATGGAGGAAGACGATCAGCCGGCCGCGGCCAGCATGGGCGTAGTGAAGCCGGACGCCGTCGAGATCGGCGTAGTCGTGGGTGACGTGGACTTCTTCCGAGATGCGCTCACTGAGTCCTCCTCGCTTAGCTCCGGGAACGAGCGGAAGCTGGCAGGCAGACACGCGGATGTCTCGCGGAAATCGGACAGCGACGGCCCGGCGGCCGACTCCGTCCGAAAACCGCCAGCCTGGGACCGGCGACGCTCATACTGCGGGGCGTGGACAAGGACTTCGATGCCCGCTACAAGGTCCTCGGCAGCCGCGACCGCCGCTTCGACGGACAGTTCTTCGTCGCCGTCACCTCGACCGGCATCTACTGCCGACCGAGCTGTCCGGCCGCCGTGCCCAAACGCCACAACGTGCGCTTCTTCCCGACTGCCGCCGCCACTTCAAGAGGCCGGCTTCCGCGCCTGCCTGCGCTGCCGTCCCTACGCCGCGCCCGGATCGCCGGACTGGAACCGGCGCGCTGACCTCGCTGACCGTGCGATGGCGCTGATCGCCGATGGCGTCGTCGACCGCGAGGGCGTCGGGGGGCTCGCCAGCCGGCTCGCCTACAGCGAGCGCCACCTGCACCGCCAGCTGCTCGCTGAGTTCGGCGCCGGTCCCCTGGCCCTGGCCCGAGCTCAGCGCACGCAGACCGCGCGGATGCTGATCGAGACGACTCGCCTCCCCTTCGTCGAGGTGTCCTACGCAGCGGGCTTCTCCAGCGTTCGCCAGTTCAACGAGACGATGCGCGCTACCCACGGGAGAACGCCAAGCGAGCTGCGTAAAGGAGCCGCGGCCAAGAAGCGGCGGCCAAGCGTCCCGGACACCCTCACGGTGCGACTCGCCTACCGCGAGCCGCTGGATTGGGCAGGTCTTCTGCCTTTCTGGCGGCCCGCGCCGTTCCCGGCGTCGAGGAGGTCGTGGACAGCGCCTACAGGCCGGCACGCTGCACCAGGGCTGCCGCGCAGCTGGGTGTCGCCGAGCTCCGCCAGGTAAACCGCGCCACATGGAGCGTGCAGAGCTTCGCTTGTGCGAGGCCTGGGTGACCTTGCGCTGCCGTCGGCAACGGCTTGCCCGGTCTCGAACTGGAGCGCGATTCGATCGCGATCGATGGGCAACCGGCTGACGATCCCATCTGGGGAGCGCTCGTCCGCAGCGTGCCCGGTCGACGGGTTCCTGGCGCCGTTGACGGCGTCGCGTTGGCGCTGCGGGCCGTACTCGGTCAGCAGGTCTCCGTGGCCGCCGCAAGAACGACGGCCGGGAAGCTCACGCTTGCATTGGGCGAGCCACTCCCCAAGCCCGATCGCGGTTTAGACGCATCTGTTCCCCAGCGCGGAGGCGGTTGCGGAGTGCGACCCGACGGTGCTGTTCGGGCCCCATCGGCGCCGCGAGACCCTGAGGACGCTGGCTCGCGCCTTGGCTAGCGGTGAGGTCACGCCCGATCTCGGCAGTGAGCGCGATCAGGTTCGGTCGCGTCTACTGGCGATCCAGGGCGTCGGTCCCTGGACCGCTGACTACATCGCGATGCGCGCGCCTCGCCGATCCCGACGCTTTCCTTGCCAGCGACCTTGGGGTGCGGCATGCGCTTCAGCGGCAGGGTCAGTCCGCCGACCCGAAGGCCGTCACGGCCCTGGCCGAGCCCTGGCGGCCCTGGCGGGCGTACGCCGTCCAGCACCTCTGGGCCAGTCTTCCTGCTCAGTGAGCAACTCTCTACTGAACCGCCTTCTTCAACTCCGCCCCGGCGCTGAACTTCGGCACCCGCTTGGCCGCGATCTGGATCGTCTCGCCGTTGCTCGGGTTGCGTCCCTCGCGTGCCACCCGGCGCACCGCGGCGAACTAGCCGAACCCGGTGAGGCGGACCTCTGAGTTTCCAGCGGCCACCTGCTTGGAGATCTCCTCAAGGGTGGAGTCGACCGCGCTCTTGGCCTGACCGACCTCGAGACCGCTCCGGGGGGCCACCGCCCGCGCCACTTCCTCCTTGTTGACGTTCGCCATCTTGCCTCCGATCGCAGTTGCCCATCCGTGTATGGCGACTCTCGCTACTGACCCTACTCGCCGTCAAGACCGCCATGACCTCCACCCCTCCTCCGCCTCCACCCGCTTCGACATTGCCGCTCTGACAGCAAGTCGACAGTCGGCCTTCGGCGCTTCACTTCAGCCGCATCCGTTCTACCGAAACTCGCCCGCCATCCTTACCTCTCCCGCCATCTTCTTCACCGTCCCCGAAAGCAGGACTTGACCGCTCGATCGCGGGAGCGACAGCGAGGATCGCCAGATGACACAACCTCCGATCCAGTAGAAGTTGCCGATGCCCCACAGGACCGGCCGGCCGCCGCGGCTCTCAGTTGACCCCATCGCGACGGCCGCAGAAGCGATCATCGAAGAGCACGGCATCGAGGCTCTGACGATGCGCCGCCTCGCCAAGGATCTGGACAGCTCCCCGACGGCGCTCTACCGGCACGTGCGAGACAAGGACGAGCTCCTGCTCCTGCTGCTTGACCGGGCGGCCGCCGAGCTGTCGCGCACCCCGTTTCCCGACGATCCCCGAGCGCGCATATTGAAACTCTTCCAGCTGCTCTACGACAGCCTCTCAGAGCGCCCCTGGGCGGTCGGCGTACTCGTCAAAGGCGACTTGATCGCGCCATCCGTTCTCTGGGCGATAGATGAGATCATCACTGCCTTCGTCAAGGGGGGCTTGTCGCCCGAGGGGGCCGGCGCCGCCTACCTCGTCGCCTGGCGCTACACCGTCGGCCACCTGACGGTTCGCTACCAGACCACACAACGAGCGGCCGAGCTTGACCGCCCGCCCCTGAGCCTGAAGACGCTTGCCGCGACCGAGCCCAAGGAACTCCCGATGCTCGCCCAGCTGAAGGACTTCTGGCCCAAGGCCCGCAAGCACGACAGCTACCGCGACGATCTCGCAGCCGTGGTCGACGGCCTGCTGAACAGGGCTTGACAGATCCTCTCCCATCTGTTTGCTTACGCGTTAACAAACAGACGGGGACCGGCTGTTTAGACCGCATCCTCGCGACGACTTTCAGGAGGAGCGATGGCCGAGGAGTCCTGCTACTTCGTGATTCAGGTTCCCGACGCCGATCGGGGGCAAGAGTTCTACGGCGGCTTGCTCGGCTGGAGCTTTGCGCCGGGCAGCGTCGCCAACAGCCATCAGATCGACGGCATGATGGGCGGCTTGCTCGGTGGTGTCGCTGAGGCGGCGATGAAGCTTTACTTCGATGTTCCCGACATCCAGACAGCTGCTGCGCGGGTGCGGGGGGACTCGGCGGCGAGTGCGGTGAGGTCGAAGAGACCCCATCCGGCTATCAGGTGGATTGCCGCGACGATATGGGGACCGCGTTCAGCCTTCACCAGCAGCGCTCATAGGGCCGGCACCCACTTCGACCAGCGACGCGCATCGACCTGATCGTCGCCGGCTACTGCTACCGCGAGGTCGGCCAGATAACAGGCTGGCCGTACACGAGGACGAACCGCTGTTTCTCCGAAGACCGCGCGGCGCTGCGGGCGGCGAGGGCCGCGTAGCTCTCCCGAACTTCAGCGCCGGCGCTGGGGGTTGCCGCGCTCCCACCAGTCGATCGCCTCCCCGTGTTCCTGCATCTCCTCGATCGTGCGGGCGCTGAAGTGCGCGCTTGAGCCGCTGAGATTCCCGCAGAACTTCCACAGCTCGCGGGCCGCCTTCTTGTAGTGATGGATCAGCTCGTCCAGCTCGAAGGCGTCGATCTCGCCGGCGTCGAAGCGGCCGAAGCCGTCCCGCACCCGCTCCAGCAGCTCCGCGAGCCGCGCCTCGTGATAGCCGACGACAAGGGCAAGATCGGCCTCTCGCTCGGACTTCGAGGGCTTGCTCGGCTGCGGGCTCATGGCGACTCGACCGTACCGCAGACCCGCTTCGCTCCAAGCACCCGGCCCAAGTACCAAGTCGACAACGCCCCTCCCGGGGCTGACAAGCACCGGCTGGCCCGTTCCGCAGTAACTTCTCCCGTCACCTTCGTTCCCCCCCGAAAAGCCGCAGACTATACGCACTGTGCAGAGCTAAATAGTCACATATAGCCGATGATAGTCGCCGATCAACACACCCCCTTGAAGTGTGTGTGAACCAGCGTCTACGTTCGGTTCATGCAAACCACCCACAAGATCCCCGGCGACTCCGCGACGAGGTATGCGAAGTACCTGACCTCCACGGCCACCCGCGGCGACTACTACACCCGCGACGGCGAGGACGACCAACCGGTGCCCAGTCGTTGGCATGGCTCGCCGGGCCTGCTGAATTCGCTCGGCCTCGATCCCGAGGAGCCGGTGCAGCGCAGCGACTTGCGCGCGGTGATGCAGGGCTTCTCGCCGCTGAGCGGCGAGCCGTTGCGGCCCGCCGGCTCCAACGGCACCAGGGTCGCCGGCGTCGAGCTGATGTTCGCGCCCCCGAAGAGCGTCTCGGCGCTGTGGGCTGTCTCCGGCCCCTACCGCCGCGCCCAGATCGAGGCCGCCCATCACCGGCGCTGTGGCGAGCACGCTGGCGCGCATCGAGCGCGAGGTCGCCCTGGTGCGGCGACGCAGCGGCGGCGTCGTGCGCTTCGAGCGAGCCAACAGCCTCCTCGCTGCCGAGTTCGTCCACACCACCAGCCGCCTCGCTCAAGACCAGGAGGCCGCGCCGGTCCCCGACCCTCAGGTGCATTCCCACCTCGTCCTGTTCGCCGCCGAGCGGATCGACGGCCGCCTCGCCGCGATCGAATCGCGCCAGCTCTACCGCTACGCCCGCGAGGGCGGCGGCTGGTTTCGGGCCGACCTCGCAGCCGAGCTCTCCCAACTGGGTCTGCCGATCGAACGCCGCACCGGCCGCGGCGGGCGCTACTTCGAGATTCGAGGCGTGCCGGAGGGACTGGCGAGCGGTTGGTCCTCTCGCTCCGAAGACGTCGACCGCGCCGCCCGCATCTTCCGCCAACGCTACGGGCGCGAGCCAAGGGCCGAAGAGCTGGGCTCGTTGACGGTCGCCACCCGCGGCTCCAAGAGCGCCGCCGACCGCCTTGACGTCAACGAGGCCTGGCGCGCCGTCGGCGAGGAGCACGGGCTGAGCGCCGAGCGCGCCGAGCAGCTGTTCGAGGAGCGCTCGATCTCCAACCAGGAGCGCGTCGACCTTCGCGCCGAGCTGCTCGAAGAGGTGACCCGCGAGCGCGCGATGGTCGACGAGCGCGAAGCTCCGCCGGCCAAGGCCTACGAGCTCGCCGCCGGCGTTTGCCGTCCAGAAGAGAGGCCGACCAGCTGGTCGACGAGCTGGCGCGCAACGGCCATCTCATCCGCCTCGAGGACGGGATGTGGACGACGCGCCGCCTGCGCGAGATGGAGCAGGCGACGCTGCAGATCGCCGACCGCTCCCTCGACCGGAACCCCACCCCGGTCGCGGAGCGTTTTCTCAAGCAGGCCCGCCGCGAGATCATCAAGGAGATCCACGGCCCGCTTTCGGTCGAGCAACGCGAGGCATTGGACGTGATCACCGGTCCCGGGGGGGTCTCCGTGCTCGTCGGTCGCGCGGGTACCGGCAAGGGCGTCGTCCTCTCGGCCGCCGCCAGGGCCTGGCAGCTCGAAGACAGAGAGGTGATCGGCACCGCGATCGCCGGCGCCACCGCGCAGCGCCTCCGCGAGGACGCCGGCCTCGACCGCTCCTACACCACCGATGCCCTGATCAACGGCGTCGAGAGCGACCGCATCCATCTGAGCTCGCGAAGCGTCGTGACCATGGACGAGGCCGGGATGGCCGACACCGAACGCCTCTCCCGGTTGATGGAGGCGACCGACCGCGCCGGCGCCACGCCTCGTCCTCGCCGGCGACTCCGCACAGCTGGGCCCGATCGGCGCCGGCGGCATGTTCGAGCAGCTCCGCGAGCGGGTCCCCAGCGCCGAACTGACCGAGGTGCACCGCGCCAACCACGAATGGGAGCGGAAGGCGTGGGAGCAGGTACGCGAAGGCCAGCCGGGTCCGGCGCTCGCGGCCTACCGCGCCCACGATCGCCTCCACATCCACGACACCCGCGCCGAGGCGGCGGAGGCGATGGTTGAAGAGTGGGACCGCTGCAGGCACGAGGGCACCGGCGGCACGGTGATGATCACCGACGCCTCGAACGCAGAGCGCGATCAGATCAACGCGATGGCCCAGGAGCGTCGCGAGCGGGCGGGGGAGCTGGGCTCGCGCGCGGTGGAGCTGCCCGGCCGCCCCTACGGCCTGCGGGCCGGCGACGAGGTGATCTTCTCGGCCCAGCTGCCGCTGCCGGGCCGGCGCGTCGAGAACGGCAGCCGCGGCATCGTGATCGACACCGCCCGCCACGCCGACCGGGTGACGATTGAGACCCATGAGCGCGAGCCACGCGAGGTGAGCGTCGACACCGGCGAGTTCCCCGACGTCGGTCTCGCCTACGCCCAACACCTCTATAAGGCCCAGGGCTCGACCGTCGAGCGCTCCCAGGTGATGCTCGGGGTTGGCAGACCGATCGCGAGGGCGCCTACGTCGCCCTCTCCCGCGCCCGCGAGCGCACCGACATCCACGTGTCGCGAGAGGACCTCGGCGAGCAGGGGATGGCTGTCGGCGCGATCGAGCGACTCGGCGAGCGGATGCGCGACACCCGAGCGCAGGAGGCGAGCATCGCCAGGGAACGCGAGGCCTGCGAGGCCGAGCGCCGAGCGGAGATCGAGCGAGAGCTACGCCACAGCCGCGATCACGAGCAAGGTATGGGGGATTGAATAGCCTCCCAACGCTCCCGCTCCTCGCGCGAAGCGGGAGGGACCGCGACACTCGGCGGCCGTTCGGAGGTCGGTGTTCATGTTGCCTACCTCAGGCCCCGATGGCCTGTGGCCGATAGAGCCCCCATGTTCAAGAGGAGACCCCGAGCTGGCGCCTACGCCGAGCGGCGCTACCGGCGGGGCCTGCGCAGCTGGCAGGTGCGGAACCGCCGGCTCTTCGCGGTGCTGTGTCGGTCCGTTCATCGTGGCCGGGATCGTGGTCGGCATCCTCGACCCGGGATGTCGTCGCCTGGAGCGCCGGAATGGTTGCGGGCGGTTTCGTGGCTCTGTGGATCACGTTCCGAGAAAGTCCCCCTCGCTACGTTGAGAGCTGGCGCGAAGGCGCCGAAGGTGAGCGAAAGGCCGAGAAGGCCCTGAGGCCGCTGGAGCGCGGCGGGTGGGCATGTCGTTCACGACGTCCAAAATGGCGGTGGCAACTATGACCACGTCGCCGTTGGCCCAAGCGGGGTCTACCTCCTTGAGAGCAAAAACCTGCAGGGCGTCGTCAGTGTTCAGGGCGGCGTGCTGCGCCTAGCTCGACGTCATGACCCCGAGCAAACTGCGGTCTTCGACCGGGTTCGGCCGCGCGCCCTTGCCAGTGCCGCTCGTCTCAAGGGCGAAATCGAGCGGCGGACCGGGCACCGGGTCTGGGCGCAAGCCGTGGTGGTCTTCTGGTCGGAGTTCCCGGAAGGCTTGGTCGAAGACGACAGGTGCGTCTTCATCGATGGCTCCCGATTGTGCGCATGGCTGCAGAATCAGCCCACCCGCCTCAGCCAGGCCGAGGTGGAGGAGATCTCCGTAGGCATCGAAGCAGCCGCCGAGGACTTCGACCCGTTCCATTTGAGCTCAACACGGTCTGACGAGCGACCGACATGCGCAGACGTCGCTCTTCGCGCGAAGCAGGAGCCAGATCAGGGCCAGGCTGCGCCACCCCATTTCCCTCTTCTCAGCCTTACCTACAACCCGCTCGAACTTGTGTCGCAAGGCCACAAGGTCGCACATTTTCTGACCAAGGAAATCTCCACGAACGGTCGTCAAGCTGGCAGGTGACCCTGGGACCGAACTGCTCTTCGATGACAGGTGCGCGCTGAGACTCATGTCTCCGCTAATCGCGTGCCGGTTGCGCCAGCTCAAACCAGGTCCGCACGCGAGGCGGCAGCAAAGCGCGGTGCTTGGCAACGAAGGCGAGGAGCTGACTTGTCTTGATGGGGATCACGCCGTGCGAGGGAGACCCGGTGTAGAGCCCAGCTGCGGAGTACGCCAAGAGTGTCGTCTCCTTACTCGGCGCGGCGGCGGCCAAGGCGTCGAGGTCGACGTCGCGATCACCAGACTTCACCTGGAGAATTGCCGGAGCGTGAGTCCGCTTATGAATCATCGTCCACTCGTAGGCGGGGGTGTCGGTGCGCCGCGCCTTCGGCAGTGCCAGATATCCCTTCGAGACCTGCATCCACATGTAGATCAGATCCTCAAGGTCGTAGGGATCAAGGTCCTGCAGCACTTCTGCTGGCGAGAGGTCCAACGGCGCGGGCCGACGGCCGTGAAGCTTCTTCCAGATCCAGGCGGTGTAGATGCGCGCGCCCGGGTCCCATATTCGGCTGAAGCTGGTCGACACTCCAGAGAAGCCACGGACTACGGCCCCAGGAACCTCCAGATCGCCAAGCGGGCGTCGGGCCCACTTTGCGTCGCGGACTTGATGCGTATCCATCGTCTTGGCGGTGGCCGCGTTCTCATAGCGATAGTCGCTCGCGATTTTGGCGAGGCGGAAGCGACCCTCGAGATCGCGGGTCCAGACGAAATCGCCTATAGCCGCGTCCTCACCGAAGCGTCGCACCGTGGCGGCGGCCGTCGCGCCCCAGCCCTGTTCATCTTTGGCCCGGATCGCGGCAACCACCTTGGTCAACGACGCACCGCTTCGCAGCCCCTCGATACCCCAGCCGATCCCAACTCGTCCGCCGTCGACGCAGTAGGCGACCTGATCCGCATGGACCACGCCGTGCTTCAGCGATCGCAGCTTCGTCCGCCAAATAACCGGTGGATCATGAACCGGATCTGGAGCCACTGCGTAAAGCTATCGGTCCAGTAGATCCCGCCTTCACGTGAGCGAAGCTGCTGCTCGCGCAAAGCAGCAGTGTTTCTACGGCTGGCCTAGGACACGTAGGCCTTGCGCACCATCGCGGCCGTCCATCGGTTCGTACCGTGGGCCGGGGGGACACCCTTCCTGTTCAGGACCTCGGCGATCTCGGCGAGGGACTTGCCTTTCGCGAGCAGCGTCCGGATCTGCTTCCGCCATCCATAGTCCCGCTTGTTGCAATAGATGTGGGCCAGTCGAACGTTCTGGGGCGGAGGTGCCCGCCGGCCGACTTAAGGATCGGGTAGTGGTCGGGCGAGGGGCCCACTTGGTGCGTGGCGTCGTGACCGGATCGAACGCGCCGCGCCCCTTGTGGTGGTAGCACTGCGGCATCTCGCACTTCAGGGCGAGGAGCTGGCCGCGCTCGGCCATCTGCACGAGGACACCCCTCACACCAAGCTCGCGGAGCTGGTCCGCGACTGAGCTATCCGCGCTGCCGGCGCCAGCTGCTGCCTTCGCCATCGAGTCACCTTTCTCGTGTAGTCGCCCTATTGGGCTTCGTGCATACATTACCGTAGAGCGTCGCTTCGGCGACTGACGACGTCGCCACCCAAACCTTCGGCCGTCCAGTATCCCCCAGGCGATCCATCGGAATGTCGCTCTCGTCGACGTAGCTACTGCTCTCGCGTGATAGCGACACTCCACAGATCAGCACCTAACGGACCGACATCGCTGACCTCTCCCCGTGCGTACCTACCCCGCCGACGAACCGAACCCCGGCTCCCCCAACCGAGGTTCCCCGCGCAGGATCCGCCGCTCCGCACGTGCCTTGACCTCGGGCACGCTCAGCCCGCCGTCTGCATCGTCCGCCGAAGTTATGAGCCAAGCGACGAACCCGTTGCGTTCATACCATTCGCGCTTGCGTCGCCAACTGCGCGCATAGTCCGGGCGATCGAGCATCCCCAGATGCTCCCAATAGAAGGTGACCTCGTCGTAGATCACCGTGAAGTCCGGCAGCCGATGGTCGGCGGCATTGCGCGGCGCAAACAGGCGCTCCTCGTAGCGCACCTCGAACCCCATCCCGAGCAGCGTCTCCAGCACCACCAGCTCCGCCCGGCTCCTCACGAGCGTCCCGTCGCTCGCTTGGTGAATCAGGCCCTCGGGGTGCGGCGATCCGGAGCCGGCCTCCTTCCAGGGTTGCGTCTCGAACCAGCGTCGCAGACCGACAAGCTCCCATCGCGCCCCGCGGAGCAGGAGTCCCTGGCCCTGCGGTAGCGCCGCGATGTCGCCCGGACCCAGGACCCTCTGTCGCTCGGTCTGGTAGGCGACCGAGTCGCTGTATTGGTCGGGAGCGCGGTGCAGCCACTCGTCGGTCTCACTCCTGCCCAAGGTGCGCGAGACGACCCTGCGGTCGTATTCGCCGAGCATCGCCGAGACCGCCTCCAGGGTGCGATCGTCAGCGATCCCGCCGAGCAAGACTTTGGTCTGGAAGAGAGTCAGGAAACCGTCGGCCACCTCCGCCCCCCAGCGACTGCGAGCCTGGCTCATGTCCTGCAAGCCGATCATCACCTGCAGGCCCTGGCCGCCCGCCTGGGAGAGGAGCGAGGGCACGTCATGGATAGGCGCGATGTTCGCCGCCTCATCGAGCGCCCACAACATCTGCGGGCCCTCCTTCTCCCCACCCGCGCAACCCGCGTACACCGCGTGACGGATCTGCTCGAGGAGGCCGACGACGAGGGGCGCGCAGAGCGCCTGCAGTTGCTCGGGCGCGGTGATGTAGACGGTGTCTGTGGAGGTGGCAAAGCGGACGGGGTCGAAGTTCGGCTCGGCGGCGCTCTCACGTACGGCGTCGGAGCCGTAGGCGGCGAGCACGCCTGCCGCCGCCGAGAAGATCGAGCTCCTCTCCCGCCCGTCGGTCGCCTCGATGCCGGCGAGGACGTCGGCGGCGAGCGCCGCGTCGGCGCCCAGCAGGATCTTCCGTGCCGACTCCGGGTCATGGCGGAGGACCCAACGCAGTACCTCCTCGATCGGGCGCTCGGCCAGGTGCGCGGCGTGCAGCAGCGGTGCGAGCAGCGCCCCGGCGCGCTCGGACCAGTGCGTCTCGTCCGTGGTGCCGGCACCGGCGCGCGCCGCGCGCGTCATCGCCCGCGCCGTCACCTGCGCCCCGTCCCAGCTCGCGGCGGCAGTGACCGGCGACCACCTGAGCCGGCGCACCCCCTCAGCCGGCTCTCCCACATGTGAGCCGGCGGGGTCGAAGAGCCATACCTGACCGATCTCTGAGCGCACCGCGACCGTCGCCCGCAACACATCCGGTTTGGTGGACGTCGAGACCACCGCCCCGCCCGCGGACATCACCGCCGGGATCATCACGGCGGTGGTCTTGGCGCTCCGCGGCGGGCCCAGCACCATCACCGCGCTCTCGGGGTCGGCCGTCACCCAGTGGCCACCGGCGGTGCCGAGGTAGGCGCCGCCGCCGAGGCGCGCGATCTCGGCACGCATCGCCTCGCCCGGCGTCGACGCGGCGGCGGGCAAGGGCCGGTCGGCAGTAGCGCTCCCCGGCAAGCGACGAAGGCGCAGAGGGGGCCCGCCACCTCCCGCCAGCACGACGAGAGCGAGCCAGATGAGCCCGCCGACCGACGGTGCGAGGACGAGCCAGAGGCCAACGGCGACCTGTGGGGCGACCACGCCGCGGACCAGGAGGAGTGCCGCGAGGAGCACCAGCCCCCGCGCGATCGGGGACGTCTGTCGCACCGGCGCTTCCATGTGCTGATGGGACGGTCCCCATGACCTTTGTGACATCGCTCTTGACATTTCCATGACTTTGTATCATAGTCACGGACATCACGCCAATGTCACGACGATCGACAGAGGAGGCACGGGTGCCACGTAAGAGGAAAGGGCTGGGGGCAAGAGGCCTCATCGACAGCGAAATCGCCGAGATCGAAACGGAGCGCGGGCGGCTGGATGAGAGACGCAATCGCCTGCTCGCAGCCCGCGCCGCCCTCGCTGGCGAGGCGGTGGTGGCAAGCCCCCGTCCACCCCGCATCTCGCGGGAGGAGGTCACCGACTACCTGCGTCGCAACCCGGGATCCACCACCGCCGAGGTGGCCGACGGCATGGGGGTCAGACCGACGACGGTCGCCAAGCATCTGAGCCGCGGCGGTCAGGACGGCATCTATCGCTACGAGAACGGCAAGTGGTCGGCGGTCGGGGAGTAAGGTCATGATGACTCAGACGCAGAGGAGGCGGCCCGATGCGGACAAAACCGTGGCAGCACCTGATCAGGGTCAGGGATCTCGGCTGGCGCTGGCCGGCGCTCTACGCGGTAACCTTCGGCCTCGCGTTTCTGTGCGGATGGTTGAGGTCCCTGGCAGTGGCCCTCGTCCTCTTGATCCTCCAGCTCTTCACGATCTGGTTCTGGGATCTGCGGCTACCGGTCAAGATGCTGGCGCTAATCGTCGGCTTCGGCCCGCTGGTGGTCTCGTTGGCGACGCTGGTCCTTCCGCTCGGCAGCTGGATCTGGCAGCAGGCGCTTGGCGGACGCAGGCCCTCCGAGCGCGAGCAGGCGGTTCTCGACGCGGCGCTGGCGCAGCTGCGCGAGGCCGATCCCGGCCTGCGGGCGCCCGGCCGCTGGATCGTCGTCGACTCCGAGGAAACGAACGCCGCTGCCTACGCGAACGCGATCGCCGTGACGCGCGCTCTGCTCGACTCCTCGACTCCGCAAGCAACCATCGCTCACGAGTTGGGGCACCTGGAACTCCTCCGACGCGAGGGTCAGCGCCGCGGTCAACCGGCTGATCATCCCGCCGCGCGATCCGGTCGTGCCGATCTTCCCGATCCTCGGCTGGTTGCTCAGTGGTCGCGCAGCGCTCAGCGTGATGAGCGTCCCGTGGGCCATGTATTGGCGCCGTCGCGAGGGATTTGCCGATGCCTACGCCGCCCGCCTCGGCCAGGGGCCGGGGCTGGCCGACTTCCTCGAGGGTGGCGCCGACGCGCCGACGCCCTGGAAGGGCTTCGGTACGTCCACGCATCCCTGGACCGAGCACCGCATCGACGCGCTCGATCGCGAGGACAGCTAACTCCGGGGCACGTCCCCGTCAAGGTCGCCCCTGCGGGGCGGCCCTGCGGGCCGGCGCTGTCGCGCCTCCCTGTGACGGGGACGTGCCCCTGCGTTGAAAGCGGCAATTACGTCGGCCAGGCCGACAACCCAAACAACCTTGAAAGGAGCCCGAGATGCGTTCACTAACAATGAATCCAACCAGGAGAGCAAGGGAGCGCTGCTCGGCTCGAGGGCGCGGTCTGGGAGCGGCGCCGCGCCGCCTCGCGGTGGACCTGACGCCGCAGGCCGTGGAGCAGGTCGCAGCTCGGGTCGTGGCGCTTCTGCAGGACCGTGGTCCCGAGCCAGCGCCGGAACAGATGACCGCCGGCGAGCTCGCCCACGAGCTGCGGGTCGAGAGGCCCTGGGTCTACCGCCACGGGCACCTGCTCGGCGGCTGGCGGATCGGCGACGGGCCGAAGGCGCCCTGGCGCTTTGACCGCGAGACGGCGGTCGAGGCCAGGCGGCGCCAGCAGGCAGAACAACAGGCAAACGGAGGTGAGTGATGCGAGGTCTCGCGACAAAGCCCAACACGCAAGGAGGAACGATGAGGACGCTCAGCACGATTCCGACCAGCCAGGGGCCACCGGTGCCGCTTAGGGTGCGCCCCTCACTGCGACGCAGACCGCCGGGCGCGGGATGCCGCAATTTGGGGGGTCCCTTGGGCGCTTTCGCACGTCCTGGGGGTATGCGCACCGACCGACGCATCGAACCGCTGGCAGCATCCGCCGTCAACGCTGCTCGCATGGCCCACGCCGCCAACCCGCTGATCGAGATCACCCCGACGCCGGAGGAGTACCACCAGCTCTGCCACGATCTCGCCAAGCTCCGCAAGTTGGGCTCTCTCTCCAACACGGCCGCGGTCCTAACCGCCGTACACGCCGCCGCGGCCAGTAGAATGGGGCATGACAAAAGCAAAAACGCCGGGCGGCGCTGAACGCCCCCGGCACGGCAACAGGAGGTCAAGTCCTGATGCAAGACAACGGTAGCCGCAAGGCGATCATCTACGCCGCGAAGTCCTCACCCGATGAGCGCGGCTCGATCCCCGACCAGCTGAAGAAGTGCCACAAGCTGGCCGAGGCCGAAGGCTATGAAGTCGTCGAGGAGTACAGCGAGGAAAACGGCGACCGCGGCCGCGCAAAAACGCCAGGCGGGGGTGTGTCCTGATGCAAGGCAAAGGTTGCAAAGGGCCGGCGATCATCTACGCCGCGAAGTCCTCGCCCGACGAACGCGGCTCGATTCCCGACCAGCTGAAGAAGTGCCGCGAAATGGCCGAGGCCGAGGACTATGAGTTCGCCGCCGAGTACAGCGAGGAAAACGTCTCCGCCTACCACGGCGACCGCGGCCCCGAGCTCGCTGCCGCGCTCGAGCACGCCGCCCGGATCGGCGCGGCGCTGATCGTCTGGCACTCCGACCGCCTCGCCCGCGGCGACGGCGAAAACAACCGCCACCTGGTCGAGATCCTGCTCGAAGCCATGCACAAGGGCTTCACCCTGCGCTCGGTCGAAGACGACCGCACCTTCGAGAGCGTTTCCTCAGCAGCGCAGATGGGCGACCGCAACCACGAGGACAGCCGCCGCAAGGGCGGCGCCGTCAAAGAAGGCCTGGCGCGGCGGCGCTCCAAAGGCAAGCGCACCGGCGGCAACTCCTACGCCCTCACTTGGCGGCGCAACGAGAATGACGAACGCGAAACGATCCCCGACCCTGATAGGGCGCCCATCGTCGATCGCATCAACGCCGAGTACCTGGCCGGCCGCGCGATCCTCAAGATCGTCAAGGGGCTGAACGCCGACGCCATCCCCAGCCACCGGGGCACCAAATGGAGCACGGCGAGCGTCGTCTCGGTGCTGGAGAACCCGCTGTATGCGGGGCTGGTGCGCGACGGCGAGGAGCTGATCGAAGGCCAGCATGAGGCGATCATCTCTCGCGAGCGCTACGAGGAGGCGCTGCGACTACGCAAGGCGAGGGCCCAGACCCATCGCCGCGGCCGGGGGCCGGTCGGCCAGCACCTGTTTCGCAAGGGCTTCCTGCGCCACGGCCAATGCGGCGGCAGCATGTCGCCGCGCACCGAGCGCAACAAGGACGGCACGCTGCGGGAGACCTACCGCTGCAACGTCCACTACACCGACCCGGCCAACTGCGAGCTGACGAGCGTCTCGCGCGAGCCGATCGACACCGGCGTCTATGAGTTCTTTCGCCGCGTGGCCTTCGACGTTGAGCAGACGCGCGCTCAGATGGGCGCCGCGGTCGAGCACAAGATCGCCGAGGTCGGCGGCCTGCTTGGCAGCGCCCAACAGCAGGCCGCCACTGCCACCGAGCGCTTGGAGCGCGTCAAAGGCGACTACCTGGCCGGTGAATTGCTGGCGCCCGAATGGCGCGAGCTGCGCGACGAGCTCGAGCCGGCCGCCCAGGCCGCCGACAGCGAGTGCGAACGGCTTGCCAACCAGCTCGCCGAGGTCGAAGCCGGGCCCAACCTCGCGGGCGTGGAGTCCGATCTGGTCGAGCAGTTGGCCCGCATCCGGGCCGCCCTCGCCGGCAAGGTCACCGACGCCGCCGGGGTCGATGCCGTGCGCGCCGCGCTGATGGGCATCTTCGATCACTTCGTCCTGCATCGGGGCGTCCCCTCCGAACGCGCGAACCTGGAGCTGGTCGGGGAGGGCTACTGGATCGAGCCGGTCATCAACGAGCACGCCATAGAGGGATACGACGAGAAATTGCGACCTGTGCTCGCCAAGAAACCGCTTGGGCAAGCGGAAAACAATTTCAATCAGACCTTTGTCCGGGTAAAGCCGGTGATCTCACTGATCTCGGCATAGGAGTAGCCCTCGGCAAGGAGCGTCAGCGCTCGCAGCTCGGCCGGCTTCAGCGCCTGCAGCGCCTCGCGACTGCGGGCGATCTTCTCCCGTCGCTCCACCCGCAGGTCCGGGCCGTCGTCCAGGGCCGGGATCAGCGCCACCCAGTCCCCGCCCTGCTCCTCCTCGGAGACCGCTGACGGCGCGGCCCCCAGCAGCCGTTCCCGGTTGCGCCGGATCGCCAGCGCCTCGTGCTTCGTGACGGTGTGGGTCCAGCGGATCAGTTCGTGCGGCTGCTCGGTCGGCGCTTTGGTGAGCGCGATCTCCAGCGCCCGCTGGTAGGCGTCCTCGGCATCGTCCGCGCACAGGGAGTAGCGCCGCGCCGTTTGCCTCAGGGACTGTCCGTGCCGCGCGATCATCTCCACGGCAGCCCGCTTGCGCGCCGCCTCGTCCCCTCTTTGGCGCGCCTGGCTCAGCCGCACCGCTTCCGTCCCGTCGAGTCGTCGCCTGTCAGGCCCACGCCTCCGCTGCCACCTCCCAAAATCCACCGATCGGTTCAGCTCTACCGTCCAAACATGTCAACGCAAGGCCGGCACGGCACGCGTTTCTTCCCCCGGCTGGACGGGTGGCCGGGCGAAAAGTGCGGAAATTGCAGTAACTGCCTGGGAAACGCCAGCCCGGCTGGCCCGTGTAGCATCGATCTCAATGAGCACCTGCGTGGTCACCGGCGGAGCGGGCTTCCTCGGCTCTCACCTCTGCGAGCACCTGCTTAAGCAGGGCAAGCATGTGATCTGCATCGACAACCTGGAGACGGGCTCGCTGCGGAACATCGAGCACATCCGCGACCCCGCCTTCGACTTCCGCAACGTCGACATCACCGAGAAGGTCGACATCCCCGAGCCGGTCGATTTCGTCTACCACCTCGCCTCTCCGGCCAGCCCGATCGACTACATGCGCCTGCCGCTGCACACGCTCAAGGTCGGTTCGCACGGCACGCACCACATGCTCGGCGTCGCCAAGTTCAAGCGCGCCCGCTTTCTGATCGCCTCCACCAGCGAGGTCTACGGAGACCCCGAGGTCCATCCCCAGACGGAGGACTACTGGGGGCACGTCAACCCGATTGGTCCACGGGGCGTCTACGACGAGGCGAAGCGCTACGCCGAGGCCCTGACGATGGCCTACCGGCGGCAGCAGGGCGTCGATACGAGCATCGTTCGAATCTTCAACACGTTCGGCCCCAGAATGAGGCCAAACGACGGGCGCGCGATTCCCACCTTCCTGCGCCAGGCCCTTCAGGACCAGCCGCTGACCGTGTTCGGCGACGGCGGCCAGACGCGCAGCTTCTGCTACGTCGACGACCTGATTCGCGGGATCGTGGCGCTCGCCGAGTCCGACGCGCATTCGCCGGTCAACATCGGCAACCCGGACGAGTTCACATTGCTGGAGCTGGCCAAGACGGTGATCGAGGTGACCGAGTCGCGGTCGGAGATCGTCTTCGAGCAGCTGCCCGTCGACGACCCCCAGCAGCGGCGCCCCGACATCACCCGCGCCCGCGACCTGCTCGGCTGGGAGCCGCAGGTCGACCTGCGCACGGGCCTGCGCCGCACCATCGAGCAGGCCGGCGTCGAGCGCCTCGTCGGCGCCTCGGACTGACGGCCGCGAGCGGCGCGAGCCCGAGCCGAGACCGCGCCCCTCAATATCCTCTTAGCTGATGGCGAGCGGAACGGATAAGCCGGCTGCTGAAGAGCTCGCGCGGACGATTGCCCCGGTCGTCGGTCCTGACGACGAGCGCGTCTTCACCGACTCGGGGATCGAGATCAAGCGCCTCTATACGGAGGACGATGTCGCGCCGGGGCTGGAAGAGCGCCTCGGACGGCCCGGCTCACCGCCCTTCACCCGCGGCATCCACGAGGGGATGTACCGGGACCGGCTCTGGACGATGCGCCAGTACGCCGGCTTCGCCTCGCCCGAGGACACCAACGAGCGCTACCGCTACCTGATCGAGCACGGCTCGACCGGTCTTTCGATGGCCTTCGACCTGCCGACCCAGCTCGGCCGCGACTCCGACGATCCGCTCTGCCGCGGCGAGGTCGGCCGCACCGGTGTGCCCATCGACACGATCGAGGACATGCGGATCTGCTTCGAGCAGATCCCGCTCGACAGCGTCTCGACCTCGATGACGATCAACGCCCCCGCGGCGATCCTGCTGCTCCTCTACGAGCTGGTTGGAGAGGAGCAGGGGGTGTCCTCCGAGAAGCTGCGCGGCACCGTCCAGAACGACGTGCTGAAGGAGTACATCGCCCGCGGCAACTACATCTACCCGCCCGAGCCGACGATGCGCTTCACCACCGACATCTTCGAATACTGCCGCGAGCGAGTGCCGAGATGGAACACGATCTCGATCTCCGGCTACCACATCCGAGAGAAGGGCTGTTCGGCGGTTCAGGAGGTTGCGTTCACCCTCTCCAACGCGATTGCCTACGTCGAGGCGGCGCTTGACCGGGGCTTGAAGATCGACGAGTTCGCCCCTCGTCTCGCCTTCTTCTTCAACGGGCACAACAACGTCTTCCAGGAGATCGCGAAGTTCCGTGCAGTGCGACGAATGTGGGCCAGGATCGTCAGGGAGCGGTTTGGCGCCGAGGATCCCAACTCGATGAAGATCCGTTTCCACACCCAGACCGGCGGCGTGACGCTGCAGGCCCAGCAGCCGGAGGTGAACATCGTCCGCGTCGCCCTGCAGGGCTTCGCCGCTGTCTGCGGCGGCACCCAGAGCCTCCACACCAACGGCTTCGACGAGGCGCTTGCGCTGCCGACCGAGCGCTCAGCCCGGATCGCGCTGCGCACGCAGCAGGTGCTCGCCCACGAGTCGGGCGCCGCCGACACGGTCGACCCCTTTGCCGGCTCCTACTTCGTCGAGTCGCTCACCGACGAGATCGAGCAGCGCGCCGGTGAGCTGATGGGCAAGGTCGAGGAGCTGGGCGGCTCGGTCGAGGCACTGGAGTTCATGCAGAAAGAGATCGAGGAATCGGCCCTCTCCTACCACGAGCGCTACAAGAGCGGCCAGGACATCGTCGTCGGCGTCAACCGCTACGTCACCGACCAGGTGGACGACGTCGACATCCTCAGGGTCGACCCCGAGGCCGAGCAGCGCCAGCTGGCGCGCCTGAAGTCCTTCAAGGAGTCTCGGGACCAGGCAGTGGTCGCGGAGAAGCTCGAGGCCCTGCGCGATGTCGCCCGCGGCGAGGGCAATTTGCTGCACCCGATTCGTGCTGCGCTGGCGGCCAATGCCTCGATCGGCGAGGTCTGCGGCGCCATGCGCGACGTCTTCGGCGAATACCGCGGCGGCGCTTTCTTCTAGCCCTTCCTGCAGACGTGCCTGAGGTTTGACTACCCAGATGGTTGTCAACCTCCGGCACGTCCCCAGCCATAGGCAGGAACCGGCCAGCCGCGGACGAACCCGACCCAAATGATCGAGGTTTCACGGACCCTGATGAAGTCAGAGCCCGAGTTGGCCGGGCTGATCGACGAGCTGGACGGGCTCGAGGTATCGATGGTCGAGAGGGGCCTCGGCACGCGCGTCCAGATCCGGGCCGCCGACGACTCGGGACTGAGCGAAGGCGACCTGGAGCGGGTTCTCGACCAGCTCGCGCAACCGCAGAAGCAGCCGTTCGGCAGCACCTGAGCGGGGGGTTTCGAGACGGGTTCTGACCCGGCTCCATAGAATCGCGCGCCATGAGCGCGAAGCGAGCGAAGCATGCGTGAACGCAACCCCGTCACCCACGAGGAGAAGCTCGCCTACCTGCGCGAGCTGCGCGAGGCGGCGATCCACTCCGCCTCCGAGGAGGCCGTCTCCAAGCAGCACGCGAAGGGGAAGCTGACCGCCCGAGAGCGGATCGAGAAGCTGCTCGACCCGGGCTCCTTCGAGGAGCTCGACACCTTCGTTCGCCACCGCACCTACGACTTCGAGATGCAGAAGCGCCGCCCCTGGGGCGACGCGGTCGTCACCGGCCACGGCACGATCGAAGGGCGCACCGTCTTCGTCTTCTCCCAGGACTTCACGGTGTTCGGCGGCAGCCTCGGCGAGGTCATGGCGGAGAAGATGTGCAAGGTGATGGACCTCGCCGCCCAGGTGGGGGCGCCGGTGGTCGGGATCAACGACTCCGGTGGCGCCCGCATCCAGGAGGGCGTGGTTTCGCTCGGCGCCTACGGCGACGTCTTCGTCCGCAACGTCAAGTGCTCCGGCGTGATCCCCCAGATCAGCCTGATCATGGGGCCCTGCGCCGGCGGCGCCGTCTACTCACCGGCGATGACGGACTTCATCTTCATGGTCAAGGAGACCTCCCACATGTTCATCACCGGGCCCGAAGTGATCAAGACGGTCACCGGCGAGGAGGTTGAGTTCGAGGAGCTGGGTGGGGCGATGAGCCACAACACAAAGTCGGGCGTCGCCCACTTTGCGGCCGACGACGAGGAGAGCTGCCTCGAGGACGTGCGCTACCTGCTCGGCTTCCTGCCCTCCAACAACCTGGAGGCGCCCCCGCGCGTTGTGGCCGAGGATGACGCCGAGCGTGAAGACGCCGAGCTCGACACCCTCGTGCCCGACGACCCCTCCAAGCCCTACGACATGCGCGAGGTGATCTCCCGCATCGTCGACGACGGCGACTTCTTCGAGGTTCACGAACACTTCGCCCGGAACATCGTCTGCGGTTTCTCGAGGCTCGACGGCTACCCGGTCGGTGTGGTGGGCAACCAGCCCGCCTTCCTCGCGGGCGTGCTCGACATCGAGGCTTCCGAGAAGGCCGCCCGCTTCGTTCGCACCTGCGATGCCTTCAACATCCCGCTGCTCACCTTCACCGACGTGCCGGGGTTCCTGCCCGGCACCGACCAGGAGTGGAACGGGATCATCCGTCACGGAGCCAAGCTGCTCTACGCCTTCACCGAGGCGACCGTGCCGAAGCTCACCGTCGTCACCCGCAAGGCCTACGGCGGGGCCTACGACGTGATGAACTCGAAGCACATGCTCGCCGACTACAACGTCGCCTGGCCCACCGCCGAGATCGCCGTGATGGGCCCCGAGGGGGCGGTCAACATCATCTACCGCAAGGACATCTCCTCCTCGCCGACTCCGGAGGAGCGCCGGCAGAAGCTGATCGGCGACTACAAAGCCCACTTCGCCAATCCCTATTCGGCAGCCGAGCGCGGCTACATCGATGACGTGATCGAGCCTCGCCAGACCCGCCCCAAGCTCATCAAGGCGCTCCACATGCTCCGCTCCAAGCGGGTCGACCAGCCGAAGCGCAAGCACGGCAACATCCCGCTGTAGGGGTCAGGCCTAAAGGCTAAAAGCCAGCGGGGTGGCGGGCGACGTAGCTGGCGTTGCTGAGCAGTTCGGGATGCCAGCGCGGGCCGGTTCCCTGCGAGTCGCCGGCGGTGTCCCAGCGATAGCCGGCTATCACCGCGTAGGCGTGGCCGGGGTTCGCGTAGACGGTGATCCAGCGGCCCGAGCCGGAACGGCCCCAGTGCATCATCGGGCCCGAGGGCAGCGGGCTTCCGAGGAAGTCGCCGCCGTGCAGCGCGAAGCTGACCGAGCCTGAGCAGTCGTAGCCGTTGTCCCACCAGCGGGCGTGGCCGCCGCCCCAGATATAGGGCTTGGTGTTGATCCGGTTGGCGGCGGCGATGACCGCCTTGACCCGGGCGGGAGCGCTGCTCGGTGGGATCAGGACCCCGTCCGACAGCAGCCGGGCCTTCGGCGTCGGCGTGCAGATGTCGATCGCGGCAGGTGCAAGCCCGCCGCCCCGGCAGCTGGCCGATGCGCTTGCAGGTACGAGCATGAGGACGAGCAGCGCCGCTGTCGTAAGCAACCCCGCCCTGAGCTTTGCGTTGTTCGTAGGCAAACCGATCTCCTTTGTCGGCCTACGGGGTTAGCTGTCGGGCTGGCGCGAAAGGAGCCTGCGCCCCCGCCTCAGGTGGGCGGGTTAGCCCCGAAAACGTGGTTCCCCCGCTCCCGCGGCGCCTCCTGGCATGCGGGATTCGGCGTTTCGGTTATTCGGAACGGCGGCAGTGTAGACGATCGCCCGGACAGACGCTCACAGAAAGCCAACATTTGTGATCTTTCTCACCCGCCGTCCGAATTCCTGTCTGCCGTTCGACTGGTAGCGTGGCCGCGATGGAACTTTCCGGTCGCACAGCTCTCCTCACCGGCGCCACGGGGGGGCTGGGGCGGGCGATAGCCAGGGCGCTGGCCGAGCGGGGGGCGAGCGTACTGCTGAGCGCGCGCAAGGCCGAGGCGTTGGAGGCGCTGGCCGCCGAGCTGCCGGGCGACGCTCACCGGGTGCTGCCATCGGACCTCGCCGAGCCGGGGGCCGCCGAGCAGCTCGCCGCCAACGCGGGGGATGTCGACATCCTCGTCGCCAACGCGGGCTTACCGGGTGCGGGCTGGCTCACCGACTTCTCTCCGGAGGAGGTCAGCCGGGCCCTGCGGGTGAACCTGGAAGCGCCGATGTTGCTTGCGCACGCGCTCTTTCCGGCGATGATCGAGCGGGGGTCGGGGCATCTCGTCTTCATCGCCTCGCTTGCAGGGAAGGCGGCCAATCCCCGCAGCTCGATCTACAACGCGACCAAGTTTGGCCTGCGCGGCTTCGCGCTGGCGCTGAGGACCGATCTCGGGCCGAAGGGGATTGGCGTCTCGCTGGTGTCGCCCGGCTTCATCCGCGAGGCTGGGATGTTCGCCGACTCGGGGGCGAAGCCACCCCCCGGGATAGGAACCGCCAGCCCGGAGCAGGTTGGAGACGCCGTCGTGAAGGCGATCGAGCGGGACAAGGTCGAGCTGGCGGTGGCGCCGCTGCAACAGCGGATGCTTGCTCACCTGGGCCTGGCCAGCCCCACGATGGCTGTGCGAGTGCAGAGCGGAGCGGCGGGCCGCACGGCGGCGGAGGCGATCGCCGCCGGACATCCGCGGGAGAAGAGGTAGACGACGACTTTGAGAGGAGTTCGATGAACAGCGATTCGTTTGGCGCCCGCTCAACCCTTGAGGTAAGCGGGCGCTCCTATGAGGTCTTCCGGCTCGATGCGCTGCAGCAGCGCTTCGACGTCGCGCGACTGCCGTACTCGCTCAAGGTCCTGCTCGAGAACGTGCTGCGGCTGGAGGACGGGCACACGGTGACGGCCACCGACGTCGAGACGATCGCGACCTGGGATGCCGCGGCCGAGCCGAGCGTTGAGATTCCCTTCCAGCCGGCGCGGGTGCTGATGCAGGACTTCACCGGCGTGCCGGCCGTCGTCGACCTGGCGGCGATGCGCGACGCGATGGCCGAGCTGGGCGGCGAGCCCTCGAAGATCAACCCGCTGGTCGACGTGGACCTCGTGATCGACCACTCGGTGCAGGTCGACGCCTTCGGCACCGAGCGCGCCTTCGCGATCAACGCGGAGCGGGAGTTCGAGCGCAACCGCGAGCGCTACTCGTTCCTGAAGTGGGGGCGGGAGGCGTTCGCCAACTTCAGCGTCGTCCCGCCGGCGACCGGGATCTGCCACCAGGTCAACCTCGAGTACATCGCGAAAGTCGTCCATGGCAAGGAGCGCGACGGCGTTCTGCGGGCCTACCCGGACACCCTGGTCGGGACCGACTCCCACACGACGATGGTCAACGGGCTCGGCGTGCTCGGCTGGGGGGTCGGCGGGATCGAGGCCGAGGCCGCGATGCTCGGCCAGCCGGTCTCGATGCTGCTGCCGCAGGTCGTCGGCTTCAAGCTCGGCGGGAAGCTGCCGGAGGGAGCCACGGCAACGGATCTGGTGCTGACCGTGACCGAGATGCTGCGTGAACATGGCGTTGTCTCGAAGTTCGTCGAGTTCTTCGGGCCGGGCCTCGCCACGCTGGGCCTGGCCGACCGGGCGACGATCGGCAACATGTCGCCGGAGTTCGGCTCGACCTGCGCGATCTTCCCGGTCGACGCCGAGACGCTGCGCTACCTGGAGCTGACCGGGCGGCCGACCGAGACGATCGAGCTGGTCGACGCCTACACCCGCGAGCAGGGGATGTTCCACGACGCCGACTCCGAGGACCCGGTGTTCTCGGCGACGCTGGAGCTGGACCTGGGCGATGTCGAGCCCAGCATCGCGGGGCCGAAACGCCCCCAGGACCGGGTGCCGCTGGCGCAGGCGAAAGTGGCCTTCCTCGAGGCTATGAAGGAGTTCGACCCCGAGGCCGCGACCCGGATGGGCAACGGTGTCGACGAGGCGAGCATGGAGTCCTTCCCGGCCTCCGACCCGCCTGCGCAGGACCACGGCGACGAGCGCGGCAAGCCGCGCCCGGCGGTGACCGGCGCCCCGGCCGCGACGATCGAGGGGGACAGCGGCGACGCGGTCGAGGTCACGTTGGAGAACGGGACGACGTTCGAGCTCGACCATGGGCGCGTGGTGATCGCGGCGATCACCAGCTGCACCAACACCTCCAACCCCTCGGTGATGATCGGCGCCGGGCTGCTGGCGCGCAACGCCGTGCGGCGCGGGCTGACGCGCAAGCCCTGGGTGAAGACCTCGCTGGCGCCCGGCTCGACCGTGGTCACCGACTACCTCGAGAAGGCGGGGCTGACCGAGTACCTGGACCGGCTCCAGTTCAACCTGGTCGGCTACGGCTGCACGACCTGCATCGGCAACTCCGGGCCGCTGGCACCGGAGATCTCGGCGGCGATCGAAGAGAGGGACCTGGCGGTCTGCGCCGTGCTCTCCGGCAACCGCAACTTCGAGGGCCGGATCAACCAGGACGTGAAGGCCAACTACCTGGCAAGCCCGCCGCTCGTCGTCGCCTACGCCCTGGCCGGCCGCATGGACCTCGACCTGACGAGCGAGCCGCTCGGCGAGGGCTCCGACGGCGAGCCCGTCTACCTGCGCGACGTCTGGCCCGACCCGGCGGAGGTGAAGGAGCTGGTGGGCCGCTCGATCGCCTCGGAGATGTTCACCCGCAACTACGGTGAGGTGCTCGAGGGCGACGAGAGCTGGAACGCGGTCGAGGTGCCGGAGGGCGACCGCTACACCTGGCCCGACTCCACCTACGTCCGCAAGCCGACGTTCTTCGACGGGATGCCGGTCGAGGCGCCGGGCGTCGGGTCGATCGCCGGCGCACGGGTGCTGGCGGTCCTCGGCGACTCGACGACCACCGACCACATCTCACCGGCGGGAGCCATCAAGAAGGACAGCCCGGCCGGACGGTGGCTGATGGATCAGGGGGTGGATCCACGCGATTTCAATTCCTACGGATCGCGCCGCGGCAACCACGAGGTGATGATCCGCGGCACCTTCGCCAACATCCGCCTCCGCAACCGGCTGGTCGAGAGGGCCGGCGGCTTCACCCGTCACTTCCCCGACGGCAAGGAGACGACGATCTTCGAGGCGGCGACGGCCTACGCCCAGGAGGGCGTGCCGCTGATCGTGCTGGCGGGCAAGGAGTACGGGTCGGGCTCGTCGCGCGACTGGGCGGCGAAGGGGACGATGCTGCTGGGCGTGAAGGCGGTGATCGCCGAGAGCTTCGAGCGGATCCACCGCTCGAACCTGATCGGGATGGGCGTTCTGCCTCTTCAGCTCCCCGCCGGCGAGAGCGTGGATTCGCTGGGACTGACTGGGACGGAGGCGATCGACGTCGGCGACATCGAAGAAGGGAAGGCCAAGTCGGTGACTGTCACGGCGCGCCGTGACAGCGGCGATCCGGTCACCTTCACCGCGATCGTTCGTCTCGACACCCCGAACGAGATCACGTACTTCCGCAACGGCGGCATCCTGCAGACCGTCCTCAGGAATCTCCGGAAATGACGAGCGGCGCAGCGGGGCCGCGGGAGGCAGGGGGGTCCGCGCGACCCTCACTGCACCTGCGCGTCGGTAGCCAGGGAGGGATGCCGACGCGGCTGTTCCTGCGAGCGGACTGGCCCAAAGGAACAGTCACTGTCTACCTATAGCGCCTGAGCGGCGTGGGGTCAAGGCATTTTGAGCGTATCTACGGGGATTCCGCAACTTTCCTGCGCAGGCTCGCCGACTCCCCAGCCCCGGCGTTCGATCAGCTCGATGCCGATCACGCTGCCGACCGGACCGACAGGTGTGAGGGTCGCGGCGAGCAGGGCGTAGGGGGCCTCGCGCTTGATGGCCGCAATCCAGATCAGGATGCACAGCGCCACGAACCCCAGGCCGTGGGCCCACCCGAACACCATGGTCTCCGTTTCGAACCCCGGCAGGAGCCAGAACAAGATCAGCGCGCTGAATATCGTCAGCTCGACCCAGGACAGGCGCTTGACCCACACGAACAGCCGCCCCGGAACCGGCTTGCGCATCAGGCGCCGAGGGTGAAGGCGGTGAGGACGATCCGCTCCTGCTCGCGGACGTGGGCGGCCGAGTAGCCCTCGCCGGGGCTGGCGCGGGTCGGGCGCCCGACGTAGCCGAGCTCGACTCCCTCGGGCACCACGTCGGGCAGGCGCCTCGACATCACCTTCCAACCGCCCATGTTGCGCGGCTCCTCCTGTGTCCAAACGATTTCCTTCAGGTTCGGGTAGGAGGCGATCAGCTCACTCAGCTGCTGCTTGGCGAACGGGTAGAGCAGCTCGACCCGGGCGATCGCTATGTTCTCCGCCGCCTCGCGCCGGTCGCTGGCGTCCATGTCGAAGTAGACCTTGCCGGTGCACAGCACCAGTCGCTCCACCTTCTCGCGCCGGTTGGCGGCCGCTGGATCGTCGAGGATGAAATGGAAGTGCCCGTCGGTCAGTTCCTGGAGCGACGCTGCGGCGCGGCCGAGGCGCAACAGCCCCTTCGGGGTGAAGACGATCAGCGGCCGCGGCTTGCGGATCAGCGCCTGACGGCGCAGCAGGTGGAAGTACTGGGCGGCGGTGCTCGGGTTGGCGATGCGGATGTTGCCCTCGGCGCCCAGTGCCAGGAAGCGCTCGATACGCGCGCTCGAGTGCTCGGGGCCCGATCCCTCGTAGCCGTGGGGGAGCAGCAGGGTGAGGCGGCTGGTCTGTCCCCACTTGGCCTCGCCGGAGGCGATGAAGCTGTCGATGATCACCTGCCCGGCGTTGGCGAAGTCACCGAACTGCGCCTCCCAGATGACCAGGGCATTGGGCGTCGCCGCCGAGTAGCCGTACTCGAAGCCGAGGCAGGCGATCTCCGAGAGGGGGCTGTTGTAGAGCTCGAACGGAGCGGTGGCGGACTCGATGTTCTGCATCGGGCAGTAGCTGAGGCCGGTTTTCTCGTCGTGGAGGACGAGGTGGCGGTGGGAGAAGGTGCCGCGCTCCGTGTCCTGGCCGGTGAGCCGGATGTGGACGCCTTCGGTCAGAAGCGAAGCGAAGGCGAGCGCCTCGGCGTGGCCGAACTCGATCCCACCCGCCTCCAGCGCCTCCGCTCGCCGGGCGAGCGGTTTGCGCAGCTTGCGATGCACGGTGAAGCTCTCCGGCGTTTCGAGCAGGCGCCCGTTCAGCTCGCGCAGCTTCGCGACCGGAACCGCGGTCTCGGCTGGAGGGCTCGCCCTGCGGTCGAGTTCGCCGGTGGCGCTCGTCGTGACCGTCGGGTCTTCGTACTCGCCCAACTCCATCTTCTGGCGCAGGTCCTTCAGGGCGGCCGACATCTCGTCGTGGCGCTCCTGCTGCGCCTGCGCGACATCCTCGCCCGTGACGACGCCCTCGTCGATCAGCTTCTCCGCGTAGATCTCGGAGACCGGTGGATGCGCCTTGATCTTCTCCGCGATCAGCGGCTGGGTGTAGGCCGGCTCGTCGGTCTCGTTGTGGCCAAAGCGGCGGTAGCCGATCACGTCGATGACGATGTCGCGTTCCCAGCGGTCGCGGTAGGCCATCGCGAGCCGGATCGCCGCGGAGCAGGCCTCGACGTCGTCGGCGTTGACGTGGACGATCGGCACGTTGAACCCCTTGGCCATGTCGGCCGCGTAGGGGGTCGAGCGGGCATCCTCGGGATCGGTGGTGAAGCCAACCTGGTTGTTCTGGATGATGTGGACCGTGCCACCGGTCGAGTAGCCCCTCAGTGACTGCAGGTTGAGGGTCTCGGCAACGACGCCCTGGCCCGGGAAGGCGGCGTCGCCGTGCAGCAGCACCGGGACGGCGCGCTTGGGGTCGTGGATCAGCTTCGGCCCCTCGAAGTTGGACTGGACGAAGCGGGCCGCTCCCTCCACCACCGGGTCGACGAACTCGAGGTGGCTCGGGTTCGGGTAGAGGCGGACGGCGATCTTCTCGCCCTCGCTGCTTTCGTAGACACCCTGGTGCCCGTAGTGGTACTTGACGTCGCCCGTGCCACCGTGGGGGATTGCCGCGACCGCCTTGACCGCGTCGATCTGCTTGGCGCCCTCGAACTCGGCGAGGATCGACTCCACGGAGCGGCCGAGGTTGTGCGCGAGGACGCTGAGGCGGCCCCGGTGAGCCATCCCGAAGACGACCTCGCTGGCGCCGGCGCGGTGGGCGAGGGTGACCAGCTCGTCGAGCATCGGGACGACCGCGTCGAGGCCCTCGAGCGTGAAGATCTTCTGCCCCAGGTAGGCCTTCTCGATGAAGCGCTCGAATTCGAACACGTCGACCAGCCGCCGCAGCAGGCGACGCTTCTCATCCTCGGTGAGGGGCTGGCGGTGGGCCCCGGTCTCGACCATCTCCTGCAGCCAGGTCCGCTGCTGGTGGGAGGAGAGGTGCTCGAACTGATAGGCGATCGTTCCGCAGTAGGTCTCGCGCATCCGTGGCAGCACGTCGAGCAGCGTCTCCCCGGGGACGCCGATGCGGAGGACCGAGGCGGGGATCCGGGCCATCATCTCGGGCGTCAGGTTGAGCTTCTCGGGCTCGATTGCCGGGTCGCCCTGCGGCTCGCGCCCGAGCGGGTCCAGCCGAGCGGCGAGATGACCGTGCGTGCGGTAGCCCTTGAGCAGGGAGGTTGCGGCCTGGACCGCCTCGAGGAGCTCCTCGTCGGGCTGCGCGGGGCCGGCGAGCGGCGCCGTGGTGCCGAGCGGAGGCGCCGAGGCGGAGGCCGGATGCGCTGCGGCGAGCGGCGCCGGATCGATCCCGATGTCCACGGCGAGCGCCTCGTAGAAGCCGTCCTCACCCTGTAGAAGCTGCTCGACCCGGCGCAGGAAGGCTCCCGACTCGGCCCCCTGGATGACGCGGTGGTCGTAGGTGGAGGTCAGCGTCATGACCTTCGAGACGCCGAGCTGGCGCAAGCGATCCGACGAGGCGTGTGCCCACTCCGGCGGGTAGGCGATCGCCCCCGCCGCGATGATTGCGCTCTGACCCTTCATCAGGCGGGGAACCGAAGCGACCGTGCCGATGCCGCCGGGGTTGGTCAGCGAGATGTTCGTCCCCTGGAAGTCATCGGGGGTGAGCTTGTTCTCCCGCGTTTTCCTGATCAGATCCTCGTAGTGGGAGTGAAAGGCGACGAAGTCGAGGCCGTCAGCGCCCTTGATCGCGGGGACCATGAGGCTGCGGGAGCCGTCCCTGCGCTCGACGTCCACCGCGATGCCGAGGTTGACCGGGCTGCCCTCGATCGCAAACGGCTTGCCGTCGCGCTCCTCGAAGGCACGGGTCATCACCGGCCACTCCTCTGTGGCCCGGACGATGGCCCAGGCGATCAGGTGGGTGAAGGAAACCTTCAGGCCGCGCTCCTTGAGCGCATCGTTGAGCACCTTGCGCTTGGCGTCCAGGGTGTCGACGGCGATCGTGCGGAAGGACGTCGCGGTTGGGACCTCGCGGCTCTCGTTCATCGCCTGCGCCAGCATCGCGGTCGGCCCGCGCAGCACCTTCGCCTCGCCGGCGGCCGTTGGAGCTGCGGCGGGTGCCGCGCCACCGCCATTGGCGGCCGCCAAGACATCCTCCTTCGTCACCTTCGCCCCAGGCCCGCTCCCGGCCACAGCTCTCAAATCAATGCCCCGCTCCACGGCTATCCGTCGCGCAACCGGCGTGGCCCGCACGCCATCGACCTGCGCCGCGGCGACCGCGGCGAGGCGGTCTGCCTGTGGCGCCTCTTCCACGGGTGGCGTGGAGGGTTGTCCCTCCGGCGGGTGAGCCGGAGGGCTGCCCTCCACGACAGGACCCGTGGTCGGGCCCATTGAACCCTCAACCGTCCCACCGCCGCCCTCGCCCGGCTCCATCTCTGCGAGGGGCGCCCCAACCGGCACCTCCTCGTCGACCTGCGCGATCAGCTTGGTGATGACGCCATCGGCCGGCGCCGGCACCTCGGCGTCGACCTTGTCGGTGGAGACCTCGACGACCGTATCGCCCTCGTGGACGAAGTCGCCCTCGGCCACGTGCCACTCCAAGACGATCCCCTCGGTGACCGACTCGCCCATCTCGGGCATCTGGATCTGGACGGTCGCCGTTTGCGCCATTCGTCGATTGAGTGTATGAAACAGCGGTGAACTACTTCGTCACAGGGGCGACGGGATTCATCGGTCGCCACCTCGTGGAGCGGCTTCTGCAGCGTGAGGGGACGATCTATGCGCTTGTCCGCGCCGGTTCCCGGGGCCGGCTGGAGGAGCTGCGGACCGGCTGGGGCGCGGACGGGGCGCGCGTCGTCCCGGTCGCGGGCGACCTCTCCCAACCGGCGCTCGGGGTCTCCGAGGAGGACCTCGTCACGCTGCGCGGGGACATCGACCACTTCTTCCATCTGGCCGCGATCTATGACATGGCCGCCTCCGCCGAGGCCCAGGAGATCGCCAACGTCGAGGGAACCCGTCACGCGGTGGAGCTTGCCGAGGCGATCAAGGCGGGCTGCTTTCACCAGATCAGCTCGATCGCCGCCGCGGGGCTCTACCGGGGCAGGTGGCGCGAGGACATGTTCGAGGAGGCCGAAGACCTCGACACGCATCCCTACTTCCGCACCAAGCACGAGTCCGAGCGCGTGGTGCGCGAGGAGTGCAGCCGCCCCTGGCGCGTGTACCGGCCGGGCATCGTCGTCGGCGATTCGCGGACCGGCGAGATCGACAAGATCGACGGTCCCTACTACTTCTTCAAGCTGCTGCAGCGGGCTCGGCGGCTGCTGCCGCAGTGGCTGCCGACCGTGGGAATCAAGGGGGGCGAGATCAACATCGTCCCGGTCGATTTCGTCGCCGCCGCGATCGACCACATCGCGCATCAGCCGGGCCTTGACGGGCAGGCCTTCCACCTCACCGATCCCAACCCGAAGCAGGCCGGCCAGGCCATCGACCTGTTCGCGCGGGCCGCGGATGCGCCGCAGGCGGCTCTGCACCTCGATTCCGACCTGACCGAACCGGCGACGACGCTGGTCCGCACCGGGCTGAAGCTGTTCCCGCCCGCGAAGCGGCTGGCCAACGCGGCGCTGAACGAGTTGGGGATCCCACCCGGAGTCCTCAACTACGTCAACTACCCGACCAGCTTCGACTCGACCAGCACCCAGGCGGTGCTGGAGGGCTCCGGGATTGCGGTGCCGCCGCTGGAGACATACGCCGATCGCATCTGGGACTACTGGGAGCGCAACCTCGATCCAGACCTGTTCAAGGATCGCTCGCTCGCGGCGGCGGTGCGCGGGAAGGTGGTGCTGATCACCGGCGCGTCCTCCGGGATCGGTCGCGCCACCGCGGTCAAGGTCGCCGACGCCGGGGCAACGGTGCTCCTGGTGGCGCGCTCGGTGGAGAAGCTGGAGGAAACGAAGGAGGAGATCGAAGCTGCGGGTGGCGTCGCCCATATCCACCGCTGCGACATGGCCGACGTGGACGACGTCGCGCGAATGGCGGAGGAGGTTCTCGCCTATCACGGTCAGGTCGACATCCTCGTCAACAACGCCGGGCGCTCGATCCGGCGCTCGGTCGGGCTGTCCTACGACCGCTTCCACGACTATGAGCGGACGATGCGCGTCAACTACTTCGGTGCGGTGCGGCTGATCTTGGCGCTGCTGCCCTCGATGCGGGCGCTCAAGTCGGGCCACATCATCAACGTCAGCACGATCGGGACGCAGACCAATCCCCCGCGCTTCTCCGCATACGTCGCCTCCAAGGCGGCTCTGGACGCGTTTGGCCGGGTGATCGCCTCCGAGGTGATCGACGACGGCGTCCACATCACCACGATCCACATGCCCCTCGTTCGGACGCCGATGATCGCGCCGACCCGGATGTACGACATGTTCCCGGCAATCGCGCCCGAGGAGGCGGCGGAGATGATCACCGGGGCGATCGTCCACAGGCCGAAGAAGGTTGCGACGCGGATGGGGACCTTCGGCGAGTTGATGTATGCCGTCAACCCCAAGGCCAGCGACAAGATCCTCAACGCCGCCTACAGGCTGTTCCCCGAGTCGCAGGCGGCGAAGGGGAAGACGGAGGAGGCGCCGGACAAGGCCCCGACCGCCGAGGCTGTCGCCTTCGCCCACCTGATGAAAGGTGTGCACTGGTAGCGACGGACGGGTGCTCGTGGGGGCGGGGCGGGGGTTCCGCTTAACTTTTTCGCCACCGGGCCGGGGCCGTCTCTCGTCGAGCGGTGGGTGCGAAAAAGTACAAGACGCTCCACCCCCGCCCCGCCCCCACGACTGCTTCGAGCGCCGCTGGGCGTTCGCTCGTCGGAGAGATGCGCCGCTGAGGTCTGCGATTCTTCGCGCCGATGGCTGAGCGGCGGCTTAAGCATTGGGGGTGGGGATACGAGGACCAGGCGCCTTCGAAGGTTGAGCTGGAGCAGGCCGCGGCGGGAATCCGGGAGCGGTTGGGGTTTGGGGGGGAGCCGGAGGACCCGGTTCCTCTCGAGGAAGTCCAGCTCCGGCCATCCCGGTTGAAGGCCCCGGACGCGCTCGGGGACCTGTTCACGGATGAGCGCTACGAGCGGGTGAGCCATGCGTTGGGGAAGGCCTACCGGGACGTGGTGCGGGGCTTCCGGGGGGACTTCGAGAACCCACCCGACCTGGTGGCCTACCCACGGGACGAGTCCGAGATCGAGGTGGTGCTGAGCTGGTGCGAGGCGGAGGGGGCCGCCGTCGTGCCGTTCGGCGGCGGGACCAGCGTCGTGGGCGGTGTCGAGCCGCGGCTGGGCGAGCGCTCCGTCGTCTCCCTCGATCTGCGCCGGCTGGACCGTGTTCTCGAGGTCGACGCGGAATCGATGGCGGCGCGGATCCAGGCGGGCGCGACCGGCCCGCATCTGGAGGAGCAGCTCCGTGTGCAGGGACTTACGCTGCGGCACTTTCCGCAGTCCTTCGAGTTTTCGACCCTGGGTGGATGGATCGCGACCAGGGCCGGCGGTCATTTCGCGACCCTCTATACGCATATCGACGATCTGGTCGAGTCGGTGCGTGCCATCACCCCGCGTGGCGCCTGGGAGAGCCGGCGCCTGCCCGGATCGGGAGCGGGGCCCTCGCCGGACCGTGCGCTGATTGGCTCGGAGGGCATCCTCGGCGTGATTGCCGAGGCCTGGGTACGGGTCCGGCCGCGACCCGGATTCAAGGTTTCCTGCGGCGTCGGGTTCGACGACTTCCTCGCGGCCGCGAACGCCGTTCGCGAGATCTCCCAGTCGGGCCTGTACCCGTCCAACTGCCGCCTGCTCGACGCGTTGGAGGCGGGCACGACGGGGGCTGGGAATGGCGAGAGGAGCCTGCTCGTGCTGGGGTTCGAGTCGGCCCACCATCCGGTTGACGGGCCGATGGAGCTGGCGCTGGCGATCGCTCGCGAGCACGGTGGCGAGGCCGGGGAGATACGCGGTGGCGGCGGGGGCTCCGACGCGGTCGGCGCCTGGCGCGGCGCCTTTCTCTTCGCCCCCTACCTGCGCGACACGTTCGTCGCCTGCGGCGTCCTGTCGGACACCTTCGAGACGGCCATCACCTGGGACCGTTTCGAGGACTTCCACGCGGTCACGATGGAGGCGGTCCGGAGGAGGGCCGCCGAGGTCTGCGGGGCGCGCGCCGACGGGCCCGGCGCGCCACGGGTGACCTGTCGCTTCACGCATGTCTACCCCGACGGTCCCGCCCCCTACTTCACGGTGATGGCGCCCGCCGTGCGGGGCGGCGAGGTCGAGCAGTGGGACGAGATCAAGGCGGCGGCATCCGAGGCGGTGATCGAAGGCGGCGGCACGATCACCCACCACCACGCGGTCGGCCGCGACCACCGGCCCTGGTACGACCGCCAGCGCCCCGCCCCCTTCGCGGCGGCGCTTCGCGCCGCGAAGGCCGAGCTGGACCCCGCCGGCCTGCTGAACCCCGGTGTGCTGATCGACCCCTAGGCTCGGTAGCGTGGGCAGCGCTACCCTGTCGCGATTGGATCTCCCTGGCCGGGCGGGTCTCTCGTGTCGCCTGCCGGGCTCATCAGGATGGAAACCATCACTTCGGAACAGCCGACGGTCCCGGCCGCTGCCGGGCAGGCCGATGCCTCGGCTGAGCCGGTGGTGCCGCAGCGCTCGCCGCTGCGGGCGGCGATCAAGACCGGGCGGCCGCAGGAGTGGATCAAGAACTTCTTCGTCTTCGCCGGGCTGCTGTTCTCAGGCAAGTTCAACCAGCCCCACGATGTGCTGGAGGCGACCCTCACCTTCGTCTCCTTCTGCCTGATCTCCAGCGCTGGCTACTACGTCAACGACCTGATCGACGTCGAGCTCGACCGCAGGCACCCGAAGAAGCGCTTCCGGCCGCTGGCGGCGGGTGAGCTGCCGGAGAGTGCCGCGCTGACGATCGCGCCTCTCCTGGCAGCGCCGGCGATCGGCCTCGCCTTCGCCGCCGTCAACTGGCAGGTCGGGGTGATGGTGGCCGGCTACGGTCTCGCCCAGCTCGCCTACAGCCTCGGCCTCAAGCAGATGGTGATCATCGATGTGATGACCCTGTCGGCCCTCTTCATCCTGCGGGTCGCCGCCGGCGCCACCGCCGTCGAAGCCCACGCCTCGGAGTGGCTGATCCTCTGCACGGGCATGATCGCCGCCTTCCTCGGCTTCACCAAGCGCCGCCAGGAGGCCGTCTCCGAGCTGCACCAGGGCGCCAGCAGTCGCCCCGTCCTCGAGCATTACTCGCTGCCCTTCCTCGACCAGATGGTGTCCCTGGTCACCACCGGCACCGTGATCAGCTACGCGATCTACGCCGTCAACTCGCCGCTCATCGGCAACAGGATGATGTGGACGATCCCCCCGGTCGTCTACGGCATCTTCCGTTACCTCTACCTGATCTACGACCGCTCCGACGACCGCTCCATCGCTGCGATGGTCTCCGAGGACAGGGGCATGCTCGCCGCCGGCGCCACCTTCGTCCTCATCGCCTTCCTCCTGCTCTACGTCTTCAGGTGAGGTTGAGGCGCCCGCTGCCCGGCGCCTCGCAGGAAGGCTGCTAGACGCCCATCTCGGGGGTCGGGTGCTGGCCCTCCGTCAGGTAGAAGCGGGCGCGCCCGAGCTCCTCGCCGTTGACCTGGACCACGGCGGCGTGGGGGCCCGGCGTGGAGAAGGTGACACTGGTCCCGATCGACATCACGAGGCGCTGCTCCTGCCCCGCGGGCATGCCGGGCGGGCGGCCGGTCTCGAACTCCGCCGAAAGGCCCTCCCCCAGCTCGATTCCATCCGGGTCGTGGATGCTCACGACGAGGTCGTGTCGCGTGTTCGTCTCATCCCAGGCAACGTCGATTCCGAGCGCGATGTGGAAGCCCCATTCATGGGGCAGCTCCGGAAGGCGCAGGACGTTCCAACCGCCGCCGGTCATGTAGAGCTTGCCGTTGACGGCCTCGCTGTGGTCGGCGAGCAGGAGGAACCCGATCTGCATCGGGCTGAGGATACGGTCACAGCGCCCCCGGGCGGCGGTCGGTCTCAGTCGGGCTGGACCGGCAGGTCCGAGACCAGCTCGAGCTTGCCGTTGCGCTGGAACTGGACGTCGATCGTCTCGTTCTTGCGATAGGTGCCGAACAGCCCCAGGTACATCGCAAGCCAGCGGCCGGCTCCGACCTTCTCCTTGACGATCTGGCGAGTGAAGACGACCTCTCCGGCGCGCAACTCGTAATCGACGCCCTCGACCTGTTCGACGCCGTTGACGAAGACCGTGTAGGGAGCTTCGGCGCCTGCCGGCAGCTTCGCGCGGCGCCCAGCCGCGTAGCTCCCCTTTGGGATCTCGGTCTCGCCGTCGCTCATTGCGCTTGCTCCAGGGTCTCGCGAACCAGGTCGAACGGCGTGTCGTAATCGGTCGGGTCGAGCTCCTCCCGCCTCACGGCGCCGCGGAACGGAACGAAGGTCCCGTCGCCGCGCACGTCGATCCCGGCTCTCGGCCTGTGCAGCAGCGCCCTCCCCGACAGCTGCAGCCGAGCGTGAACCTGGTCCGCCGGCGTGAAGTCGCGCAGCATCGACGCCTCCCCCATTGGCCCCCCCGCCCGGATCTCCAGCGCCCGCCGTCTCATCTCGGCGATTGCCTCCCCCAGGTCGTCAAATCCCTCATGCTCCACATCGGCTCCATGCCTCACAGTCAGCTTCCAAGCGGCCACGGCGGGCAGCGTACGCGACAGCGGGGAAGCTGGACGCTAGGCGCCGCGCCGCGGCCGCTTCGGCCGTTTGGCCGGCGGCCCGACGATTTTCTCCGGCCCTTCGCGGGCCTCGATCGGGACGTAGTTGCGGTCGCGGTAGCCGGTGTAGATCTGGCGCGGGCGGGAGATCTTCTGCTCGGGATCGTCGTTCATCTCCATCCACTGGGCGACCCAGCCCGCGGTGCGGGGGATGGCGAAGATCACCGTGAACATCTCGGCTGGGATCTCCAGCGCCTCGTAGATGATTCCCGAGTAGTAGTCGACGTTGGGGTAGAGCTTGCGCGACGTGAAGTACTCGTCGTCGAGGGCCCGTTTCTCCAGCTCGCGGGCGATCTCGACCAGCGAGTTGTACTCGGTCGCTTCGAATACCTCGTCCATGTGCTGCTGGATGATCCGCGCCCGCGGGTCGTAGTTCTTGTAGACGCGGTGGCCGAAGCCCATCAGCTTCTCCTCGCGGGCCTTGACCCGCTCGAGGAAGCCGGGGATGTTGTCGATCGACTCGATCCGCCGCAGCATCCGCAGCACCGCCTCGTTGGCGCCGCCGTGCAGGGGCCCGTAGAGCGCGGCGACGCCTGCCGCCACCGCCGAGTAGGGGTCGACGGCGGAGGAACCGACCCCGCGCACGGCGTTGGTCGAGCAGTTCTGTTCGTGGTCGGCGTGGAGGATGAAGAGCACGTCCAGCGCCCGTGCCAGCCGCGAGTCCGGCTCGTACTTCACCTCGGTCTTCTTGAACATCATCGAGAGGAAGTTCTCGGGAAAGGCGAGGTCGTTGTCCGGGTAGACGTACGGCAGCCCCATGTTGTGGCGGTAGGAGAAGGCGGCCAGCGTCGGCACCTTGGCAATCAGTCGCACCGCGGCCATGTAGCGCTCTTCGGGATCATCGATCTGCTTCGCGTCGGGGTAGAAGGTGGAGAGCGCCCCGACGCCGGCGAGCAGCATCCCCATCGGGTGGGCGTCGTAGCGGAAGCCCTCGAAGAACTGCTTCACGTCCTCGTGGACGAAGGTGTGGTGGGTGATGTCGTGGGTCCAGCGGTCGAGCTGCGGACCGGTTGGGAGCTCGCCGAAGGTGAGCAGGTAGGCGACCTCTACGAAGCTGGAGCTCTCGCAGAGCTGCTCGATCGGGAAGCCGCGGTGCTGCAGAATCCCCGCCTCACCGTCGATGTAGGTGATCGCGGAGCGGCATGACGCGGTGTTGGTGAAGGCCGGGTCGTAGGACATCAACCCGAATTCGTCCTCGGAGACCTTGATCTGGCGCAGGTCCATGGCGCGCACAGTCCCGTCGGTGACCGGCAGCTCGTAGGTCTCACCGGTGCGATTGTCGGTGACGGTCAGGGACTCCGAGCCTGTGGCTACACCCCCGTCGGTGACTGCGCTGCTCGTCTGCTGCTCGGTGGCCATCGCCCCTCCTCGAGCTTGATTTTTCGCGAGAAACCAGTATCGCAGTTTGGACCGCACGGTTCGCGGCTCCTCGATGTGCCTGCGGCTACTCGGCCGCCGCGGGCAGCGGCTCGAACTGCGTCATTGCGTGCAGCGTCGCGAAGCGCTCGTCGATCTCCTCGCGGCTGAGGCGGGCGACCCGCTCGGTGCCGAACTCCTCGACGTTGAAGGATGCGAGCACGGTGCCGTAGCCCATCGCCCTGCGCAGGCTCGCCTCGTCGAGGTCGCCGTCGTGGCTGTCGAGGTAGCCGAGGAAGCCGCCGGCAAAGCTGTCGCCTGCCCCTGTCGGGTCGCGTACGTCCTCGAGTGGGAAGCCGGGCAGGGCGAAGAAGCTGTCCTCGGTGAAGAGGGCGGCCCCGTACTCGCCCTGCTTGGCGACGATCGCGCGAGGGCCGCGTTCCATCACGGCGCGGGCGGCGCGGGCCAGGTTCGGCTCGCCGGTCAGCTGGCGTATCTCGGCGTCGTTGACGATTACGCAGTCGACCTCGGCGATCGCTGCCAACAGCGAGTCTCTGGCGGTGTCGATCCAGAGGTTCATCGAGTCCAGCGCACAGAAGCGGGCCACATCGCATTGGGCGCGAACCTGGCGTTGCAGGTCAGGCTGGATGTTGGCGAGGAAGAGGACGCTGGCGGCCTTCGATTCCTGCGAGAGCTTCGGCTCGAAATTCCCGAAGACCCCGAGCCGGGTGTCCTCCGTGTGGGCGACGTTGAGGTCGTACTCGTAGCGGCCCCGCCAGAAGAAGGACTCACTGCCCTGCACCCGCTCGATGTCGTCGGTGATGACGCCCCGGCTCTCCAGCACCTCGAACTCGGCGGCGCCGAAGTCATCGCCGACCGGGCCCACCGGGCGCACCTCGGTGAAGAAGCTGGCCGCAAGCGAGAAGTGCACCGCGGTACCACCGAGCATCCGCTCCCGCTCACCGAAGGGCGTGCGGACGGAGTCGAAGGCGATCGAACCAACCACTGTGAGCGACATCGCACGGCAGCCTAGCGGCTCCCCTGCGACACTCCGGCCTCGGTGAAGGCAATTCAGATCGAGAAGTTCGGGGGGCCCGAGGTGCTGAAGCACGTCGAGGTGGACGACCCGGTTCCCGCCGCGGGAGAGCTGCTCGTCGAAATCGCGCGCAGCGGGATCAACTTCGCCGACACGCACACGATCCGCAACGACTACCTGGCCGAGCAGGCGCTGCCCCTTATCCCTGGCGCCGAGGTCAGTGGTCGCACGCCCGACGGCCGGCGCGTCGCTGCAATCTTGCCCTCGGGGGGTTATGCCGAGAAGGTCGCGGTGCCGGAGGCCCTGCTCTTCCCGGTCCCCGACGAGGTCGACGACGAGCGGGCGGCGGCCCTGTTGCTGCAGGGCCTGACCGCGATGGCGCTGGTGCGCCGCTGCGCACGGGTCGAGCCCGGGGAGGCGATCGTCATCGAGGCAGCCGCGGGAGGGACGGGATCGCTCTCGGTCCAGCTCGCCAAGCAAGCCGGGGCGAGGGTGATCGGCCTCGCCTCCAGCGAGGAGAAGCGGGTGCGAGTCGAGGAGCTCGGCGCGGACGCCACGGTCGACTCGCGCGCCGAGGACCTGACGGGGGCGATCCGGGCGGCCAACGACGGCGGGCGGGTCAACGCGATCCTCCACATGAGCGGCGGCGGCGCCTTCGACGCCGAGCTTGCCGCCCTGGCGCCCCTGGGGCGGATGGTCGTCTTCGGCATCGCCTCGCGCGAACAGCGCGAGGTCTCGACCGCCTCTCTCCTGCGCGGCTCCAAGGCTGTGATCGGCTTCTGGCTCGTTCACCTGCTGATGCGCCCCGACCTGACCGGGCCGATGATCCGCGAGCTGTTCGAGGCGGCGGCCGCCGGTGAGCTGGAGGTGACGGTTGGCGGCGTCTATCCGCTCTCGGAGGCCGCGCGCGCCCACGAAGACCTGATCGGCCGCCGCACGTCCGGCAAGCTCCTTCTGGACCCGAGCAAGTGAGCGCGTTCAAGGGCCTGGGGCTGGCCCCGGAGATCCAGCAGGCGCTCGAAGAGCTGGGCTACGAGGAACCGACCCCGATCCAGGAGCAGGCGATCCCCGAGCTGCTGACCGGCCACGACGTGATCGGCCAGGCACAGACCGGGACCGGCAAGACCGCCGCCTTCGGGCTGCCGCTGCTCCAGTACATCGATCCGTCCAACGACGAGGTGCAGGCCGTCGTCCTCACCCCGACCCGGGAGCTGTGCATCCAGGTGACGCAGGCACTGCGCGCCTACGCAGAGCACCTCGACGTCGAGATCGTCGCCGTCTTCGGCGGCGCCCCGATCCGCTCCCAGCAGGCGCAGCTGCGGGCCGGCGCCCAGGTCGTCGTCGCCACGGTGGGGCGAATGATGGACCTGATGTCGCGCCGCTCGCTGGTCCTCACCGCGGCCCGCTACATCGTCCTCGACGAGGCCGATGAGATGCTCGACCTCGGCTTCATCGAGGACGTGGAGAAGATCCTGCGGATGTGCCCGAGCGGTCGCCAGACTGCGCTCTTCTCGGCGACGATGCCACCGCCGGTCCAGCGTCTGGCGGAGGGCTACATGTACGAGCCGACGACGATCCAGATCACGCCGAAGCAGCTGACCGTCGACGCGATCGAACAGGCCTTCCTCGAGGTTCCGGCAAAAGAGAAGGCGGCGCGCCTGATCGAGCTGCTGCGGACGGAGGAGCCCGAGCAGGCGATCATCTTCTGCCGCACCAAGATCGGCGCCTCGCGGCTGGAGAGGACGCTGAAGGACAAGGGCCTCGACGTGAAGGCACTGCACGGCGACATGAGCCAGGGCGCCCGGGACGGAGTGATGATCGCCTTCAAGGACCACCGCGTGCGGCTGCTGGTCGCGACCGACATCGCGGCTCGCGGCCTCGACATCGAGCACGTCACCCATGTCATCAACTACGACGTCCCCGACTCCTCGGAAATCTACGTGCACCGGATCGGGCGGACCGGGCGGGTTGGACGGACCGGCAGGGCGATCACCCTGGTCACGCCGTCGCAGCGCAAGGAGATTGCCCGGATAGAGCGCGACGTGAGCACCTCGATCGGCGAGTGGGAGAGCCCGGAGGAGCGGCTCGAGCACGCGCCGCGGCCGCGGCGCCGGGAGCGGGAGCGGGTGGGCAAGCCGAAGGAGGCGCCGGCAGGTGGCAGCGCCAAGCTCTTCGTCAACCGCGGCGAGCGCAGCGGCATCACCGAGGAGGACCTGCGCTGGGCGTTGCGCGAGGGCGCCGTCCTGCCCGAGGAGGCGATCCACGACATCCGCATCCTGCACCGCTTCTCCTTCGTCGAGGTCGCCTCGGACCAGGCCGACCGTGCCGTCGAGTTCCTCGACGGCACCAAGCTCCATGGCAAGGAGATCCGCCTCGAGCTTGCGAAGGCCTGAGCCCGCGGGGTCGGGGCGCCTTTGTCGGGATATACCCGAGAAAGGCGCCCCGACTAGCGTTCGGTCAATTCGGCGATCCGGGCGAAGAGCCGGTCGAAGTCGATCGGCTTCGTGAGGTAGCCGCTGATCGCCAGCTCTCCGTCTCCGTCCCCGTCGGCGCCCTCCTTGTGGGCGCTGACGATCAGGGCGGGGGTGTCGATTCCCTCCGCCCGCAGCTCGCGAAGCGCGTCGAGCCCGGACTTGCCGGGCATCATCGCGTCGAGCAGCAGCACGTCGTACCGGCGGTCGGGGTCGCGTCGCACCGCGTCCATCACCCCCTGGCCGTCGCAGGCCGTCTCCACCTCGTGGCCCTCCATCTCCAGCCGCGTCCGCAGCAGGAGGAGAATCGTCTCGGAGTCATCCGCGACCAGGATCCTCGCCATCAGCTTGCCTCCGTCCCGGCGGGGCCCGCTCCGGCCCGCTCGCGCGCGGAGAGGGCCGGGAGACGGAGGCGGAAGGTGGAGCCGCCACCCACCGCCGACTCGGCGGAGATCGTTCCGCCGTGCAGCTCGACGAGGGACTTGGAGATCGCCAGGCCGAGGCCCGTGCCTCCCACGCGCTGGGTCAGCCCGGCATCGCCGCGGGTGAAGCGGTCGAAGATGTGCTCGAGCTGCTCTTGCGGTATTCCCGGCCCGTCGTCGATCACGGCAATCTCCACTTCAGCACCGGCGTGGGCGACTGTCACGCGGATCGCCGCCCCTTCGGGGCAGTACTCATTCGCGTTCGTAAGCAGATTCACCAGTACTTGACGAATCCGGTCGCGGTCGGCGTTGACGCGTGGCGGGTCGGGTGGGAGCTCCAGGCTCAGCGTCTGCCCGCGCGCCTCGGTCTGGCTCCGCATCGTCCGCACCGCATCTTCGACCAGCGCGCCGACATCGGTGGGGACGGGCTCGATCGCGAGTCGCCCGGCGTCGCTGCGGGCAAGGTCGAGGAGGTCGTTGAGGAGGCGGACCACGTGGCGCGTGTTGTCGAGGATGATCTCCACCGTCTCCACCTGCTGGGGGGTGAGCTTGTCGCGCTCCAGCATCAGCAGCTCGGCGAAGCCCTGCACCGAGGTGAGCGGGCTGCGCAGCTCGTGAGAGGCGGTGAGGACGAACTCGTCTTTCATCCGGTCGAGCTGGTCGCGTTCGCCGGCACGGCGCTGCAGCTCCTCGGCCATTTCGTTGAAGGCCGACCCCAGGGCCGCGGTCTCAGACAGCCCGCCCACGTTGACCCGGGCCTCGAGGTTCCCGCTCGCCAGGCGCCCCGACGCCTCAACGAGGTCCTCGAGCGGGCGGCGCATCGAGCTGATCAGTCCGGTGAACAGCAGCGCGGCGCCGGTCAGGCCGGCGATCAGCCCGGCACCGACCAGCAGCGCCGTATCGCGGGTCTGGCTCGATATTTCGTCGCGAAGCGCCTGCCGCCGATTCTGCTGGGCGACGATTGCCGCTCGCGCCGCGCCGGGCTGCCCCCCGCGCGCCAGCCGGTTGCGGGCCGCGATCTCGTGCTGGTAGGAGCGGGCGGTGGCGTCCTCGAAGTCCTGGCGCTGCTGGAGGAAGCGGGCGACGCCGATCACCGCAAGGCCGGTAAGCACGGCAAAGGCGATCGCAAAGCCGACCGTCAGCCTGTTGGCAAGCGATTGGCTGATTCGGAAGCGTGGTCGGGAATATGCTTGCGCCGCTATGGGCGACGAGGCTACAGGCACAACCGACGGCATTGCCGAGGCGCCGGAGGGAATCGACCGGAATGGGGTGGAAGCCTGGTTCGCGGAGCACGTGGACGGGGTCGAGCTGCCGCTCGCCTTCGAGCGTATCTCCGGCGGTCACTCGAACCTGACCTACAGCGTCAGGGACACCGGCGGCCGGCGCTGGGCGCTGCGCCGCCCCCCACTCGGCAGGCGGCTCGGCTCGGCTCACGACATGGGTCGCGAGTACAAGGTCGTCTCGGCCCTTGGCCCGACCGAGGTCCCGGTCGCGCCGGTGGTCGGGCTCTGCGACGACGAGGGCGTCAACGGCGCGCCCTTCTACGTGATGGACTTCGTCGAGGGACCGATCCTGCGCGGCCTCGCCGAGGCGGGGGCGTTCCCCGACGAGGCGGACCGGCGGGCGATCGGCGAGCGCGTCGCCGACACGCTGGTTGCGATCCACGCGATCGACCCCGAGGCCGCCGGCCTCGGCGATCTCGGCCGCAAGGAGGACTACGTGGCGCGCCAGCTGCGCCGCTGGCACGGCCAGTGGGAGAAGTCCAAGACGCGCGAGCTGGCGGCGATCGACGAGGTGCACGACCGCCTCTCCGCGCGCATCCCCGAGCAGGGACCGGCGACGATCGTCCACGGCGACTACCGCCTCGACAACATGATCCTGACGCCGCAGGGCGAGGTGGCGGCGGTCGTCGACTGGGAGCTCTGCACGCTCGGCGACCCCCTCGCCGACGTCGGCCTGCTGATGGTCTACTGGGCGGAAGAGGGCGACGACGATGCGGCGCTGGGCCAGCCGGCGACGATGGCGCCCGGTTTCCCCACCCGCCCCGAGGTGGCAGCCCGCTACGCCGAGCGCTCCGGCCGCGATCTCTCGGAGCTCGACTTCTTCGTTGCGCTCGGCTACTGGAAGCTGGCGATCATCCTCGAGGGCGTCTACGCCCGCTACGCCGCCGGCCAGTACGGCAAGGCCAACGAGGGGACCCAGGCCTTCGCCCGCATGGTCGAGCGCCTCGCCGCAGCGGCGGAGGAGGCCGAGCGCCGCGCAGGCTGACGCCCGTCCATTTGACGGGGGGAAAGAGCGGGTTTAGGGTCGCGGCATCGACCAAGCTAAGGAGGGAAGATGAGGAAGCGGCTGAAGGCCAACCGTGCACCGACGATCGTGCTCGGTGTGCTGGCGTTGGTTGTTGCGGCGGGAGGCGGCGCGATCGCAGCCAGTGGTGGCGGCGGTAAGACGATCACCGCGTGCGTGAAGAAGCAAGGCGGCACGCTCTACCAGGCCAAGAAGTGCAAGAAGCACGACAAGAAGCTGACGTGGAACAAGCAGGGCCCACCGGGACCGGCTGGGACCAACGGGACCAACGGGACCAACGGCGCGGTCGCCGGGTTCTCGGCTACCAAACCGACGAACGTCGACTTCACCGGCGAAGCCAAGCAGATCCTGACCCGGTCGCTGCCCGCGGGCAGCTTCATCGTCCAGGCGAAGACCCAGGTCGGCGGCGCGGCGACCAGCACCGGCTACGTCAACGACAAGTGCACGCTCGCGGACGGCTCGGCCTCTGACCTCGCCCAGTTCAGCGCCCCACTGGCGGCAGAGTTATTTTTCCGCGTCGCTGAGACGTCGTTGCCGATGCAGATCGCGGTCAGCTCCAGCTCCCCGAGCACCGTCACCCTCAGCTGCGAAGACGTCGCCCACGAAGGCACCGCGTTCTCGACCGGAGCCTCCAACTCAGTCATCACCGCGGTTCAGACGAACGGCAACTCCTGACACGCGACTTTCGGACTTCTGTCGGAAGTTGAGCGATTCGCGCCCCCGGGCCAGCCGGCCCGGGGGCGCTTCGCACTCTGGAGATGACCGGAGCCGCGCCCGGGCACGAAGTAACCGGCGCGTCGCTCTTCTGCCCTCAATCGGCATTCAACGCGCTTCGAATTTGGGAGTTGCCTCGACCTTCGGCGTCCGGCCGCTCCGTTCCCACATTCTGGCCGTGCTCTGTTTTCAAGCGGCCAGCGTCGCCAGCGCTCGCTCGTCGGCCGGATCAATCCGCTCCAGGCCATCGACGTCGTAGGCGCGATCGGCTGCGAGGATCGCGTCGATGCCACGGTTGAGAGCCAGCGCGGCAAATACGGCGTCACGGGCGTCGAGCTCGGGGTGGGTCTCGAAGAGGTCGATGCCGCGGAGCACGTCATCGGGCTCGAGCGGGTGAAGGTCGCACAAGGCGGCCACCCTGCGGGCTGCCGCTGCAGCCCCTGCTCGATCCCCGGTGCGCCTGAAACGTTGGTGTGCCAGCTCTTGGACAAGATCCGTGCTTGCCTCCCCCAGGAGCTCTTTCGTGCCTGCCCGTCGCAAGATCTCGCGGCAGGGCTCCCGGTAGGCGTGCTCTCGCCCCAGTGCGTAGACGAAGATTGAGGTGTCGTAGAGAAAACGCCTCAAGCGCCCTCCCATTTGCGCATGGGTGCGTCGAGCATCTCCCGCTTCTGCTCCTCCCAATCAGGCTCGGGCCCCTCTCCGAGCGGAGGCGGCATCTCGAGCAACTGCCGAGCGGCGGTAGCTCGATCGGGGAATTTGGCGGGGTACTCGTGGTCGATCGCACGTCGCACAAGCTCACCGACCGGCGCACCGCTGCGCTCTGACTCCCGAGCCAAGCGCTCATAGCGCTCATCGTCGACCAGCACCTGGAGTCGTCGCTTCAACATGTGCATACCTTAGCAGCACATATGTGCATACCTGCTCAGATCGCGCGCTGGACGTGCTTGGGCTCGAGCTCGCCGGCCTTCTCCGCCTCGGCGCGCTTCGCCCAGCGGTTCAGCTCGCGACGGGCGAGGACCATTTTGTGGACCTCGTCGGGGCCGTCGGCGAGGCGCAGCATGCGGCTGAAGCGCCAGAGGACCGCCAACGGCGTGTCGTCGGTCATCCCCAGCGCGCCGTGGACCTGGATCGCCCGGTCGAGGACGTTCATGACGATGTTGGCGGCGACGATCTTGATCGCCGAGATTGCCTGGCGGGCGGAGCGCTTGCCGTCGGCGTCCATCTTCCAGGCCGCGTAGAGGGTGAGCAGGCGCGCCTGGTCGATCTCCATCCGCGATGCGGCGACCGACTCCTGGACGAACTGCTTGTCGGCGAGCGGGCCGCCGAAGGCCTCCCGCTCGTTGGCGCGGCGGCACATCATCTCCAGCGCCCGCTCCGCGGTGCCGATCGCCCGCATGCAGTGGTGGATGCGCCCGGGCCCGAGCCGGTCCTGGGCGATCACGAAGCCCATCCCCTGCTCCCCGAGCAGGTTGGTGACTGGCACACGGCAGCCGTCGAAGCGCACCTCGCCGTGGCCGGGCCCACCGGAGTGGCCCATCACCGGCACCGAGCGGACCAGCTCGAAGCCGGGGTTGTCGGTCGGAACGCAGATCATCGAGGCGCGCGCGTAGGGGTGGGCGTCGGGATCGGTGACGACCATTGCGATGCACAGCTCGGCCCCATTCGCACCCGAGGTGAACCACTTGTGGCCGTCGATCACCCACTCGTCGCCGTCGCGCACGGCGCGCGCCTGGAGCAGGGTCGGGTCGGAACCGGAGACCTCCGGCTCGGTCATCCCGAAGCAGGAGCGGATGCGCCCCTCCAGCAGCGGCTCCAGCCAGCGTTCGCGCTGCTCGTCGGTGCCGTGCTCGGCGAGGATCTCCATGTTGCCGGTGTCGGGCGCCGCGCAGTTGAAGGCCATCGGCGCGGCGGCCGGGCTGCGCCCCATCTCCTCACAGAGCAGCCCGTACTCCCAGTTCGTCAGGCCCGGGCCGAAGCGCTCGTCGGGCATGAAGAGATTCCAGAGGCCCTCGGCCTTGGCCCGCTCGCGGATCTCGACCAGGATCTTCGGGTAGGGAACGCCGGGCGCGACCTCGGCGTCGAGCGCTTCCATGATCTCCCGCTCCTGCGGGTAGATGTGCTCGTCCATGAAGTCGAGGATGCGCTCGCGCAGGTCCTCTATCTGGGGGCTGGGCCTGAAGTCCATCTGCTGGAAGTCCTCTCGTTGGTGCTTGGCCGCCGCAACGCTACCGCGCAAGCGCCGGTCAGCGTCGCGTGTAGCGGGCGAACAGCTCGCCGTCATCCTCCAGCAGCCAGGCCAGCTCCAGCGGGACGATGCCCGGCAGCGCCCCCTCGACGATCCGGGGGGCCTCCCCACCGACCAGCTTCGGGGCGATCGTCAGGAAGAGGTCGTCGACCAGGCCCAGTGCCTGCAGCTCACCGTGCAGCCGCGGTCCCCCCTCGCAGAGCAGCGCCCGCACTCCCCGCTCCTGGCGCAGGTGCCGCAGCGCCGCGGCAAGGTCGACCGAGCCCTCGTGGCGGACGACCCGCAGCGCGGTCGCCGTCTCGGGCGGCTCGGCCTCCGAGGCGGTGAAGATCAGCACGCGCCCCGCCCCTTCGGTGAAGAGCGGCGCGTCCCAGGGCAGGTCGAGACGGCCGCTGACGATCACCATCAGGGGGTCGTGGGGCAGCCCGATCCGCTCGCGCCGTTCGCGCCTCTCCTGGGCGGCTACGGGCCGCCCGTAGCGCTCCGCCCGCATCGTCCCGGCGCCGATCATCACCGCGTCGAAGCGGGCGCGGAGCCCGACCAGCATCGCCGTGTCGGTGGCGGAGCCGATCGGCCCGGAAACGCCTGCGATCGTCGCCCGCCCGTCGACCGTCGCGGCGAAGTTCATCGCCACATATGGCCGGTCCTCCCGCGCCTGCTCCCACGGCCGGTAGGAATCCAGCTGTTCCTCGACCGTAGTCGGACCCAAATCAGGAAGAAGACGCCGCACCGACCCGCAGCCTAATGCCGAGTTCGCGTTTTGTCTCGCCATGCGAGACAAAACGCGAACTCACGGAACGCGTGTGCTCAGTTGTAGCTGTGCCAGCCGGCGAACTCGCGGCCGGCGAAGTCCTGTAGGGCGGCGACGTCCTCGCCGAAGCGCCCGCGAAGCGTCTCGAGGAGGTCGTCCGGGAGTGTCGGCTTCGGCGCCGGCGGCTTCTCGGGGTCGTGGACGACCTTCTCGACGAGCCAGCGCAGCGACTCCGGCAGACGGTCGAAGTTGCGGTCGAAGGAGCGCAGGCCCGGCAGCTTGACCAGCTTCTCCATGAACTGGTATTTGTCGCCCTGCTTGGCGCTCGACTTCTCCCACTCGCGGTCGAACTGCTCCGAGGTGAAGCTCTCGTCGACGCCGGCGAAGCGGAACGCCCTGCGCATCGTCTCCTCGCGTTCGCTCTGCAGCTCCTCCTGGGTGATGATCTCGATCTGGGAGCGGTCGAACAGCTCCAGGTAGGGCTGCAGCTGCAGCCAGTACATCGAGCGGTGCATATAGGAGGTGCCGGGCTCGGAGAGGGTCGCGGCCATCTCGCGGGTCTCGTATCCGGCGCCGGTCGCATGCACCCAGTGGGAGAGGATGCGCTTGACCGGGTCGCGCACCATGTAGATGAGGCGGGCGTCCTGGCAGTGCTCGTGGATCCGCTCCGCGACTCCCTGGAAGCGGGGCAGGTTCGTGTAGTGCGGCGAGGACTCGCCGCGCACCCCGAAGCGGCTGTCGAAGCGGCTCGCGTACCAGTCGAGGCCGAGGTCCCAGTTCAGCTCCCGGGCGAAGAAGTTCAGCTCCTTCGGCTTCGACATCTGGATCTCGGGATGGAGGCCGAGGTAGTGGTGGATGCTGGTGGTGCCGCACTTCAGGCCGCCGATGATGATCAGGTTGGGCAGCGCGGCGTGGCGCTTGCGGCGGCGGCGGAAGCGGCTTCCGCGATCGGCCGAATAGCGCTCACGGGCACGCGCGCACATCGCCTCATCGGCTGGATCGCGAGCGGCGGCGGTTGTCGTTCGGGTCGTCTCGGCCTCTGACACGAGCGGGCTAGTGTAGCTGCGATGGCACCTGCCGACCTCGGCTCAAACATCGAATCGTTCGCGCACGCGACGGCGGAATTCTTCACCCACATCTCCGAAATCCGCTGGACGTCCCTTGCGCTGGCGCTCGGCTTCCTGGCGGCGATGCAGCTGGCGCGGGCGTGGGCGTGGCGGAACGTGCTGCACGCCGCCTACCCCCACGCCCGCATCTCCTTTCTCAGGCTCAGCGCCGCCTACCTGGCCGGGGCGGGAATCAACGCGGTCATCCCGGCGCATGCGGGCGACGTCACCAAAGTCTTCCTCGTCAAGCGCCAGATCCCCGACTCCTCATACCCGGCGGTCACCTCCTCCTTCCTGGTCCAGACGGTCTTCGACACGGTCATGGGCCTGCTGGTCCTCCTCTATGCGGTCGCGCTGGGACTGCTGCCGCCCCCGCCGCAGCTGCCCGACCTGTCCGCGTTCGAGATCTCCTTCTGGGCGGCCCACCCGCAGGCATTCGCGATCGCAACTGCGGCCCTGCTGTTGGCGATCGTCGCAGCGATCCTCGTGCTCGCGCACCGGGTGCGCCGCTTCTGGGCGCGGGTCAGTCAGGGTGTCGTCATCCTCACCCGGCCGCACCGCTACCTGCGCGAGGTGGCGGCCTGGCAGGGAATTGGCTGGCTCCTTCGCTTTGCCGCCTTCTGGTTCTTCCTCGAGGCGTTCGGGATCAGCGGCTCGGTCGGTCGCGTGATGCTGGTGATGAGCGTGCAGGCGATCTCAAACGTCATCCCACTCACCCCGGGTGGCGCCGGCGCCCAGCAGGCCCTGCTCATCGCGACCCTCGAAGGGCCCTCGCGCGCCGCCGTGCTCTCCTTCTCGGTGGGGACGCAGATCGCAATGGCGGCCTGGTCGGTGGCGCTTGGCTTCGCCGCGATGCTGCTCGTCTTCCGCACGACCGACTGGCGCGGCCTGATCCGCCAGGCCGAAGAGGACGCGGCGGGGGACAAGACACCGATTCCAGCACGCAACTGACGGGTCAGTCAGCTCGACCAGCCGGGGTAGAGGCCGGGGACGTGCCATTGCCAGGGTGGACGCTCGCCCGGGAGGAAGTCGTAATGGTCGCGGCCGGGCAGCGTCTCGAGCGGCACCAGCGCGGGATCGTCGGAGAGCAGGACGCGAACGTGGCTTGCCGCGCCGACCTGGGCCTGTGTGGCGCGGCGTGTGACGCGCTCCCAGCCAAGCCCAGGGCGGTAGAGCCAGTAGGTCAGCTCGACCCAGCCGAGTGAGCGGCGCCGGTCGAGCAGTTGAGTGAAGGCCGTCATGCGCTGGCCCGAGGCGGTCAGGTGGGGCCCCACGGCGACCGCACAGCTTTCGCGCCGGCAACGGCGGAAGTCGACTGGGACCAGCGGCAGGCCGGAGGGGCCGCGCCGCGCCGCCGGCGTGGGTGCGAGTGCCCGGGCCAGGCGCGCCAGCGGCCAGCCGTAGGCGGGGACGAGCGGATGGTGGCGGCAGCCGTCGGGGAGGCGCGGGGCGCAGGCCAGTCGCCTGGCGATGGCCGCCGCCAGGTCGCGGCCGGCATCGATCTTCCCGTCTGCGGCGACGGCCGCAATCGTCACCAACATCACCAGCGCGATCAGCGCTGCCAGGCCCGCCTGCTCGACGCTTGCCGACCCCCGCTCCCGTTGCGAGCCACCCCCCATACCCGGAAGCTAGGGAGTGTTGCCGCGCGCATGGCGCGCAGGAAGTGACAACTCTGCGCCGGCTCTCCCGCTCTGCTTACATGTCGCAGATGGAGGCCGGCGGCTTCAACCTCTTTGGCGACCCGGACGAGTTTCGCGCCCGCATGGAGGAGCTCGCCGAGCAGATGCAGTCCTCGCAGCGCGTCGCCTGGGCCGACAACGCGATCAGGCTGGCGGTCGAGATGACCGTCGCCTCGATTGGACGGCTCGACCTCTCCGGCAGTCCCGACGAGCAGGCGATGCAGGTCCGCGACGCGATCCGCGTCCTCTTCCCAGAGGCCGTCACGCTGGTGCGAGAGGCCCGCGAAGGCCTCTCCTAAACCCTCTACAGAGGGTCGGACCTCAGGACGAGCACGCTCCCCCTGCCGAGCGATGCCCCGAGCAGCTCGAGCGGCAGCGCGATGACGAGCGCCGGAATCGTTGCGGCGACGCTGATCAGCGCGTCGAGCCCGCGCTGCCAGAGCCTCCCGGCGGGAACGGCGGCACTCCGTCCCAGCGCTCCGAACGCAATGTTGTGCCCGAAGGTGACGCCGTTGAGGACCGTCTGCCACATCGCCGCGATGCCGGCGCCCGGGGCCCAGCGTGTCCGCCTGACGACCCGGTCGCGATTGGCGCTCAGGCGACGCACGGCCTCGGCCGTGAACAGGAAGCGGGCGCCGCTCTCCAGCCCGGCCCAGCCGGCGCCGCCAAGCCAGGCTGAGAATCCAGCCCGGTTGGCGATTCGAGCTGCGCCGCCGCTGCGCAAGCGGTCCAGCTCGCCCAGCGCGTCCTCAACGCTTGCCGGCCCGCCGACCACCCCGAGGCCGCAGCTCTCACAGCGCTTGACCGGCCCCTCGAGCCCCGGGCGAGCATCGATCCAGCCGAACAGCGGCTCCCCGCAGGCGGGGCAGGGCGGGTTGTCTGGGCCGGCGCCGGCCTCGAGTGGAACCACCGGCATTCGGTACGGCTTGCTCATGCCCGGTAGCGTACGCGGCGTGCGGCTCAGCGAGATCATGACCGCGGGCGTCGTCACCGCGCCGCCGGAGGCAAGTGCGGTCTCCGTTGCCCGGCAGATGCGCGACCATCGCGTTGGCTCCGTCGTGATCGTCGACCCTGCCGGGAGCCCGGTGGCGATGATCACCGACCGCGATATCGCGGTTCGCGTCTTTGCCAGCGGCGCCGACCCGGAGTCGCCGGTCGGCGAGCATGCGTCGCGGCCGCTGATCTGCGGCGAGCCGGCGATGGAGCTCGACGAGGCAGCGGCGCTGATGGTCCAGCACCGGGTGCGGCGGCTGCCGGTGGTCGACGCTGAGCGCCTTGCCGGCATCGTCACGCTCGACGATGTCGCTGTGCGGACCGGAGATCTCGAGGTGGCCCAGAAGATGACCGCGGACGTCATCGAGGGCGCGCTGCCCCAGTTCTACTTCCACGACCGGGGCTGAGCGGCGTGGAGCCCAGCAACGTCGAGGTGGTGGCGCGTGAGGAGCGTCTCGCGCGGCCGGCGGCCTTCGCGGCCTTCGCCGCCGTCGCGCTCTATGTGGTCTCGGTGATTCTCGAGCAGCGCTCGGGCCTGCAGACCAGCGGTCCCAACAGCGAGCAGCTGCGGTCCTTCCACGACCATTCGGGCGCCCTGCTGCTTGCGACGATCATCCGCTCGATCGGCTTCCTGCTGATCGCAGTGCCGTTCTTCCACCTCTTCCGCGCAGCGAAGGCTCGCAGCCCAAGGGTGCGGCAGGAGATGGTTGGGTTTGCCTTCCTCGGGCCGGTGCTCCTGTCAGCGCAGAGCGTCGTCGCCTGGATCGCCTCACAGCAGATAGCAGACGATTTCCTTGCGAAGGCCGGCGGAAGTGCGCATCCGGCGGCCCTCGCCGACCAGCTGATCAATGACAGCAGCATGCGCAAGGTTGCCTCTGCGTTGCTGATCCCGGCGGTGCTGGCGTTGATGGTGGTGCTTCTCTACGTTTGCTTCCATGCGATGCGGGCCGGGCTGTTGACCCGCTTTGGGGGCAGTCTCGGCATGGCGCTGGGCGCGGCGATGTTCTTGATCTTCCCGGTGGCGCTGCTGATGACCTTGCTCTGGCTGCTCTATGCAGGCGCCCTCTTCTTGGGCCGGGTGCCCGGTGGGCGCCCACCCGCCTGGGCCGCCGGCGAGGCTGTTCCCTGGCCGAGCCCGGGCGAGAAAGCGGCTGCGGCGCTCGGCAGCGTCGAGGAGTCTGGCTCCGGTGAGCCGGAAAAGGCCGGCGCCGGCAGCAGGCGAAAGCGCAAGCAACGAACCTAGATGTCGGTCCAGGCCGGCCAAGCGCACGCTGCCACGCCCCACGTCGGCGAGCCGGCGATCGCGCTGAGCGGCGTCGGCAAGGCCTACGGCGCGGGCGACGTCGTCGTCAATGCCCTGCGCGACGTCGACCTGGAGATCTGGCCGGAGGAGTTCGTCGTGCCGCTGGGCCCGAGCGGCTCGGGCAAGACGACGCTGCTCAACGTGATCGGTGGGATCGAGCCCCCCAGCTCGGGGCGGATCGTCGTCGGTGGCCATGACGTCTCCGCGCTCGACGAGGAGGGCCGGACACGGTTCCGGCGTGAGACGGTCGGCTTCGTCTTCCAGTTCTTCAACCTGATCCCGACCCTGACCGCGCTCGAGAACGTCGAGCTGGTGGCCGAGCTGGGGAACGGCGCCGGGCGGGCGGCCGAGATGCTCGAACGGGTCGGGCTCGGCGACCGCCTCGACCATTTCCCCGCCCAGCTCTCCGGCGGCGAGCAGCAGCGGATCGCCGTCGCCCGCGCCCTCGCCGGCGGCCCCCGGGTGCTGCTCGGCGACGAGCCGACCGGCGCCCTCGACCTGGAGACCGGCCGCACCGTCCTCGCGCTGCTGCACGAGCTGAGCCACGAGCTGTCGCAGACGGTCCTGCTGGTCACCCACAACGCGTCGATCGGGCGGATGGCCGACCGCGTGCTGCGGATGCGCGACGGCCAGATCGTCTCCGACCGGCGCAACGAGACGCCCGCGCCCGCCGACGCGCTGGAGTGGTGAGGCGATGAGCAGGACGCTGCGGACGAAGCTGCGCCGCGACGTCCGCCGCCAGCGCGCCGCCTTCGCCGCGATCACGCTGACGATCTTCCTCGGGGTGACGCTGTTCGGTGCCACCTATGACGCCTTCCTCAACCTCAAGAGCTCCTACGACCGCGCCTTCAGCGAGTACCGCTTCGCCGACCTCACGGTCACCGGCGGCAAATCCGCCAGCTTCGCGCGGCTCGCCCGTCGCACGGCGGGTGTCGAGGCTGCGCAGGCCCGCACCCAAGCTGACCTGCCGATTCGGGTGGGACGGGACAAGTTCCTCGGCCGGGTGATCGGCGTGCCGGCCGGGCGCCAGCCCGCGGTCAACCGGCTCGCGCTGCGGCAGGGCTCATATCTGCCGCAGCACGATCGCTCGGGGGTGCTCGTCGAGAAGCACATGGCCGAAGCATTCGACCTCACCCCGGGCGGGCGGCTGACGGTCGTTGGGGCGGCGGGACCGCGGCGGCTGCGAATCGCCGGCATCGTCTCCTCGCCCGAGTACTTCTGGCCGGCGCGCAGCCGCCAGGAAGTCTTCTCGGCGCCGAAGGACTTCGGGGTCGTCTTCGCCGCCGAGCCCCTCGCCCGCGAGCTGGCGGGCAGCCGCGCCCCCAACCAGGTGGCGATCTACTACGGCGGCGGCCGGCCCGACGGGGCGCTCACGCAGCGGCTGAGCGCGGCCGCCGAGCGGCTCGGCGCCGCCGACGTGATGACCCGGGCCCAGCAGCCCTCCAACAGCGCCCTGCAGCAGGACGTGACCAGCTTCGAGCAGCTGGCGGTCCTCTTCCCGCTGCTCTTCCTCACCGCGGCGGCACTCGCCACCGGCGTGCTGATGCGGCGGCTGGTCGCCTCTCAGCGGCCGATCATCGGGATGCTGCGCGCCTGCGGCTTCGAGCGCCGCCAGCTCGTCGCCCACTACCTCTCGTTCGGGCTGGCCGCCGGCCTGCTCGGGGCGGTGCTGGGGGCCGTCGCCGGCTTCGGCCTCGGCAACCTCTGGACCGGCCTCTACACGGAGCAGCTCTCGATCCCGTTGACGGTCGTCGAGGTGCGGCCGGTGACGATCGCCCTCGGCCTCGCCTTCGGCGTGCTGGTCGGCGGCCTCGCGGCCGCGGCGCCGGCGGCGATCGCGGCGAGCGTGCCGCCCGCCGAGGCGATGCGGCGCTTCGCCCCGGCGCGGGGCGGCGGCCTCAGCCTCGCCGAGCGGCTCCTGCCACCGCTGCGGCGGCTGCCGGTGCGCTGGCGGATGGCGCTGCGCTCGATCGGCCGCAATCCCCGCCGCGCCGTCTCGACGGTGATCGGCGTCGTCCTCGCCCTCGTCCTGATCCTCTCTTTCTGGGTGATGATCGACAGTGCGACCCTGCTGATCCACCGCCAGTACCACGACATCGAGCGCCAGGATGCGCAGCTGGTCTTCCGCGGCCCACTGAGCCGGCGCGAGCTGGACCGGATCCGGCGCGTCCCCGGGGTCCAGCGGGTCGAGCCCGCCGCCCAGATCCCGGTCTCGCTGCAGGCGAACGGCCGCCGCTACCAGACCGCCCTGATCGCGCTCCAACGCGACACGCAGATGCACGGCTTCTACCTCCAGGGCGGCGGGCGGACGGAGCTGCCGGCGGCGGGCATCCTCGCCGGCTCCTTCGTGCGCACCAGGCTGGGCCTGGAGGGCGGTGAGCCGGTCACGGTGAGCGAGCCGCAGACGGGCGCGCGGCTGCGGGCGCCGGTCACCGGCTTCCTCGACGAACCGCTCGGAAGCTACGTCTACGCCTCGCTCGAGGCGGTGCGCGCGCTGGCCGGCGGACGGCTCGGCGCCGGCAACTCGGCCTTCGTCGCCTATGCGCCCGGCGTCGACCGCGAACGGATGCGGCGGACGCTCAGCGCGGCGCCCGGCGTAACCGCCTTCGTCGACTCGAAGGCGCTGCTCGAATACGTCAACGGCTACCTCGGCCTCTACTACCTGATGATCGGCCTGATGGTCCTGTTCGGCGGCGCGATGGCCTTCGCGCTGCTCTACAACGTGATCCAGTCGAACCTGGCGGAACGCGCAGTGGAGGTTGCGACCCTGCGCGCCGCCGGGATGCCGTTCGGCGCGCTGGCCCGGATGATCACGGTGGAGAACGTGCTCGTCGCCTCGCTCGGGATCGTGCCCGGCTGCCTGCTCGCCTACGAGCTGGCGCGTCTCTTCATGGGCCAGTTCTCGACCGACTGGTTCAGCTTCGGCATCGTGGCGCGGCCCTCGACCTTCGTCCTCTCGGCGCTGGCGATCCTCGTGGTGGCCCTGCTCTCGGAGCTGCCCGGCCTGCGGGCGGTGAAACGGCTCGACGTGGCCGAGGTAGTCCGCGAGCGCTCCGCCTAACAGCCCTAACGGGGGGGCGGCGAAGCCCCTACTCAGACCGCCCGACCCCAGCGCGACGCTGGGTGCGGATCTCGCTGAGGATGCGCTCCAGGCGCGGCTCCTGCGAGGCGTCGACGTGGGTCATCGCCGCCGCGACCGCGGGGTGGATCGCGGCGATTCGCTCGTGCATCGCCTGGGCGATCGCCCGGTAGGCGGGGTGGCCCTCGCGGCCGGAGCGCAGCTCGATCAGGTGAATCGCCTCGCGTGCATTGAGGTCGAGCACATAGCGGATCCGGTAGGCGAGGCAGAGCGCGTAGGGGGCGGCGTCGCGCAGACCGGCGTCGCGCAGCCGCTCGTGCTCGGCGCGGGAGATCTCGAGCGCCCGCTCGAACTCGTCGCCGGCTCCGGCTTCGCGGACCTCGCCGGGCACCTCAGCGCCGAGGTCCGGCCCCAGCCGTTGCCACTGGCAGGTCAGCATCCGGTGGCGCTGGAGGTCGCGGAAGGCGCCGTAGTCGGAGACGATCTCGAAGCGGTAGCGCAACGCCTCGAAGCCCCGGCCAGGACGGTGGCGCCGGTTGCGGCGCTCGCCGACCAGGGCGGCGAGGAGCTGGGCGCGCTCGGCGCGGTCGAGGATGTCGAGGCGGGCGCGAATCTCGGTCTCGGGGGTCGAAGCGCCCTCGAACAGGCAGGCGGCGAGCAGGTCCTCTTCGCTGCCGTCGACGTGGATCAGCTCGACCGAGGGCGTGTCCTCGCCGGCGCCGCGGCGGTCGAGCCCGAGCCGCGCCACCCAGCTCTCGGTGGCCTCGCGGCGCTTCTCCAGATAAGACACCCACTCGCCGCCGCGGTCGGGCCGCTCAATCCGGGACACGAAGCTCGGCATCACCTGCTGCAGCTCGCCCAGGATCATCCCGCCGTACTCGCGAGCCTCCGGCAGCGGCGAGGCCATCAGCCGCAGCAGCAGCTGCTCATATGCCTGGCCGGACGCGTAGATGCCGACGTGGCTCAGCGTCGCCGCCGGCAGCAGGCCGCGCAGCAGGTCGAGTGCCTTGGCCCGGATCGAGCGCCGCCAGGCAGCCTCGGGCTCTTCGTCGCCGCGTGGCCAGCGGCTGGCCGCCCACTCCTCGACCCGGCCGAGCGACTGCGAGTAGATCGAGAAGAGCTGGTCCATCGCCGCTTCGAACGCGGGCCCCAGCTCCTCACTGCGGTAGTGGCGGTAGCCTCCGCCCGCGTCGGCGGGCAGCTGCTGGTCATAGGGGATGTAGCGGGTCGACTGCTCCAGGTAGGCGGCGAGGCGTCCTCGCTGGAGGATCTTGGTGAGGACGTTGGAAACCCACTCGCAGGCAACGTGGGCGCCGCCGACCTGCGCGATCGAGTCGTCGCCGTAGCCAAGGAAGACCCGCTCGTACAGTTTCGCCGCGCGCTCGCCCTCCTCGCCGTCGAAGGGCCGGTCGCCCGCCGGGACGTCGCCCGCGAACTCCTCCAGGAAGAGCCGGCGGACGGTGCCCGAATAGCGTGAATAGCGGGCAAAAAGCGCTCCCTTGACGGTCTCCGGCAGGTTGACGAGGGCGAAGACCGGGCGATCGAGGTTGGTGAAATGGGGGGCGAGGACCGCTCGCTCCTCTGGGGTGAATGGCTCGACCGGATAGCGCACCGGCGCATCGTAGCCTTGGCGTTGGCTGCCAAAATCTGATATTCGGTTGAGGGCTTGCAGACAATAAGCTCCTCACCCGCATCCCGATCGCACGTTGGAGAGCCTCCGCACGGCGGGTCTCGTCCTAGCTGGGTCATATATATGTTTACTCATGGCAATAGCTGAGCGCCGGGGTTCGCCCGCTGGCTTTACTGCCCGCTTCCTGATCGGCGTCCTGGCGGTGATCGCAATGGGCCTGCTGGCTCCGCTGCTGCTTGGCTCCTTCAACGGGCGCCAGCTCCTCTTCCTGACGGCGATCGAGGTGGTATGCGTGCTCACCATCGCCACCGGGGTGCTGACCGTTGCCCGGCGCCTCGAGCAGCGTCGCGAGGCGCTCTGGATCCTGTCGCGGCGGGATGAGCTGACCGGGGTCGGCAACTACCGGGCGCTGCGGGAGCGGCTCACCGAGGAGATCGCACGCCATGCGCGGCGCGGCCGCGAGTTCTCGCTGATCCTGATCGACCTCGACCGTTTCAAGCAGGTGAACGAGGAGTTCGGCCACCTGGAAGGCGACCGCGTGCTGGCCGAGATCGGCAGGGCGCTGCGCGAGGAGGTGCGCGAAGAGGATTCGATCTTCCGCCAGGGTGGCGACGAGTTCGCCTTGATCGCGCCGGAGACCAATGGGGAAGAGGCGGACGAGGTGGCCGCTCGCCTTCGCGAGCGGGTGCGGGTCTCCGTCGTGGGCCGGGTTCCGGTGTCCGCCGGGACCGGCATCGCGCTCTTTCCCGCTGACGGTAGCACCCCCGACGAGCTGCTCGGCGTTGCCGACAGCGATCTGTTCGACACGAAGCGAGGTGGCCGCGGCCCCGACGAATACCGGGTCTTCAGGCGGGATGGCGAGCGCCCCGGCTCGATCGACGAGATGCGCGGCCCCAGCTGGCTCGCCTGAGAACCTGTTCCAGCGCCCCGCACACGCCTTGCGGTGGCGGACATTGTCGCGGGACTGAGAATTTTCAGTGCCGCGCTGTGAAAAGTCGCGCGCCCTGCCTTGACCCGGGTGGACGGGACGCTTTATCTGCCGGCGAGAGCCGGCGGCAGGCGCCGGCCGGGTCAAGGGGGGAACGATGGAAAGGGTTACGGCGGTGGTCATGGTCGCGATTGCGGCTGGTTTGGCGGCGGCCCGGCCGGCGGCGGCGAGCCCTGGATCGGCGACAACGGCGATCGTCTCGCTGGGAGACAGCTTCATCTCCGGCGAGGGTGGGCGCTGGATGGGCAACGGCACGAACCCGTTTGGGACTCGCTCGGGAACCGACCGAGCCGCACTCGGCTGCGGCCCATGGGGCAGCTGCGAGCATGACGCGCACCTCGTCTATGGCGCATCCGAGGACAGCGGCTGTCATCGCTCCGACGTGGCGCCGATCGCCAGCGCGCCGATCGTCGCCGGCGAGGCGGTCAACCTGGCCTGCTCGGGCGCGCAGACGAAGAACATATGGAGAGCCGCGGCCGGCGGGCGGTACCTGCGGGGCGAGTCGCCGCAGGCCGACCGGTTGGCGGAGGTGGCGCGGCGCGACGACGTCAGGCTCGTCGTGCTCACGGTTGGCGCCAACGACGTCGGCTTTGGCAGCCTCGTGATCGGCTGCGCCCTCGACTGGGCGCGCAGCTCCCCGAGCGATCCGCACCACTGCTGGCATGGCGCGCGGGCGGATGTCGAAGCGGGGCTGCCGGCCATGGAGAGCGATCTCGAGCGGGCGCTGCGACAGACCCGCGCCGCGATGGCCGCTGCCGGCTACCGGCCCACCGACTACCGGCTGGTGACGATGGGTTACACGTCGCCGTTTCCGACCGGCGGGATGATTCGCTATCCGGAGGGCGGCTGGAGCCGGCTCACAGAAGGCGGCTGCCCGATATGGAACGCCGACGCCAGCTGGGCCGCGGAGTGGGCGACCCCGTCGATCGCGGCGGCGATGCGAGCGGCGGCCGCGAGCGTGAACGCCGAGTTCCTCGATCTCCAGCATGCCCTCGACGGCCACCAGCTATGCGACCGCCGCGCAAGCCGCGCCGGGCCCGCGGGGCCCTCTCCGCTGTCGGTCGAGTGGGTGCGCCGTCTCGACTTCGCCCAGGGATCGATCCGAGAGTCGCTGCACCCCAATGCCTACGGCCAGCGAGCGATTGGCGCCTGCATCGGCCTGCTGTATGCGGGGCCCCGCGACGACTACGCCTGTCACGCCACCCCTGGCCGCAGCTACACCGACGGCATGTCGCTGCTGCCGTTGGAATAGTGTCATGCGCTAGTCTCATGACCATGAAACGCCTCAAGATTTCAGCCGGAGGGCAGGTTTCCGTGCCTGCGGCCGTGCGCCAGAGGTGGAAGACCCGGGTCGTGATCGCCGACGACCGCGGCGACCATCTGATCCTACGGCCGGCTCCCGAGGATCCGATCGAGGCCGCCCGAGGGGCGTTCAAGGACTACCCCGGTCCATCCGTCGACGAGATGCGGCAGGAATCGCGCGAAGAGGAGCGCGAGGCCGAAGAGCGGAAGTTCGGCCCGGACCCAGATTGACGCTGCTCGACGCAAGCGCGTTGTTGAGCCTCGTTCTCGGACAGCCGGGGGAGGCGGAGGTATTCGCACTTCTGCGGCGGGGGAGCTGTGTGATTCCAGCTCCCTGTCTGACCGAGGTCGTGGACAAGCTCGTCCGCAAGCACCGGGTCGAGCCCGCCGCCGTGTCCGAATGCCTCGGCCCGTTGATCGACGAGGCAATTCCAGTGGTGCCGGCCGATGGGCGGATCGCCTGGCGGGCGGGGGAGTTGCACGCCGAGCATTACGACCGCAAGAGCTCAACCCTCTCGCTGGCCGACTGCATCCTTCTCGCCACAGCGGGATCGGACGACGAGATCGCCACCTCCGACCGTGCCGTCGCGATAGCGGCCCGCAAGCTTGGCATCGGCGTCATCCCCCTTCCAGACAGCCGCGGTCACCGGCCGGATATCGGTTAGAAGAGCAGTGAGGCGAGGGCTACCGCGATTGCGATTGCGGTCGACCAGGTGACCGCCTCGGCGGTGATCTCCATGTCGAGCCCGTAGGCGTGGGCGACGACCATCGAGTTGAGGCCGGAGGGCATTGCGGAGAGCAGGCGGTAGGCGGCCGGCAAATGGATCAGGGGTGCGGCGAGCAGGATCAGCAGCGCCGGCGCGACGGCCAGCCGCGAGACGACCGCAAGCGCGACCGGCCGGCTCAGCGGCGGCGGCATCGGCAGCTCGCCGTGCTCGGCGTTCTCTGCCAGCGTCGCGCCGACCGCGAAGAAGCCGATCGGCAGGATCGCCACGACGAGCGCCTGCGAGAGCTCGACCAGCAGGTGGGGCGCCAGGGCCCGCGGGGCGAGCAGGCCGGCGATCGCCGCGAAGAGCGGCGGGTTGCGGGTGAAGAAGGCGCGCACCCGCTGGCGCGGGCCTTCCCCGGCTTTCGTCCCGAGGGCGGCGCCGATCGCGAAGGCGCCGAGCATCAGCGATGGGCCGCTCACCAGCACGTCGTAGAGGACGGCGGTCGGGAGCTGACCGCGGCCCAGCAGTGCCACGGTCAGCGGGTAGCCGAGATAGGCGGTGTTGACACAGAGCACCGCCGAGACCACCGCGCCGGCCCGGTGGTTGGGCAGTCGCAGGAAGCGGCTTGCGAGCGCCCAGGCGAGCAGCGAGGCGAGCGAGACGGCAACGATCCCCACCGCGAGGCCGATCCCGTTGTTGAGGTCGATCTTGCTGGCGGCGAGGTTGAAGAAGACGACCGGGGGCAGCAACACGTAGAGGATCAGCGTCAGCGCGCGCCGTGCGGCCCGCCCGGCCGCCAGCGGCCGGCGTCGCTCCGAGCGAACGCCGACGGCGACTGCGACGACGATCGCAGCGGTTATCAGCAGGACGCCCATCGGCGCTCAGACTATGCGCGTCAGAAGAGGGAGGCGCCCGCGTGCTGGGCGAACTCCACCAGCGGCTGCGGGACGATCCCGAAGAAGACGACCGCGGCGGCGGCGAGCAGCGCCGGCCCGACGAGGTAGAGGCGGCGGCCCGCCTGCGGGTCGATCGGGTCTGCCTCCGGCGAGCCGCCGGCGATCGCCGGCACCGGCGAGACCTCGCCACCCGATCGCATCCACATCGCCGCCACGACCCGCAGGTAGTAGGCGAGGGAGATCATCGTGCCCACCGCGATGAAGACGGCGAGCCAGGTGTAGTCGCCGGCGACCAGCGCCTCGATCAAATACAGCTTGCCGATGAAGCCCGCCGTCGCCGGCAGGCCGGCCAGGCCCAGCATCGAGATGGTCAGCGGCCAGGCGAGCAGCGGCCGCTCGCTTCCCAGGCCCTGCACCGCGCGGATGTCGTCGCCGTAGGACGTTTCGCGCTCGCGGGCGACGATCACGGCGAAGGCCGCCAGGTTCATGAAGGCGTAGGCGGCAAGGTAGAAGACGAGCGCGTTGACGCCGGCCTCGCTGGCGACCACCAGGCCGCCGAGGATGTAGCCGGCCTGGGCTACGCCGGAGTAGCCGAGCAGGCGCTTCAGCGAGCTCTGGCCGAGGGCGCCGACGTTGCCGACGACGATCGTCACGGCGGCCAGGACCGCGAGGGCGGGCTGCCAGTCGCTCGCCTGCGGCGCGAGGGCGACGTCGAAGAAGCGGACGAAGACGGCGAAGGCGGCAGCCTTGGTGGCCACCGCCATGAAGCTGGTGACCGGAGTCGGGGCGCCCTCGTAGACATCCGGCGTCCACTGGTGGAAGGGCGCGATCGAGGTCTTGAAGGCGAGCCCGACCGCGGTCAGGCCGATGCCGACGAGAACCAGCGGGTCGCCGAGGACGCCTTCCCTGCCGATCCCGGCGGCAATCCCGGCGAAGTCGGTCGAGCCTGAGCCGCCGTAGAGGAAGGCCATTCCGTAGAGCAGCGTCGCCGAGCCCAGCGAGCCGACGATCAGGTACTTCAGCCCCGACTCGAGCGACCGCTCGCGGCGCAGGTTGCTCGCGCAGAGGATGTAGAGCGGGATCGAGAGCGTCTCGATCGCGACGAAGAAGGTGACGAGGTTCTGGGCCTGGGCCAGCAGCGTCATCCCCAGAACGGAGCCGAGCAGCAGCGCGTGGTACTCGCCCCCGCCGGCGTCCTCGGCCGCCGGCTCGCGAGCCGAGAGCAGCACGGCGACGGCCGCGCTGAAGATCGCGATCAGCGAGATCGAGATCGCCAGGTCGTCGAGGCGCAGCGCTCCGGAGACGAGGTCCTTCGATTCGTTCCACTGCCAGACCAGCAGGCCGGCGGTCGTCGCCAGGGCGATCAGGGTCAGCGCCGGCGCGGAACGCTTTGTGCGGTCGAAGACCGCCGTCAGCAGGACGACGCAGATCCCCACCGTGAGCGCGATGATGGGCGAGAGCCCGGCGTAGTCCAGCACTGGCGCGTGGAAGCTCACTGTCCCGCCACCCTGCCTCGAGGAAGGGCCTTCGGTGGAGCCTCCCGAGTCACTGTGCACGGACCGGGCCGTCCGCACCCGAGAGCAAGAACGTCGCCTTCCCGGCCGTGCGACTTGGGAGGCTCTGCCGGAGGCCCCTTCACCGACGCGACACTGCGGGACACCGAGCTGTCCGTCCGCTGCAGGATCAGCTGCGGGTAGAAGGCGAGGCCGAGGATGCAGAGGACGAGCGGGGCGAGGACGATGCCGTCGCGCCAGCCGATCTCACGCGAGGCAAGTCCCTCGGGCTTGCGGTTGTGCATCGTGCGCTGGTAGAGACGCAGCGCGTAGTAGGCCGACATCGCCACTCCCGAGATCGCGACGATCGCGATGACGATCTTCGCCTGGAAGAGGCCGTTGAGGATGTAGAACTCGCCGATGAAGTTGGCCGATCCCGGCATCGCCAGGGTCGCCAGCGTGACGATCAGGAACAGGGCCGCCAGCACGGGGGCCCGCATCGCCATGCCGCCCATCTGGCGCAGGTCCTCGCTGCCGGAGCGCTCGGCGAGGATCGCGATGATGATGAAGAGCGGAGCGACGACGAGACCGTGGTTGACCATCTGCAGGATTGCGCCGTTGGCGCCGTCGGCCCGCAGGGCGAAGATCCCAGCGGTGATGAAGCCGAGCTGCGCGACCGACGAGTAGCCGGCGATGAGCCGCACGTTGGTCTGCGTGAAGGCCATCACCGAGCCGTAGAGGATCGAGGCCAGCGCGATCAGCAGCACCACGTCCTGGAACTGGATGGTGGCGGCCGGGAAGAGCGGCAGGACGATCCGCAGGAAGCCGTACGCGCCGACCTTCGCCAGCACTCCGGAGAAGACGGCCAGCGCCGGCAGCGGCGCGGCCCGGTAGGCGTCCGGCATCCAGCCGTGCAGCAGGAAGGCGGGCATCTTGACCAGGAAGGCGGCGGCGAAGAACCAGAAGATCCAGCGCTGGCTGCCCGTCCCCACCGGGTGCTTGGCGAGCTCGGCGAGCGAGAAGGTGATGTGGCCGCCGTCGGCGGCGATGATCGCGGTCGCGATCGCACCGACCAGCATCAGCAGCGAGCCGATCAGCGTGTAGATGATCATCTTCAGCGTCGCCGCGGAGGCCGTGACGCCGTCGGCGCGGTCCGTCCCCCAGACGCCGAAGAGGAAGTAGAACGGCACCAGCATCAGGTCGAAGAAGAGGACGAAGAGGAGCAGGTCCTGGGCGAGGAACGAGCCCATGGTGGCTGTCTCCCCGAGCAGCATCATCAGGAAGAAGAGGTGGGGGCGCTCCTGCTCGCGGAAGGCGGCGAACGCCGTCGCCCCCAGCCAGAGCACCGCGGTGAGCAGCACCAGGAAGATGTTGAGCCCGTCGACCCCGAGGCTGTAGTCGACGCCGAGCCCGGGGATCCAGGAGACGTCGACCGTGTCCTGGAGGCCGCTGGCACCGGTGTCGAAGCCGGCCAGCAGGGCGATTGCCAGGCCGAGGGTGACCGCCGCGCCCAGCGTTGCCCACCAGCCACTCAGCCGTCGCGGCAGGAAGAGGCCGATCAGGCCGAAGACGAGGGGTGTCCAGAGAATCGAGTTGATCATGAGCTGGCGAGCAGGAAGTAGAGGCCGAGGCCGGCAAAGCCGGCGATCAGCAGCAGCGCGTAGCTGCGGACGAAGCCGCTCTGCACGGTGCGGACGACGCGCCCGGCGTTCCCCACGACGTCCTCGGTGCCGGTGATCAGGCCGCCGACCACGATCCGCTCGAAGGTCCGGTTGGCGAAGCGGCCGGTCGCCAGCGCCGGCCGCACCACCGCCAGGTCGATCAGCTCGTCGAAGTACCACTTGTTGACGAGGAGGGCGTGGACGGGACGGAGGCGCTCCTGGAACAGCGCCGGCAGCGACGGCCGCGCCGACCAGAGCAGCCAGGCGGCAAAGGCGCCGGCGAGCGCCACCGCCGCGCCGATCGCCAGCCCGCTCCACTCATGGCCGACCGTCGGGCGGATCGCGGCCAGCGGCGAGTCGCGGAAGACCGGGTCGAGGAAGCCGAAGAGGACGTTGTCGACGCCGGGGATTTGGATCAGCCCGGCGAACAGCGCGCCCGCCGCGAGCACCGCCATCGCCACCGCCATCGGCCAGGACTGCTCGGCGATGTGGTGCTCGGCGCCGGGGAAGCCGACGTCGGCGTCCTCGGCCTCTCCGGTCGCCGGGTTCTCGGGCTCGGCGTGGTAGAGATGGCCGCTGTCGATCAGCTCCTGGGCCTCGGGGCACGGCTTGCCGGGCAGCACCCGGAAGATCAGCCGGAAGGTGTAGATCGCGGTGAGGAAGGCGCCGGCGTAGCCGCCGATCGCCATCCACTCGTAGATCCCGCCGCGCGCCTCGGCGTAGGAGAGGATCGAGTCCTTGGAGAAGAAGCCCGAGGTTCCGGGGAGGGCGGCGAGGGCGAGGCCGCCGATCAGCAGCATGATCGACGTGAACCGCATCGCCTTCCAGAAGCCGCTCATCCGGTCGATGTCCTGGCGGTTCGCCATCGCCGAGATGATCGAGCCGGCCGCCATGAAGAGCAGCGCCTTGAAGAAGGCGTGGGTCATCAGGTGGAAGAGCCCGGCCGAGTAGGCGCCGATCGAGACACCCATGATCATGTAGCCGATCTGGCTCATCGTCGAGTAGGCGATCACCCGCTTCAGGTCGGTCACCGCGATCGCGATCGTGCCGGCGATCAGCAGCGTCACCAGGCCGACGAAGGCGCCGACGTCGGCGGCGGTCGGGGCGAGGTAGAAGAGGACGTGGGTGCGGGCGATCAGGTAGACGCCGGCGGTCACCATCGTCGCCGCGTGGATCAGCGCCGAGACCGGGGTCGGGCCCTCCATCGCGTCGGGCAGCCAGGTGTGGAACGGGATCTGCGCCGACTTGGCGAAGGCGCCGACCAGCAGCAGCAGGCAGATGGCGGTGATCGTCCACTCGCCCTGGTGGAACACCACCGGCGCCTTGGCGAAGACGGCGCCGAATTCGAAGCTGCCCAGTTCGCGGAAGATGAGGATGGCGGCGAGGACGAGGCCGATGTCGCCGACCACGTTGATCACGAAGGCCTTCATCCCGGCCGCCGTCGCGGTCGTGCGCCGATACCAGAAGCTGATCAGCGCGTAGGAGGCGAAGCCGACGAAGGCCCAGCCGACGGTCAGCAGGATGAAGTTGCCGGCGAGGACGAGCAGCAGCATCGAGAAGACGAAGAAGTTGAGGTAGCAGAAGAAGCGCCGGTAGCCCTCGTCGGAGCTCATGTAGCCGAACGAGTAGAGGTGGATCAGCGCCGAGACTCCGCTGACGACCAGCACCATGAAGACCGAGAGAGGATCGACGAGGATGCCGAGCTTGATGTCGAGGCCGGCGGCGGCGGCGTAGGTCCAGAGCGCCGAGGCGTGGTGGCGGGCGTCGGGAGCTTCGCCCAGCAGCATGACCAGCGCGGCGACGCCGCAGGCGAAGGCGAGGGCGATCGCCGCGGTGCCGATTGCGCCTGCGGCCCGCGGCGAGAGGACGCGGAAGCCGAGTGCGATCGCGATCGAGCCGAGCAGCGGGAAGAGGAGGACCAGCCAGGCCCAGGCGGTGGCGCTCATCCGCGCAGCTCCCTCAGCTCATCCACGTCGAGCGGCAGCCTGCGGCGGAAGATCGCCACGATCAATCCAAGGCCGACGACCACCTCGCAGGCGGCGACGACCATCACGACCAGCGCGAAGACCTGGCCCTCCTGGTTGCCGACCATGCGGCTGAAGGCGACCAGGGCGAGGTTGCCGGCGTTCAGCATCAGCTCCAGGCAGAGCAGGATCACGATCGGGTTGCGGCGGATCAGGATGCCCATCGCGCCGACCGCGAAGAGCAGGCTGGAGAGGACGACGTACCACTCGATGCTCATGCCGAACCACCTTCTGCCGGCGGCACTGCCGGCGCCTCCTCCGAACGCGCCTTCGGCGCTGAGTGTTCGGAGGAGGAACCGGCAGTGCCGCTCAACGTGCGCTCCTCCCGCTTGCCTGCCAGCACCACCGCCCCTACCGCCGCGAGGAGGAGCAGGATCGAGGAGGCCTCAAACGGGATGAGGAAGCGTTCGAGCATGAGGAGGCCGATCGCGGCCGGGTCGCCGAAGCCCGCCTTGACGTGCGGGCCGTCGGTTCCCAGGGCCAGCAACGAGGAGCCGAGGACGGCGAGCGCCAGCTCGACGAGGAGGGCGGCGCCAAACAGCGGGGCGAGGAAGCGCTGGCCCGGGATCGGCTCCCAGGCCGACTCCTCGGCGCCGCCGACGTAGGCGACCACGAACACGTAGAGGACCATCACCGCGCCGGCGTAGACGACCACCTGGGCCGCGGCGACGAAGGCCGAGCTGAGCAGCAGAAAGAGGACGGCGAGCGAGAAGAGGTGGACGATCAGCGACAGGACCCCGTAGAAGGGGTCGCGCAGGGCGACGACGCCGATCGCCCCGCCGAGGGCGCCGAGAGCGGCTGCGAAGAAGAGGACCGCTTCCACTACTCGCCCTCCATTTTCAGTGGCGTGCGCTCGAGCGGCTCGGCAAGCAGCATCTCCTTGGTGAAGATCAGGTCGCCGCGGTCGTAATCGGCCATCTCGTAGTCGTGGCCCATCGTGATCGCGTCGAACGGGCAGGCGATCTCGCAGTAGCCACAGAAGATGCAGCGCGAGAGGTTGATCTCGTAGACGGCGGCGTAGCGCTCCCCGGCGGAGACCCGCTCCCCGGGGACGTTCTCCGCGGCCACGACGCGGATGCAGTCGGAGGGGCAGGCCGCGGCGCACAGCGAGCAGCCGACGCACTTCTCCAGCCCGGTGTCCTCGAAGCGGTTCAGCCTGTGGCGACCGCGGAAGCGCGGGTAGACGGGCGTCTTCTCCTCCGGGTACTGGATCGTCAGCGGGCCCTCGATCAGCCGCGCCATCGTCGTCTTCAGGCCGCGCAGCGTCTCGCCGAAGGCCCGGTAGGCGCCGCCGATCCCGCCTGGCTCGGGCCCGCGCTGGACCTCGACGACGTCCTGGTCCTTCAGGTAGGCGAAGTGCTCGCTCATGTGACCACCACCAGCACCGCGGTGACCAGCACGTTCAGCGTCGCCAGCGGCAGCAGGACCTTCCAGCCGAGGCTCATCAGCTGGTCGTAGCGCAGCCGCGGCAGCGTGGCGCGCACCCAGATGAACATGAAGATCAGTCCGAGGATCTTGGCCAGCATCCAGATCGGGTCGAGCCAGCTCGGGCCGGGGCCCATCCAGCCGCCGAGGAACATCGCCGCGGCGATCCCGGAGACGACGATGATCTCCATGTACTCGACCAGCGCAAAGCTGGCAAAGCGCAGTCCGCTGTATTCGGTGATGAAGCCCTGCACCAGCTCCGCCTCGGCCTCGGGCAGGTCGAAGGGGGCGCGGTTGGTCTCGGCGAAGCCGGCGACCATGAAGATCAGGAAGCCGACGAACTGCGGCACGATGAACCAGACGCCGCCCTGGGCGTGGACGATGCTGACCAGCGAGAGCGAGCCGCCCATCATGATCACGCCGAGCAGAGCCAGCCCCATCGAGACCTCGTAGGAGATCAGCTGCGCGGCGCCGCGCATCGCCCCGAGCAGGCTGTATTTCGAGCCGGAGGACCAGCCGCCGAGCAGCACGCCGTAGAAGGCGATCGAGCCGACCGCGAAGAAGTAGAGGATGCCGATCGGCACGTCGATCCCGTAGAGGCCGACGCCGTGCTGGACGTCGCCCCAGGGGATGATCGCCAGCGCCAGCACCCCGGAGAGGACCGACAGCAACGGGGCGAGGACGAACAGGGACGGGATCGCGCCGGCGGGCATGAAGGCCTGCTTGCTGAGCAGCTTGCCGACGTCGGCAAGCGGCTGCAGGGTGCCGAAGGGGCCGACCCGGTTGGGGCCGTAGCGGTGCTGGAAGCGGCCGAGCAGCTTGCGCTCGAGCAGCGTCAGCACCGGCGCGATCCCGAAGATCACCGCGAAGATGACCAGCGACTTGACGATCATCACCCAGGTCGCTTCGACGAAGGTCGTGTCGGCGAGCGGCAGCATCAGCCGGCAGTCTTCTCGATCGTCACCGCAACCGCCGCGCTGTTCAGCAGGCCGTTCGCATTGCCCTCGGACGTTCCCTCGATCAGGAAGCAGACCCCGTCACTCATTCGCTCTTTGACGGCCACCCGCGCCTGAACGCTCGTCCCGTTCTGGGCCACGCTCACCTTGTCGCCGGTCTTCAGCCCGAGCCGGGTCGCATCTGCCACCGACACCTCAACCCGCTGCTGCGGCTGCAAGAACTTCAACGGTGGGTTCAGCTCCGTGATCGGCCCTGCCCAGAGGTCCCGGTATGTCCCCAGCGTCAGTTTGCCGCTGGAGCTCGCGGCGGGAGGGGCGTCCGGCACGGGGTCCCCGGACACTCTGCGCGAAAGCGCGTCCGGGGACCCCGTGCCGGACGCCCCCGCGGGCAGTGAGGAGGCGGCGTCGCGATCTTGCCAGCGGATGCCGCGGCCGGCGATGGCTGCGTCGTCGATGCCGGCGTAGAACGGGACCGCGTCGGTGAGAGCTTCGAGGGCCGAGGGCTGGGACGAGATGCCGGTGTCGTGGCCGAGGGCCAGCGAGAGCTCGGCGAGGACGCCCCAGTTGGGGCGGATGTCGCCGGGGCGGGAAGCGCTGGGCCGGACGCGCTGGAGGCGGCCGTCGGGGTGGGTGACCGTCCCGTCTTTCTCGGCGTGGGTCTCGAGCGGGAAGACGATGTCCGCCTTGGCGGTCGTGGCGTTCTCGAACATCGAGAAGGCGATGACGTGGCCGGCCGCGTCGAGGGCGCGCTCCCAGGCGTCGGTGTCGGGGAAGTCGCGCAGCGGGTCGACGCCGAAGAGGACGACCGATCTCAGCTCCCCGGACTCCAGAGCGGCGCGGATCTCCTCGCTGCTCTTGCCGGCCGTAGCCTCGCCCAGGCCGGGGCCGGCGTCCGGCAGGCAGCCGACCTCGCGCAGGCCGCGCGCATTGGCCAGCTCGGGGATCTCGAGCAGGCCGGAGCGCTCCTTGCCGGCAAGGCCCAGGGTCGTCGCGACGTCGAGCAGCGCCCGCAGTGCTCCCTCGCCCTCGCGGCCGATCCGCTCTCCCCAGACCACCACGACGCTCTCCGCACCCCGCAGGACGTCCGCGACCGGCGCGGCGGCGCCGCCCTCGCTCGCGAGACGCAGGCAGGCGGCCAGCTCTGAGAGGAAGAGCGTGGCGCCGCCCGGCGCATAGCGGGTTGCCGCCTCGGCGCCGCCGTCGAGAGCCATCGGGTGGTCGGTGGCAACGGCCAGGCGGGCGCCGTTGCGGCGCATCGCCTTGCGGATCCGAAGGTCGAGGATCGGCGAGCTGTGCAGCGGATCGGTGCCGACGACCAGGATTGCGTCGGCCTCGTCGATGTCGCGCACCCGGGCCGAGAGCTCGGGGCGGGAGAGCTGCAGCAGCGTCTCCCGGGCCGGCCCGCCGGAGATGCGCGAGTCGATGTGGGGAGAGCCGAGCGCCTCGCGCAGGAGGCGCTGAATCAGGTAGCCCTCCTCGTTGGAGGCGTCGCCGACGATCGCCGCACTCGCGCCGTCCGCCGTGTGCAGAGCCTCGGCCGCACTGGCAATCGCTTCCTCCCAGCAGATCTCCTCGCCGCTGCGCAGTCGCGGTCCGCTCACCCGCTCCTCGGCGGCGAACATCCCGAACCCGTAGCGGCCGCGGTCGCAGAGCCAGCCGTCATCGACCTCGGGGTTGTCGCGAGCGAGCACCCGTTTGACCTGCTCGTCGCGCACCGTGAGCCTGACGTTGCACTGGCTGGGGCAGAGCGTGCAGACCGAGCCGGCCTGCTCGATGTCCCAGGGGCGGGCCCGGAAGCGGTAGGTGTAGCTGGTCAGCGCCCCGACCGGACAGAGGTCGGTGATGTTGCCGTGGAAGGGGGCGATGTAGGGGCGGTCGTCGAAGGTGCCGACGTAGGTGCGGTCGCCGCGCTCCAGCAGCTGCAGCTGGGCATCCTCGGCGACCTCCTGGCTGAAGCGCACGCAGCGGTAGCAGAGGATGCAGCGCTCGCGGTCGAGCGCCACCAGCGGGCTGAGCGGCAGCGGCTTCTCGAAGTGGCGCTTGGGGTCGGTGACGCGACTCTTGCCGGGCCCCCAGCCCATCGAGATGTCCTGTAGCGGGCACTCGCCGCCCTTGTCGCAGACGGGGCAGTCGAGCGGGTGGTTGACGAGCAGGAACTCGACGACGGCGTTCTGCGTCTCTTTGACCTGGTCGGTACGGGTGTGGACGACCATCCCGTCGCGGACCGGCGTCGAGCAGGAGGTCTGCAGTTTGGGGATCCCCTCGATCTCGACCAGGCACATGCGGCAGGCGCCAACCGGGGCCCCGAGCTTCGGCTCGTAGCAGAACACCGGGATCTCGACGTCGCCCTTGCGGCAGGCGTCGTGCAGCATCTCGCCCTCGATCGCGGTGATCTCGCGACCGTCGACGACGATCGTCACCTCGCGGCTCTTGGCGCTCACGGCATTGCTCCGATCGTCTCCGCGGCACCCTGCACGGCAGCGATCCTGCTCACCTCGTCGAGCGGCGGGCCTGCCTCGGCGATCACCTGCTCGAACTCGTCGCGGAACTTGCTCACCATCGCCGAGACCGGCATCGCCATCGCGTCCCCCAGCACGCAGAGGCAGTGGCCCATGATGTTCTGCTGGACGGAGCTGATGATGTCGAGGTCCATCGGCGTCGCCTCGCCGCGCACCACCCGCTCCAGCATCTTCACGGTCCAGTTCGTCCCCTCGCGGCAGGGGGTGCACTTGCCGCACGACTCGTGGTGGTAGAAGCGCGCGGTTCGCAGCGCCATGTGGGGGATCGAGACGCGATCGTCGGCGACGATGATCGAGCCGGAGCCCAGCATCGAGCGCGCCTCGGCCATCGCCTCGAAGCTGTAGGGGAGGTCCAGCTCGGCCGGTGTGAGGGGCGGCGAGGAGGAGCCCCCGGGGTAGAAGGCCTTCACCTCGTGGCCCTCCTCCGGGCCGCCCGCCAGGTCGAAGATCAGCTCCCGGATCGGGGTCCCCAGCTCGACCTCGTAGTTGCCCGGGCGCTGGACGCAGCCGGAGATCGAGACGACCTTCGTTCCCGGCGACTGCTCGGTGCCGAAGCCGCGGAACCACTCGGCCCCGTGGGCCACGATGCGCGGCACGTTGGAGAGCGTCTCCACGTTGTTGATCAACGTCGGCCCGCCGTAGAGGCCCTGCACGGCGGGGAATGGCGGCTTCAGCCGTGGGTTGCCGCGCTTTCCTTCCAGGGCATCGAGCAGCGCCGTCTCCTCGCCGCAGATGTAGGCGCCGGCGCCGCGGTGGACGACGAGCTCCAGGTTGGAGCGGCTGCCGAGGATGTCCTTCCCCAGGTATCCGGCCTCGTAGGCTTCGGCGACGGCCGCGTCGAGGACGCCGGCCTGGAGGTCGTACTCGCCGCGGATGAAGATGAAGGCCTTCGAGATGTCGGCGGCAAGCGCCGCCAGCGCAATTCCCTCGATCAGCTGGTGGGGATTGCGCAGCATCAGCTCCCGGTCCTTGAAGGCGCCGGGCTCGGACTCGTCGGCGTTGCAGCAGAGGTACTTCTGCATCTCGCCGCGCGGCAGGAAGGAGGCCTTTTTGCCCATCGCGAAGCCTGCGCCGCCGCGGCCGCGCAGGCCGGAGTCTTCGAGCGCCTTGAGGATCTCGTCGCCTTCCAGCTCCTTGTAGGCCTTCCGCAGCGTCGTGTAGCCGCCGTATCCCTCGTAGCCGGCAAGGGTGCGCAGGTTCGGATCGGCCGCGTTCTTGAGCAGGATGCGCGTCTCAGGCATCGGCGTCCCCTGCCAGCGGGCGCTTCTCCAGGGCCTTCTCGGGCAGCACGTCGGCGCCTGCCTTGAGCTGCTCGATCGCGGTCGCCGCGTCGCCCGGCTCCAGCGGCCCGAAGTAGCGCTCGTCGATCGAGGCCATCGGGGCGATGTCGCAGGCGCCAAGGCACTCGAACCCGGTCACGTAGACCTCCCCGTCCGGGGACGTCGTGCCGTGCTGGGCGTGCTCGCGATCGCACTCGGCCGCCTCGCAGAAGGCGGTGAGCAGCTCGTCGCCGCCCCGCATCCAGCAGCTGATGTTGGTGCAGACCGCCACCTTGTGGGTGCCGACCGGCTCGGTGTGGAAGAGGTCGTAGAAGCTGGCGACCGATTCGAGATAGGAGGGCGTCACCTTCATCACCGCCGCGGCCTGGCGAATTCCATCCGGCGTGCACCAGCCGTAGCGCCTCTGCACCGCCCACAGCGCCGGGATCGAGGCCGATTTCCGGTCCGGATACCGGCCCATCAGCTGCTCGATGTGCTCGCGCAGCTCCGCCGGGCAGTCGACCTCATGCAGCTCCGGAATCTCCTCCGGGGCCCGGTCGGGCACCCGCCCCTCGGTCAGCGCCGCATCGACCGGCAGCCGGCTCACCGGTCCACCCCCCCCAGGATCGGGTCCAGCATCCCGAGGCTGGCGATCAAGTCGGCCACGTAGCCGCCAACCGCCATGTCGCGAAAGCTCTGCAGGTTGACGAACGAGGCGTCGCGGATGTGCACCCGGGCCGGCTTCGAGGAGCCGTCGGCGACGACGAAGCAGCCCAGCTCGCCGCGCGGCGACTCGATCGAGTAGTAGACCTCGCCGGGCGGCACCCTGTAGCCCTCGGTGACCAGCTTGAAGTGGTGGATCAGCGACTCCATCGAGGTCGAGAGCTCCGAGCGGGGCGGCAACACGTACTTGCGGTCGTCGGCGATGTGGGGGCCCTCGGGCAGGCCGTCGAGCGCCTGCTCGATGATCCGCACCGACTCGACCATCTCGGCCAGCCGCACCCGGTAGCGGTCGTAGTTGTCGCCCACCGTCCCCACCGGGATCTTGAACTCCATCTCCGGGTAGGCGAGGTAGTCGAAGGCCTTGCGCAGGTCCCAGGGCTCGCCGGCGGCGCGCAGCAGCGGCCCGGTGACGCCCAGCTCCAGCAGCCGCTCACGCGGCACGATCCCGACCCCCTTCGTCCGCGAGAGGAAGATCTCGTTGCGGTCGAGCAGCGCTTCGTACTGGCCCACCCGCACCGGCATGTCGGCGATGAACTCGCGCAGCTTCGCCTCGAAGCCGAGCGGGATGTCCTCGATCACGCCGCCGACCTGGAAGTAGCGGGTGTGCATCCGCTGCCCGGTCGCCATTTCGAACAGGTCGAGGATCTTGTCGCGCTCGCGGAAGCAGTAGAAGAGCATCGACATTGCGCCGAGGTCCAGCGCGGTCGTGCCGAGCCAGACGAGGTGGGAGTGGATGCGGTTCAGCTCCAGGAAGAGCGTCCGCAGGTACCTGGCGCGGGGCGGGATCTCCAGCCCCACCAGCCGCTCGACCGCGCCGCAGTAGGCCTCCATCTGGAAGAAGTAGGAGACGTAGTCCATCCGCTCCACGAAGGGGATGACCTTCCAGTAGCTCTTGTCCTCGCAGGACTTTTCGATCCCGGTGTGGACGTAGCCGATCACCGGCTTCAGCTCCCGCACGATCTCCCCTTCGAGGTCGACGACCAGGCGCAGCACCCCGTGCGTGGCCGGGTGGTGCGGCCCGATGTTGATCGTCATGACCTCCGTGCGGTCGACGGTCATCTCAGCCATAGCGGCGCTCGTTGTAGGTGAAGGTGACGGGCTCGCCGCCGACCGGGAAGTCGCGGCGCTGCGGCCAGCCGACGTAGTCCTCGGGGAGCAGGATGCGGGTCAGGTCGGGGTGGCCGCGGAAGACGATCCCGAAGAAGTCGAACACTTCGCGCTCCTGGAAGTTCGCGGTCGGGAAGAGGTCGACGCAGGAGTCGATGGACGGGAGTCGCTGGCCCGCGGGTCCTGTCGCCGCAGGGGACCCACCATCCCCTGCGGTAGCTGAAGCTTCCTCGGGGATGGTCCCCCCTACGGCGCCACCCGCGGGAGAGGGGTCTTCCAACATCGCTTTCACCCTGAGCCGCTCGACGCGGTCCCGGTTGAGCAACTCGTAATGGACCCCGAAGCGGGGGGAAGCTGGCAGGTAGTCGGCGGCGTGCAGGCTGGAGAGGAAGCTGTAGCCCTGGCCCGGCGCGTCGCGCAGCCAGCTGAGCACGGCGATGACCTGCTCGGGGTTGGCGATCAGCGTGGCCTGGCCGCGATCGAACCCGGTGTCCAGAACGGCTCCGGGGTGATCCGCTTCGATCTCGCCGCGGATCAGCTCCAGGCCCGGCGCGTCAGGCATGGGCCAGCTCTCGGGCGGCTTCATAGGCGTCGACCGCCTCCGGGCTGGGCCTGCTCGCCGGCCCGCCGCGCGCCCACTCCTCGGTTCCGACGGCGTCGTAGCGCAGCCGCCAGCCCTGGTCGGGGTTGCCCATGATCTTGCGCTGCAGCTTGTTGAAGCCGTAGAGCACCGCCTCCGGTCGCGGCGGGCAGCCGGGGATGTGCATGTCGATTGGCATGAACTTGTCGGCGCCCTGCACGACGGCGTAGTTGGAGAACATGCCGCCGCTGGAGGAGCAGGCGCCCATCGAGATCGCCCACTTCGGCTCCAGCATCTGGTCGTAGAGGCGGCGGACGATCGGCGCCATCTTGATCGAGACCCGGCCCGAGAGGATGATCATGTCGGCCTGCCGGGGAGTGGAGCGCAGCGTCTCGGCGCCGAAACGGGCGATGTCATAGCGGGCGGTGACGATCGAGATCGGCGCCTCGATCGCGCAGCAGGCGAGTCCGAAGCCGAGCGGGAACATCGAGTTCGCCCGCGCCCAGTTGAGCATCTTGTCGAACCTGGTCATCACGACCCGTTCCTCGACGTAACGCTCCAGCTCCTCGCCCTCGAGGTCGCCGCGCAACATGTCCCGGGCCCGCACCTGCTGCGCGCGCATCCGCTGGCGTTCTATCTCCAATCCAGCGCTCCCTTGCGCCAGACGTAGGCGAACGCGACGAGAAGCAGGGCGACGAAGAGCACCAGCTCGCCGAGCACGAAGACGCTGTCGGCTCTCTTCAGGATCACCCCGATCGGGTAGAGGAATACGACCTCGATGTCGAAGAGGATGAAAAGCATCGCGATCAGGTAGAAGCTGACGCCGAAGCGGACGCCGCGTGCTGCTGCGACCGGGATGCCCGACTCGTACGGCTCGCCTTGGCGACGGCTTGCCGCCGTGGGCCGCTTCGGCCGCTTCGGGCCGACGAGGTGGTTGAGCATGACGAAGGCCCCTCCCACGGAGAGGCCGAGGAAGGCAAAGACGAGTATCGGCAGGTAGATCTTCAGCATTGGAGGGTCCCGCGTGCGGAGCTGGCTCGTTTGGGCGTGCGCCCGCCGCTCCCGCGCGCAGCCGGTGTTATACACCCACCTTGTGACAACTTGCTACATAGTGATTTTCCGCATCAGCAAGCCGAATCCCGACTCCCTTGGGCGGATATAGCGATGGATCAGGCCCTTTTCGACCCCGATCGGGACCGCCCAAACCCGCCGCTTTCGCCCGGACGGATCCAGCGATGACGGAGGCTCATCTCGCCGTCGGGACGGTGCTGATTGCCCTCAATCTGGCCGCGGGCGCGGTCGGCGGCGTCGCCTGGTTCCGCGACCGGCCCTCGGTGCCCTTCTGGTATCTGATGCGCGCCGCCCAGGTCTCGGTCTTCGTGCAGGCGACGCTTGGCGGCCTGCTCGTCTTCACCGGCCACAAGGCGCCAAGCAACCTCCACTACCTCTACGGAATCCTTCCCCTCCTCGTTTCCTTCCTCGCCGAGGGGGCTCGCGCCGGCGCCGCCGACCGCGAGCTGCGCGACGTCGACTTCGAATCCCTACCCGCCGACGCCCAGCAGTCGCTCGCCCTTGCCATCGTCCGCCGCGAGATGGGGATCATGGCCGTCAGCTGCGGCGTCATCTTCTTTCTCGCCCTGCGAGCGGCCACCACAAGCGGCGGCCTCTGAGCCTCCCGCTGACGATTGGCGAGTTGACCACCCTCAAAGGGGGTGAATGCGCCAATCGCCGGATCGGCAGCGGCCGAGCTCTACTCGGAGATGCGGAAGACCGGGTGATCCGGTGCGATGCGTCGCAGGTCGGCCTCGGGTGCGTCCGGTCCGACCCCGCCGAAGAAGGCGCCCACCTCCCACTTCCACTTCTTGAGGTAGGCCCGCAGGAGGGGCGGCTTCTCGTCATCGGCAAGCTCCGTTGCGGTGAAGTCCTCGACCCGGCGGCCAACGACCAGGCGTCCCGCCGCGCGAGCTCGCAGGTTTCGCACCCACTGCGTGTGGCCTCGCGGCGCCACCAGGTACCGATCCCCCTCGAATGTGAGCAGGTTGACCGGTGTGCGCCGCCACTCGCCGCTCTTGCGCCCACGCACCTCCAGAACGCGTGAGCCGGCGACGCTGATGCCCAGTCTGGTCAGTCCCGCAACGAGACGATTGAACACGTGCTTTGTGAACCAGCCGGGCTTCTGGAAGCGGGCATCCATCGGTCCAACTGTTGTAGCAACACCCCGCTCCCGGCCGCGCTCAGTCGAGCGGGCGGTACTTGCCGCCGTGGAAGACGAGCGGGTCGCCCGCGCCCGTCTCCAGGTCCCTCACCTCGCCGGTGACGATCACATGGTCACCGCCGGCGATCACGTCGCGCAGCTCGCAGGCGACCCAGACGAGGGCGTCGTCGATCGACGGGATGCCGTCGCGATCGCGCCAGGCGACGCCGGCCCACTTGTCCGCCACCGGGGCCTTGGTGGCGAAGGCGCGGGCGATCGCTTCCTGACCGGCGTGCAGGACGCTGATCCCGAAGCGGTTGGCCGCCTGTACGGCGAGCAGGGTTCGCGAGCCCCGGTCGAGGCAGGCGAGCATCAGCATCGGCTCGATCGACAGCGAGCAGACCGCGTTTGCCGTGGCCCCCGCCGGGCCCTCGGGGCCGGTTGCGCTGACGACGGTGACGCCAGTCGGCAGCATCCCCATCGCGGTGCGAAAGCCGATTGGGTCGGGAGGGCTCGCGGCTTGACGATCGATGCCAGATCCGGTTGGGCGGGATTTGGGGTCAACCATCTAAGCGAGACAATATGATGCCCGCCGCGTGCGCCCAGCTCTCTTAGCTACAGCCCTGGCCGTCGCCGTCGCCTTCGGGCTTGCCGCCTGCGGCTTCGGCAAGCAGGGGATCGCGCTCTCCAAGAGCGATCCCAACTACAACGGCGCCGTCCTCTTTGCCACGCACTGCTCGGGCTGCCACACCCTGAGCGCCGCCGGCGCGCAGGGGACCGGGAATCGCAGCGTGCGAACGCAGGGCCCGAACCTCAATCAGCGAACCGAGACCTACAAGGATGTTCTCTTCGCGATCCAGAACGGCGGCTTCTCCGGAGCGATCATGCCCCAGAACATCGTGGTCGGCTCGGAAGCCGAAGCCGTGGCCCGCTTCGTCGCCAAGTACGCCGGGCAGGAAGCCGAAACCTCGCCGCGTCCCGAAACCGGAGGCGCGCAACGCCCCTCCGGCCAGGGCAAGGCATCTCCCTAGAGACCGCCGCCGATGCTCGACCTGAGACTGATCCGCTCCGACCCCGAGCGGGTCACGGCGGCGCTGGCGCGCCGCGGCGCCAGCGAGGGCGTCGACGAGCTGCTGGCGCTCGATGCGCGCCGCCGTGAGCTCCTGCCCGAGATCGAGACCGCCCAGGCCGAGCGCAAGTCTCTCTCCAAGCGGATCGGCGAGGCCAGGAAGCAGGGCGGCGACGCGGCGGACCTGATGCAGGCCGTGCAGGGGCTCAAGGACAGGATCGAGACTGGCAAGGAGGAGCTGGAGAAGGTCGAAGCCGACCTCAACCGCGTTCTCACCGCCCTCCCCAACCTGCCCGACCCCGATGCGCCCGACGGCATGACCGAGGAGGACGCGGTCGTCCTGCGCGAGGTTGGGGAGAAGCCGAGCTTCGATTTCGAGCCGCGCGACCACCTCGAGATCGGGACGGAGTTGGGCCTGATCGACGCGGAGGCCGCGGCGCGGCTCTCAGGCTCGCGCTTCGCGTACCTGAAGGGCGACCTCGTGCTGCTGGAGCTGGCGCTCGTGCGCTTCGCGATCGAGCTGGTCCGCGGCGAGGGTCACGAGCCGGTGATCCCACCGGTGCTGGTGCGTGAGGAGGCGCTCTACGGAACCGGGTTCCTGCCCGGCGATCGCGACCAGATCTACGAGGTGCCCAGGGATGAGCTGTTCCTGGTCGGGACGTCTGAGGTCGCCCTTGCCTCCCTGCACGCCGACCAGATCCTCGACCGCGAGGACCTGCCCCTGCGCTACGCGGGCTTCTCGAGCTGCTTCCGGCGCGAGGCCGGCGCCGCCGGCCGCGACACCCGGGGCATCTTCCGCGTCCACCAGTTCGACAAGGTGGAGATGTTCTCGTTCGTCGAGCCGTCGCAGTCGGTCGCCGAGCACGAGCGGCTGCTGGCGATCGAGGAGCGGATCCTCACCGATCTGGAGATTCCCTACCGCGTGGTCAACGTCGCGGCCGGAGACCTCGGCGCCCCGGCGGCGAAGAAGTACGACTGCGAGGCGTGGATCCCCAGCCAGGGCCGTTACCGCGAGGTCACCTCCTGCTCCAACACCACCGATTACCAGGCGCGCCGCCTCGCTTGTAGGTATCGGCCCGCCGACGGCGAAGCACCGCAGGCAGTGCATACGCTGAACGGCACGGCGGTGGCTGTGGGACGGACGATGATTGCCCTGATCGAGAACCGGCAGGAGCGGGACGGCGGTTTCACGCTACCTAATACTTTGCATTCGTACGGTGCTCCTGAGAAGATCACGCCACTATGAGCGCTAGCGTCCGCGACGCCAAACGAGTCGTCCTCTGTGACGACCATGAGATCGTCCGCGAGGCGATCAAAGCTCGGATGGCCAACTCGAACGCGCTGCACATCGTCGGGGAGGCGTCCAACGGGCGTGACGTGGTCGACGTCGTCAAGGAGCTCGAGCCGGACGTCCTCATCATTGACGTCGAGCTGCCCAAACGCGACGGGATCGAGGCCACGAAGGAGGTGCTGCGAGCCCGGCCGCGCACCAAAGTCATCATCTTCACAGCCCACGCGCAGCCGGACCTGCTGGCACTGGCGCTGCGGGCCGGCGCCTCGGGCTACGTCCTGAAGTCGGCGCCCGCCGAGGACATCGCCAGGGCGGTCAAAGCGGTGACCAGCGGGGGTACGTTTCTCGGCGGCGACTTCGCCGGAGGCAAGCCCTCCGAGGTGGAGAAGCTGCTCGACCTCTCTCCGCGCGAGCGCCAGATCCTCGAGCTGCTGGCCGAGGGGCTGCGGGTGAAAGAGATCGCCGAGCGCCTCGGGCTCAGCCCGGCGACGGTGCACACCCACGTCCGCAACGCGATCGCCAAGCTGGAGGTCGACACCCGCACCGAGGCGGTCGCCCTCGCGGTCCGTTTCAGCTACCTCGGCGCCGGCGGCGGCATGAAATAGGTTGCCGCCTACCCTCGATCGAGCTCTAGCGCACAGCCGTTGATGCAGTAACGCTGTCCGGTCGGTCCCGGTCCGTCGTCGAAGACGTGCCCGAGGTGAGCGTCGCAGTGCTTGCAGACGACCTCGGTGCGCTTCATGAAGTGGCTGCTGTCCGGACGCAGCTCGACGTGCTCGAGGTTGACCGGCTCGGTGAAGCTCGGCCAGCCGGTGCCGGAGTCGAACTTGGTGTCCGAGGAGAAGAGCTCCGCGCCGCAGCAGGCGCAGCGGTACATCCCCCTGCCCTTCTCCTCCCAGTACGGCCCGCTGAAGGCGCGCTCGGTGCCCGCCCTGCGGGTCACCTCGTACTGCTCGGGAGTCAGCTGCTCTCGCCACTCGGCGTCTGTCTTCTCGACTTTTGGCATAGGGCAAATGGTAGAGACCATAGGATGCGCCGCTGTGTCCGAGGCCTTCTTCGAGAAGCACGGCGACGAGCTCGTGGCCACGGAGCTGACGCGGGGGCCCTGGGACCCCGGGGCGCAGCATGCGGGGCCGCCGGCGGCGCTGTTGGGGCGGGAGATCGAGCGGGTTGAGGGAGCTGAGGGATTCCAGGTTGGGCGGGTCACGTTCGAGATCCTGCGTCCCGTGCCGATCGGGCCGGTTCGCGTGGAGGCCGAGGTGGTGCGGCCCGGTCGCAGCGTGCAGTTGATCGAAGCGTCGCTGAGCAACGACGACGGAGAGCTGATGCTGGCGCGAGCGTGGCGGCTGCACACACGTGCGGTGGAGCTGCCGGCCGAGGCTGTTGCGGCGCATGACCCGCCCCCAGGCCCGGACCAGGGCGTGGGCTTCGATTTCTTCCCGACCGGCCAGGAGGTTGGCTATCACACGGCGATGGAGGGCCGTTCCGTTGCGGGAGGGTTCCTCGAGCCCGGCCCGGCGACGATGTGGATGCGCATGCGGTTCCCGCTTGTCGCGGGTGAGGAGCCGACGCCGCTGCAACGCACATTGGTCGCGGCCGACGTCGGCAACGGGATCAGCGCAGTGCTCGACTGGCGGCGCTACCTGTTCATCAACGTGGAGCTCACGGTCCACCTGGAGCGGATGCCCGAGGGCGAGTGGGTCTGCGTCGACGCCGTCACCCTGCCGCAGCGAAACGGCGTCGGCACGGCCGAGTCGGTGCTGTCGGACCGCAACGGCCGGATCGGCCGTGCCGCCCAGACGCTGCTGATCGCCGATCGCCCCTGACCTTCCCCCGGGCGGTCCCCCCCAACCGGGCCTCCATCTCAGATGCCCCACCCATCTCCGACGTTGTGCAGCTAGACAACCATATGGGTAGTCAAGCTGCACAACGTCCTCTTTCACGCCGAATCAGGGCGCGGCCGCGGGGAGAGACCGCGAGGGCGCTTGTCGCCGCCGACACCAGCGCGATCGCGGCGGCGAAGAGGAAGGCGCCCTGATAGCTGGTCAGGGCTGCGGCCACGCCCGCCACGGGCGCGCCGAAGCCCACTCCGGCGTCGAAGAACGCGGTGAAGGTCCCAAGCGCCGCACCGCGCTGCGTATCGGGGATGCGGCCGACCACGATCAGCGAGAGGGAGGGGTAGAGCAGCGAGAAGGCGGCGCCCATCGCCAGCGCGCCGGCCAGGGCAACCGGGAGGCTGTGGGCGACGGCTATGGTCGCCAGGCCCACCGCCTCGACGATCGCAGCCGCGGTTGCGACCCGCGCCGGGCCGACCCGGTCGGGCAGGTCGCCGCCGATCAGGCGGGTCAACACGACCATCGTTGCGAAGGCTCCGAACACGGCCGCACCGTGACCGACGCCGCGGGCGTCGAGATGGAGGACGACGAAGGCCGCGACGGTCGCATAGCCGACGGAGGCCAGGGCGAGCGCGGCGCCGGGGCGGATCGCCTCCCTGGCGATCAGCGGGTGCCGCTCGGCGTGGGCGACCCGGCGGAACGGGTCGGGAAGGCGAAGCGCGGCCAGCGCCCCGAGCAGCGGCACCGTGCCGGCGAAGAGCCAGACGAGCGTGTAGCCGGAGGCGTGCAGGAGAAGCTCTCCGATCAGCGGCCCGGCGCTGAGTCCCGCCCAGACGGCCAGCCCGTAGAGGCCGATCACCCGCCCGCGCCGCCCCGGCGGCGCCAGGTCGACGATCCAGGCCGAGCCGGCGGTGAAGACCGTCCCCTCGCCGGCTCCAAGCGTGAGCCGCGCCACGATCAACCCCGGGACGCCGAACGGCAGCAGGTACAGGAAGCCGGCGACCGCGACGAGCAGCGACCCGACCAGCACCGCGGGCTTACGGCCCCGGCGGTCGGAGAGCCGGCCGGCGAAGGGGCGGAGGAGCAGCCCGGTGACCGCGTAGGAGCCGATCACCACCCCGACGGCGATGTTGCCGGCGTCGAGCGGCCCATGGACGTAGCGCGGCAGCACCGGCAGAACCGCACCGACGGCGAGCAGCCCGGCGAAGGTGACGGCGAAGACGCCGGCGAAGGCGACCCCCGGCCGGGGGACGGTGGCGCTCACAGCAGTCCGGCGATGTCGTCGACGATGTGGTCGGGGACGGGCGCAGCGCCCTCCGCCTGCGCGCGCGACGTCGCCCCGCTCAGCACGAGGATCGTCGCCAATCCTGCCCGGTGGCCGCCCTCGATGTCCGACGAGATCCGGTCACCGACCATCGCCACCCGCTCCGCGCCGGCGATTCGCTCGCGCGCCAGCTCGAAGAGGTGGCGCTCGGGCTTGCCGCCGATCTCCGCCCGGGCGCCGGTGGCGGTCTCGACCGCGGCGAGGACGGCGCCGGTGCCGGGCCAGGCGCCGCCGGGCATCGGCAGCGTCGGGTCACGGCTGGTCGCGAACAGGGCGGCGCCGCGCTGCAGCGCCAGCGTCGCGTTCAGCAGCTCGTCGTAGTCGAAGCCACGGTGGCCTGAGACGAGCACGACGTCGGCGTCCCGGGCGGCCTCCCCATCGAGCAGCTGGAGGCCGGCCGCCGCAGCCGCCTCCTTGAAGGCCGCCGCCCCGATCGTAAAGGCGCCGGCACCCGCGCCGGCTCGCCGGGCCGCGAGTCGTGCCGTCACGAGGCCGGCCGTGACGACGTGCTCCTCACCGACCGCCACCCCGGACTCGGTCAGCCGTTCCGCGTAGGTGGCCGCCGCCTGCCCCGGGTTGTTGGTTACGAAGACGATCTCCTTGCCCCGGTCGAGCAGCTGCTGCAGCGCCTGGACGGCACCGGGCAACGGCTCGCGACCGACCCAAACCACCCCGTCGAGGTCGATGAGGAAGCCGTCGAACTGATCGGCGAGCGCCATCGGCGCAGGGTATTGACCGCGCTGGTATGTCGCCTGCTACTCGTACTGGAGCGCCCGCAGCACGTTGAGCCGCGCCGCGCGGCGGGCGGGAAAGATCGCGGCCAGAAGCCCGGCGACGATCGCGGCGACGACGAAGACGAAGAGCGTCCCAACCGGGATCGTGAACGCCGGGTATTCGATCGCCTTTCCGACCATGGCCGCGAGCACGATCCCGATCGGGATTCCGAGCGCGGCCCCGATCAGCGCCGTGATGATGCTCTCGTGGCGGATCATCCGCCGGAGCTGGCGCCGGGTCATCCCCACCGCGCGCAGCATTCCCATCTCGCGCGTGCGCTCGAACACGGTCAGCACCAGCGTGTTCACGATCCCGAAGAGACTGACGACGATCGAGAGCGAGAGCAGCACGTAGAGGAGGTTGAGCAGCGTGTCGATCCCCTGCTCCTGGTTTTGCTTGAACTGCTGCTCGGTCTGGACCTTCGCGTTCGGGAAGCTAGCCACCGCCCGTTCGAGCCGCCGCCCGTTCGCGGCCGTGACGCCACCGGCGATGTCGATGAACGTGAACACGTTCTGCGGGTTCTGGTATTCGGCGTCGAAGCGTTGGGTCGAGATCGTCACGTCGCCATACGGAGAGCCGCCCTTCGGCGGCGCGAAGATGCCGCGCACTACCAGGTGCATCGCCGTGGCGGACGGTGTCTCGACCTTGATGGGCGAGCCGACGACGAGATGGTGAGAGCTCGCGAAGTCCTTGGAGACGAAGGCGCCGTCCCGCTTCAGCTCGCCCGGCACAGACGGCGAGCCCGCCTTCCAGTCGACCGTGATCACCCGGCTGATGTCGGGCGCCACGCCGGTGACGCCGATCTGCTTGCCGAACGAGCGGCCGGAGCCGGCGCGGACGCCGGAGACGACCTGCACGCCGGGCACCCGCTTCAGCGCGCTCGCCGGCGCGGTCGAGATGGGCGAGAAATTGTCGGTCGCGGTCAGCGCATAGTCGGCGTTGAAGAGCGAGTTCACCGAGCTCTCGAAGGTCGTCTTCAGCCCGGCCGCGAGCACGGAGACGAGCGTGACGAGCGCCAGCCCGATCATCAGCGCGGAGGCGGTCGACGCGGTGCGGGTGGGATTCCTGGTCGCGTTCCCCTTCGCGAGCGCTCCGGCGGCGCCGCCGATCTTCGCCGCCGGCCAGCCGAGCACGGAGACGAGCGGCGGGACGAGCGTCTTCGCGAGCATCGCCACGCCGAGGAAGACCGCGGCCGCGCCGATGCCGATGCCGATCAGCCGCTGGGCGGTCGAGAGCCCGCCGGCGAACAGGCTGATCAGCATCAGCGCGACGGCGGCGCCGACGGTGAGCATTGCCGCTGGCGAGCCGAAGCGCGCGAAGCGCGACGGTGGCAGCACCGCGCCCTCGCGCACGGCCGAGATCGGCGGCACCCTGGTCGTGCGGATCGCCGGCCGGAGCGCGGCGAGCATGGTGATCGCCACCCCGACGGCGAGCGAGACGACGATCGTCCGCGTCGCGAACACCAGGCCCGCCTGCGGCAGGTCGATCCCGAAGGAGACGAAGAGGGCGTTGAGCCCCTTCCCCAGGCCGAGCCCGAGGAAGAGGCCGGCGATCGAGGCGATCGCGCCGATCACGAAGGCTTCCACGAGCACCGACCTGAGCACCTGGCGCCGCGTCGCACCGAGCGTGCGCAGGGTGGCGAGTTCGCGCGTGCGTTGGGCGAGCGTGATCGAGAGGGTGTTCGCGATGACGAAGCTGCCGACGAAGAGGGCCACCCCACCGAATGCGAGCAGGAAGTCCTGGATGATGTTGAGGAAGCCGCTCGTGTCCTTTGTTGCCTGCCGTGCCTGCGCCTGGCCGGTTCGCACCTGCGCGGTGGGCGGCAGCAGTGGGCGGATCTCGCTCGCCAGTTGCCCGGGCGGGGTGCCGGGCTTCGCCGCGACGTCGATCAGGTCGAGCTCGCCCTGCTTGTGGAAGAGGCGCTGCGCGGTCGGGAAGTCGAAGACCGTCATCGTCGCGCCACCGAGCGACGAGACGCCGCCGATCTTGACGACACCGGCGATGCGGAAACGCTGCTCCGGGCCACGTGCGATAACGCCGATCGTCTGGCCCACCGCGTAGTGCTGCTTGCTGGCGGTGTTGGCGTCGATCGCAACTTCGTTCGGCCCAGCCGGCCAGCCGCCCGCCGTGAGCTCGAGCGGGTTGAACCGCTGGTTGCCGTGCGGGTGGACGCTGAAGGCGAGCGGCGGTGCGCCGTGACCCGAGATCACCTTGCCGTCGCGGCCGACGAGCAGGGCGAAGTCGGCGACACCGCCCTCCGCCGCGGCGACCCCCGGAAGGCCCCGCACCCTGGCGAGCACGGACTGCGGGAACGAGGGCGGCAGGGCCCCGTTGTTCGAGCTCCCGACCACGCTCTTAGCGCTGACCACGACGTCGGTGTTCTTGTAGACCTGGGTGAAGACCGTGCCGAACGCGGACTTGATCGTGTCCGTGAGCACGTAGGTGCCGCTGATCATCGCAACGCCGAGCACAATCGCCATCGCTGTCAGCGCCGCCCGCAACTTGCGCCCGGCCAGCCCCTTGAGCGTGACGCCGATCACGATTGGAGTTCGTTCATGACCGCGAGAACGTCCGCGGCTGTGGCCTCACGCAGCTCCTTGACGATCAGCCCGTCGGCGAGGAAGAGGATCCGGTCGGCGATCGAGGCGGCGCGGGGCTCGTGCGTCACGATCACCGTCGTCTGCCCGTAAGAGGCGACCAGGTCGCGCAGGAGGTCGAGGATCTCTCCCCCGGTCCTGGAGTCGAGGTTCCCGGTGGGCTCGTCGGCGAAGAGGATCGTCGGCCGCGAGACGAGCGCGCGGGCAATCGCGACTCGCTGCTGCTCCCCGCCTGAGAGCTCGGCGGGACGGTGGCTGCGCCGGCTGGCGAGGCCCATCTTCTGGAGCATCTCCTCGAGCCACGCCTTCTCCGGCTTCCTGCCGGCGATCGAAAGCGGCAGGACGATGTTCTCCTCGGCGTCGAGCATCGGCAGCAGGTTGAAGAACTGGAAGACGAAGCCGATGTGGTCGCGCCGCAGATGCGTGAGCTTGGTGTCGTTCAGCTTCGTGATGTCGGCGCCACCGATGGTCACCGTCCCGGTGGTCGGCGCATCGAGGCCGGCGAGGATGTGCATCAGAGTCGACTTGCCGGAGCCCGAGGGACCCATCACGGCGACGAGCTCGCCCGTGCGGACATCGAGGTCGACGCCGCGCAGCGCATCCACGGCGGTGGGGCCCTCACCGTAGCGGCGTGTCAGGGCCCGAGCCTCGACGGCCTCGACCGTGTCGGTTCGAGCCATGCCCCCCACCCTACAAAAGTAGATCTCCGCCCCGGGTGACGGAGCTGCGCAAGACCCCGGGACTCACCGGCAGCGCGCTCAGCCGAGGCCCATGCGCAGCGCCCCGGCGGTCTCGAACATGGCGGCGCGGGCGGAGCGGCTGACCGCGGTCAGGTTGGCGAAGCCGTGGATCAGGCCGGGGTGGCGCTGCAGGGCGACGCGGACCCCGGCCGCGCGCATCCGCTTCGCGTAGGCCTCGCCCTCGTCGCGCAGCGGGTCGAACCCGGCGGTGACGACGTAGGCCGGCGGCAGCCCGGCGAGGTCGCCGACCCCCAGGACCGAGACGCGCGGGTCGTCGGGGGCCACCCCGGAGGGAAGGTAATGGGCTTCGAACCAGTCCATGTCCGCCCTGGTCAGCAGGAACCCCTCGGCGAAGAGCTGCCGTGAGGCCTGCTCGCCGACGGCGTCGGTGGCCGGGTAGAAGAGGAGCTGCATCGCCGGCTGCGGGCCATCGCCGTCGCGGGCGAGGAGGCTGGCGACGGCGGCCAGGTTGCCGCCTGCGCTGTCGCCGCCAACCGCGACCCGCGCCGGGTCGGCGCCGAGCTCGGCGGCATGCTCCGCTGCCCACCGAAACGCGGCGACGGCGTCTTCGGCGGCGGCGGGGAAGGGATGCTCCGGCGCCAGGCGGTAGTCGAGGGAGAGCACGAGCACCCCGGCCGCGGCGGCGAGGAAGCGGCAGACGCAGTCCTGCGTGTCGAGATCGCCGATGACCCAGCCGCCGCCGTGGAAGTAGACGAGCAGCGGCCGCGCCTCGCCGCCCGCCGCCGCCGCGTAGAGCCGCGCCGGGATCGCCCCCGCGGGCCCCGGCACCTCCAGCCCCTCGACCCGCGCCATCGGCGACGGCGGTCCGGCGCACGCCGCGGCCCCGCGCCGGTTCAGCGCCCGCACCTGCTCAGGGCTGGACCCGCCCGCGGTGACGCTCTCGTCCCCCGCCAGCGCCGCCAGCCGCAGCAGCATCCAGATGTCGCTTGCCAGCCGCTGCCCGTCGAGCTCGGGGGCCGGCCCGGCGAGGAGCCGCTGCCACCGCGGCGGCAGCGCGCAGAGCGCCCGCAGCACCCGGAACTCCGAACGCACCGAGAGGCGGGGGAGATTGGCCAAACCGAGCGGCAGGCTACCGCGACGCCGCCACCGCCGGCGGGTGGCCTTGGCGGCTGTCGCAGTGGGGGTGGGGCCTCAGCAGAGCCGGCCGCTGGGCCAGGTGGGCCCGGACTCGAGCCGGCGCAGCGGTTTGGTGCCGAGGGAATCGAGGAAGCGCGCCATCTCCTTGCCGGAGTTGGTTTCCATGCCGTCGCTGTAGCAGGGCAGGGCGCGGGGCTGTCCGGCTGCGGTCGCCCATCCCCACTCGGTCCAGGGATAGCCGGGGAGGGCGGTGGCGATCTGCTGGCCCGCCCGGACCCTCATCCCGGTGGGCGCCAGGCCACTCAGGTGCTCGGCGACGTAGACGACCGCCCCGGCGTGGTCGCCGCTCAGCAGGCGGTACCAGAGGAAGCCGCCGCCGGGCCAGCCCGAGTGGCTGGACGAGCCGAGGATCTTCGCGGGGCCGATCGCGACCACTGGCTGGCGGCCGATCGGCATGTAGTCGACCCCCATGTCGGTGCGGCTGACGCTCCAGCCGCCGACCGCGAACGGGTTGACGTAGTGGCCGTCCGCCACGGGCTTCGGTTCCGAGCCGGGAGGGGCGGCGCCGCCGGGCCCTGCCGCCAGCGCCGAGGAGGAGGCGAGCGCAACTGCGACGACGAGGCCGGTAACCCCGGAAATCGCCTTCAGCCTGTGCTTGGGCGCTCGCAAACCAGTCTCCTTCGTCGGCCTGCGGGGTTAGCTGTCGGGCTGGCGCTGAAAGAGCCTGCGCCCCCACGTAAGGGTTCGCCCCAGAGTCTCTGGTTCCCCCGCTCCCGGGCCAAAGACCCGAGATTCGGCGTACCGGTATTCCGGACGGCCGCAGTCTAGCCGTCAGCCGCAGCCGGTGTTGTTGCCGCACGATGAGCACGTGTAGCAGCTGCCTGTGCGCTGCATCATGCCGCCGCACTGCTCGCAGGCGGGGCCGAGCTCGAGGCCGGATCTCTTGGCCGGGACCACAGGCGGGGTTTCGGTGAGCGCAGCCGCCGCCGGGACGGCCTCGCCGCCGGTCGCCTTCGCCTTCTCGGCACCGTTCCCGTTGCCCGGCTTGGAGTGGCCGTTGCCACCGTTCCGCGGCTTGACCTCGCCGCCGGTGCTGATCCCGAGGCCGAGCTGGGTCGTCTCCGCCTCGCGCTTGGCCCGCACCTCGCTGGTGAGGATGCCGAGGTCCTCCAGCGTCTCGGTGTCCTCGATGAAGCGGCTGGCCAGCCAGCGCATGATGTAGTCGGGAAGCGATTTTGCGAACGGGATCTCCGGGTTCTGGGTCATCCCCTCCGGCTCGAAGCGCATGTAGCTGAACTTGCGCACGAAGACCTCGAGCGGGACGCCGTACTGGAGGCCGATCGAGATCGCCGTCGCGAAGGCGTTCATCAGCCCCCGCATCGTCGACCCCTCCTTGCCGATGTCGGTGAGGAAGATCTCCCCGACCGAGCCGTCCTCGTACTTGCCGGCGGTGATGTAGCCCTCGTGCCCGGCGATCCAGAACTTGTGGGTGATCGACTCGCGCTCGCGCGGCATCCGTTTGCGCTCGGGCGGCGCCGCGACGGCCTCTGTCTCGGCCTCCTTCTCCTTCTGCGCATCCGTGCGCAGCGCCTGGGCGGTCTTGGATCCGTCGCGGTAGATCGCCAGCGCCTTGAGCCCGCCCTTCCAGCCGCGCGTGTAGGCGTCGGCGATGTCGGAGACCGTCGCCGACTGCGGCAGGTTCACCGTCTTCGAGATCGCCCCGGAGATGAACGGCTGCGTCGCGGCCATCATGTCGATGTGGCCGGTGTGGGAGATCGCCCGCTCGCCGACCGCGACGTCGAAGACCGGCAGGTGCTCGTCCTTGAGGCCGGGCGCGCCGATGATCGTCCCCTTCTCGGCGATGTGGGCGTCGATCTGATCGACCTCGGCGTCGCTGTAGCCGAGCGTGCGCAGCGCCAGCGGCACCGAGCGGTTGACGATCGTCATCTGCCCGCCGCCGACCAGCTCCTTGAACTTGACCAGCGAGAAGTCGGGCTCGATCCCGGTCGTGTCGCAGTCCATCAGGAAGCTGATCGTTCCGGTCGGCGCCAGCACCGTCGCCTGCGCGTTGCGGTAGCCGTGCTCCTCGCCCAACTCGACCGCCTCGTCCCAGGCTTTCTGCGCCGCCTCCAGCAGATCGCCCTTGATCCCGGTTGGGTCGACGTCGTAGGCGGCGTCGCGGTGCATCCGCATGACGCCGTTGTGGGCCTCGCGGTTGCGCCCGTACTCGTCGTAGGGGCCGGTCGCCTCGGCGGCGATCAGGGCCGACTGGCGGTAGGCGCGTCCGGTCATCAGCGCCGTGATCGCGGCGGCGACGTTGCGGCCCGCCTCGGAGTCGTAGGGCAGCCCGTCGGACATCAGCAGCGCGCCGAGGTTGGCGTAGCCGAGCCCGAGCTGGCGGAAGGCGTTGGCGTTGGCCGTGATCTCCTCCGTCGGGTAGCTGGAGAAGCCGACCACGATCTCCTGCGCCAAGAAGACGATGTCGACCGCGTGCTGGAAGTCCTCGACGTCGAAGCTCCCATCCTCCCGCCGGAACTTCATCAGGTTGAGCGACGCCAAATTGCACGCCGAATCATCCACGTGCATGTACTCACTGCAGGGGTTCGAGGCGTTGATCCGGCCTGACTCCGGGCAGGTGTGCCAGCGGTTGATGATCGAGTCGTATTGGACGCCGGGGTCGGCGCAGCGCCAGGCCGCTTCGGCGATCTCGTTCATCAGCTCGCGCGCCGGCAGCGTTTTGGTTGGCTCACCGGTGGTGCGCGCCAGCAGGTCCCAGTCCTCGCCGGCCTCAACCGCCTCCATGAACTCGTCGGTGACCCGCACCGAGTTGTTGGCGTTCTGGTACTGGATCGAGGTGAAGCCCTCGCCGTCGATCGACATGTCGAAGCCGGCGTCGCGCAGCGCCAGCGCCTTCTCCTCCTCTTTGGCCTTGCACCAGATGAAGTGCTCGATGTCGGGGTGGTCGACGTCGAGCACGACCATCTTCGCGGCGCGGCGTGTCTTGCCACCCGACTTGATCGTGCCCGCCCAGGCGTCGGCGCCGCGCATGAAGCTGACCGGGCCGGACGCGAGCCCGCCCTTGGAGAGCGGCTCGACCGAGCCGCGGATGTTGGAGAGGTTGATCCCCGATCCCGATCCGCCGCGGAAGATCATCCCCTCCTTGGTGTTCCAGTCGAGGATCGACTCCATCGTGTCGTCGACGCTGAGGATGAAGCAGTTGTGGACGGCGATGTTGTTGCTCAGATACTCGCCCGACTCGGTCTGGATGTCGTAGACGTCCTGGACGCCTAGATCCTCGATCGCAACTATCTCCTCCTGGCGCAGGTCCGGACAGACCTTCGGGTTGCGCAGCTCCAGCGATTCGAGCAGGCGGCGCTGCTTCTCCGCTCCGATGAACCCGATCAGCTCCGCGAAGCGGGCCCGCTCCGAGCCGATGCCGATCACGAGCTCGTGCAGGTCGTGCCGGTCCTCGCGTTTCTCGCGCTTGCGGATCCGGCGCGAGTAGATCCCGATCGAGTTGAGGAGAACCTGCAGCTCCTCCGTCCATTTCTCCCCTATCACGGCGAAGCCGATTCGGGCGCTCTCACAGCCGCGCTCGCGCCGCACGCTCGTGTAGCCGTCCGCCTGGAACACGCTGCGCAGATAGGCGCAGATCTCCTCATGGGTGGCGGTCCACAGCCGGGTGGGAACGCGGATCTCGATCCCACGCGGGGAGAGCTCCCAGCGCTCGACGAAGTCGCGAAGCACCTCGCCGTAGAGGCGGATCCGCCGCACTTCGACCTCCTGCGTGTCGGCCACCCTCACCTTGCGATGCACGTCGGGCAGGGCGATGTCGAGGTTCTCCATCACCCAGGCGTACTCGTCGTCATTGGCGACCTGGAACTCGATCGTCAGGGAGCGGTTCGTCCCGCTCTGGTACTGACCGACGAAACCGTCGGCCTGGAGCCAGCCGGCAAGCGCCGCCTCGGCGCGATCGACGCGCGTCGTCTCGTCAACAGCCTCCAGATGATCAGTGCCGTCAAGCTCCGTGGAGGCGGGTCCGCCCGCCGCGACAAGGACCCGCTCGGCGACCCTTGCCCGGTGCGGGTGAAGGTGAAGTCGCATACCCGGCGCGAGCTGATCGACGCGAAGCCACCGCGGCTCGGCGCGCCGCTCGGCGACGGCCTTGACGACGTGGTCCGGCGTGGCTTCGACGAAGCCGCCATTGCGCAGCTTCACCCGCATCACGGGCTTACGGCCGTTTTCCTTGACGGCGACGATTCGCGTCACGCCGCCGGCGTCGTAGACCTCCCGACCGACTTGCTCGCCCTCGACCAGCTCGCCGATCGGGACCATCCCCTCCGGGGTCGAGACGAGTGCGTGATGGGGCTGGCAGGCCGAGCACTGTGGTGTCTCCTCGAAGCCGACGTTGAACCACACGGGCGAGTTGAAGGCAGCCTTCTGGTTGAGCAGGATCGAGGTCAGCTCCGCTTCGAAGGCCTCGGCGTCCTCGGCGGAGGCGAAGTAGCCGCCCTCGCGCCCCCACTCGGAGATCGTCCCTGCGACCCGCCCGATCATCTGCTTGACGGATCGCTCGCGCTCCTCGCTCCCCAGCTGCCCGCGAAAGTACTTCTGGGCGACGATGTTGGTCGCGTTCTGCGACCAGCTCTTCGGGAACTCCACCCCCCGCTGCTCGAAGACCGGCTTCTCGGGATCGCCGATCACCGCATCGCGCGTCTCCCACTCGACCTCGTCGAACGGGTGCGTCCCAGGAGAGGAGAAGCGCCGCTCGATCGCGAGGCCCTGGAGACCGTTCTTCGGGGTGCTGATGGAGGTCTTGGACATCAAACTTCTCCTCTCGCGGCGACTTTCAGGGTGAACTTCGCAGGATCGCCTCTGAGCCGGACGGAACCGGGTCGCAATTCCGCAGGCACCGGGAATTGGGCGCAAGTCAGCCGCTGCCTACATGGTGGCAAGTCCGCAAACTCGGCACATAACGTGCCACCTCCCTGTCAGCCAGCCGATTCCGTCCGACACGGGCCGTTTCGGCTCGACGGTGGCGGCGCTACCCTCTGTCAATGGTCGATGACCTGCGCAGGGGCGCGGAGCGGATGGGTGAGCGGTTCGAAACCGCGCGCGATGCCGCGGCCCAGCGGGCAAGCGCAGCTCGCGACACAGCCGTCGAGAAGGCGGGGGCGGCCCGAGAGGCCGCCGGCGAGGCGATCGCCGCCGTCAAGCCGAGGCTGCGCGGGGTCTCGCACGAGTGGGCCTTCTTCGTCTCGCTCTTCCTCGGCGCTGCGCTGATCATCGCCGCGAAGACGGAGAAGGCGACCCTGGCCGTCGCCGTCTACGCCGTCAGCCTCTCGGCTCTGTTCGGCACCAGCGCGCTGTACCACAGGGTCAACTGGACCCGGCCCGACATTCGCCGCTTGATGCGCCGGCTGGACCACTCGATGATCTTCTTCCTCATCGCCGGCACCTACACGCCCTTTGCGCTGCTGGCCCTGCACGGCCCTCTGGCCAGCGCGATCCTCCTCGTCGTCTGGATCGGCGCGATCGCCGGCGCCGTGGTCGAGATGATCTGGATCGACCACCCGAAATGGGTTGCGGCGCTCATATATATGTCGCTGGGCTGGGTCGCGGCCGTTTCCTTCCCCGAGCTGTGGAGCTCGATGGGCGTGGCGGGGACCCTGCTGGTGGCCGCCGGGGGCCTCCTCTACACGGCCGGCGCCGTCGTCTATGCGACCCAGCGACCCGACCCAAACCCGCGCGTCTTCGGCTACCACGAGGTCTTCCACCTGCTCGTGATTGCCGCGGCAGCCGCCCACTTCACCGCGGTCGCCTTCTTCGCCCTCCCCGCAAGCTGATCCGCTCGTCGCTGCGAGCCTTGCCCCACCGGCGTGTGGTCAAACGCAGCAGCGCTGGACCGCCAGCCCTAAACCGTGACCAGCTCGCCGACGGCCTCGGCTGCTGCGACCAGCTCGGCGAGGATCTCCTCGAGCCGCTCGGCCTGCTCCGGGTCCAGCTCCAGCCTGTCGCCGGCCAGGCGCTCGTGGGCGTGGGCGACGGGCAGCTCCGCCTCGATCACGCGGCCGCCCATCGCCGCCAGCACCTTGCGCAGCTCGGCCTGGGCCCAAACGCCGCCGAACATGCTCTTCGAGGCGCCGATCGCCGCCGCGGGCTTGCCGTTCAGGGCGCTCTGCCCCGCTGGCCGGGAGGCCCAGTCGAGGGCGTTCTTGAGCTGGCCCGGGAGCGAGTGGTTGTACTCGGGGGTCGCGATCAGCACCGCGTCGGCGGCGCGGATCGCCTCGCGCAGCTCGCGCACCGCGTCCGGCGCCGGGCCCGCCTCGGCGTCCTCGCTGAAGGCCGGTATCGCCGCCAGCCGCTCGAAGAGGACCAGCTCCGCCCCTGCGGGCAGCCGCTCGGCGGCCGTCCGCAGGAGGGCGCTGTTCAGCGAGTCGCGGCGCAGGCTGCCGGAGATGCCGAGAACGCGCATCGCTACTCCGCCTCCCCCACCAACTCGAGCTCGACCGCGATGCTCACCTCGTACTCGAGCACCCGGCCGCCGCTCGGCAGCTCCGCGCTCCAATCCAGGCCGAAGTCACGCCGGTCCACCGTCGCCTCCAGCGAGAGCCCGACCCGCGCCTTGCCGCCGAGATCGGCGCCGAGCTGCGCAAGCCGGCCACCCGTCTCGACCTCGTGCTTCCGACCCTTGATCTCCAGCTCGCCGCGCAACGTCACCGAGCCGTCCTCGTCGACGCTCAGCTCGCTCGAGCTGAAGCGAAGCTTGGGATGGCGCTCCGCATCGAAGAACTCGGGAGAGAGGAGATGGCCCTTGAGCTGCTCGTCTGGGACCTGGATGCTGGCAACGTCGACCGAGCCCTCCAGCCGCGGGCCCTCCCCGCCGGCGAGCCGCGCCTCGTAACCGGCAAACCCGCTGCGGAACGTCGAAACGCCGTTGTGGGTGACGGCGAAGGTCACCGAGGAGTGGATCGGGTCGACGGCGTACGTGCCCGCCGCAATCTCCTGCCTGATCGTCTGTGTTGCCATCTCGTTCCTCCTGTCAAAATCGTTGTCTAATAAATGGTTGATTCGGAAACTATCCTAACAGAAACAGTTTTCATGTCAACTATTGTCTTAGCAAGTTTTTCCTGCGATCATTTGGGACGTGAGCGAGCAGGCGACAGCAATCCCCACCGTCGACGGCTCGGCGAAGCCGGCGCGGGATCCGCACGGTGACGCCTGGGGAGCGCTGACCCGAACCCACGCCGCGATCAGTCAGCGCCTTCAGGAGGCGCTCGCCGCGGCCGACTGCCCGCCCCTGCCGTGGTACGAGGTGCTGGCCACCGTGGCCGAGGCGCCCGAGGCGCGAATGAGGATGGGGGACCTGGCGGAGGCGCTGGTGATCACGCGCGGCGGGTTGACCAAGCTCGTCGACCGCCTTGTCAAGGCCGGCCTGCTGGAGCGGACCCTCTGCGAGAGCGACCGCCGGGTCAGCTACGCGACGCTGCTGCCGGCGGGCAGGGACCTGCTCGCGGAGATGCGGCCGCTCGTCGTCGCCGAGCTCGAGAGTGCCTTCGCCGCCAAGCTCACCGTCGACCAGGCGGAGGAGCTGCGCACCACGCTCGAGCGCGTGCGCTCCTCAGCCTGCTCGGGCTGAGGCGAGCGCGGCCACGGCGCGCTCTTTCGCCGCCTCGACCAGCGCCAGCACCGCCGTCTCCTGCCCTTCGCGCAGCAACTCGACGGGGTCGGGGTCGCCGTTGACTATTCGCTCGAAGAACTCCTTGCGATCCTGATAGGTCGGCAGCGTGGCCTTGGCCCAGCCGCGGGCGTCGTTGAGGATCACCGCCAGCCGCGCGTAGTCGTCGCCGAACAGCTCCGAGATCTCGCGCTTCATCCGCTTCGCGAGGGCGGGGGAGGCGCCGGCGGTCGAGATCGCGATCGCCAGCGGCCCGCTGCGCACGATCGCCGGCAGGATGAAGTTGCACAGCGGCGGCACGTCGACGACGTTGACCAGCATCGACCGCCGCTCGGCATCGTCGTAGACACTTATGTTGACTCCGCTGTCGTTGGTGGCGGCGATGGCCACGAATGCACCCTCGAGGTCGGCGGCGCCCGCGTAGGGGCGCTTCTCCCACTGGATCGATCCCTCCGCCGCCAGGCTCTCCAGCTGCGGATGCGCAACCGGCGCGATCAGCGTCACGTCGGCGCTGCAGGCGAGCAGCCCCTCGGCCTTCTCCAGGCCGACGTCGCCGCCACCGATCACGAGGCAGCGCCGGCCCTTCAGCTTCAGGCAGGCGATGTAGAACGGGGTCTCCAGCATGTCGCGCACGCAGGACTGGTCGCAGATCCCCTTGTGCAGCTGGCAGACGCACTTCTTACCGGCATAGGCCTGGGCGGGCATGGCCAAAGAGTAGTGGCGAGCCTCTACAGGGAGTCGAGGGTCAGGCGCAGGCCCTCTTCGAGGCTGGCCTGAGGGGTCCAGCCCAGCTCGCGCTCCGCGCGGGCCGGGTCGATCGAGATCCGCTGGACCTCGCCGGCCCGTGGCGGCGCGAGCTCGGGCTCGAGATCGGCCCCCCCGGCAAGCAGGGCGAGCCGGTCGAACAGGCCCACCACGCTCGTCTCCGTCCCGGTGCCGACGTTGATCGGGCCGCTCGCCTTCGACTCCGCGGCCGCCAGGGCCGCCGCCACCACGTCCCCCACGTATATGTAGTCGCGGGTCTGCAGGCCGTCGCCGAACACCGTCGGCGGTTCGCCGGCGCGCAGCCGGCCGCAGAAGATGGCGACCACCCCCGCCTCGCCGAGCGGGTCCTGGCGCGGCCCGTAGACGTTGCCGAGCCGCAGGCTCACCGCCGACAGGCCGTGGAGTCGCTCGTACAGCGCCAGGTACCCCTCGGCCGCGAACTTGCTCTGGCCATAGGGGGAGAGGGGGGCGATTGGCGCGTCCTCGCCAAGCGGCAGCTCCTGTCCCTCGCCCTCACCGTAGATCGCGCCGCCGGTCGAGGTGAAGACGACGCGCCGCGAGCCCGCCTCCCGCGCGGCCTCCAGCACGTTCGCGGTGCCGCCGACGTTGATCGAGGCGTCGAAAGCGGGTTCGGCGACGGACTTGCGGACGTCGATCTGCGCCGCCAGATGAAAGACGACCTCGGGTTGCGCCGCCGCGACCAGCTCGGCCAGCGCCCCGCCATCGCGGATGTCCTGCATCGCGAGCGTCGCGCCCCCCGCCAGCGCTCCCTCGAGGTTCTCGCGCCGTCCGGTCGAGAGGTCGTCGACGACCGTCACCTCGTCGCCGCGAGCCACAAGGGCATCGACCAGGTTCGACCCAATGAAGCCTGCGCCGCCTGTCACCAGCGTTCTCATCAAGCGCCGATCCTATGAGGATCGGCGACCGCGGGCCCGCCAGAGACGCCGCGATCCCCTGCTACCCTCGCCGCTCCGATGAGGCTGATAGTCACCGAGAAGAACAACAGCGCCAAGAAGATCGCCGAAATCCTCGGCGGCAATCCGTCGAGCGACCAAACCTTCAAAGTCCCCTACTACACGTGGCGCGACGCCGACGGCGACCACATGGCGATCGGCCTCAAGGGGCACGTGCTCGGCCCGGCCTTCCCGGAGCGCTACTCGAGCTGGCAGAAGACCGACCTCCATGAGCTGATCGACGCCAAGCTGATCAAGGAGCCGACCAACAAAAACGTCGTCAAAGCGATTCGCAAGGTCGCCGTGCAGGCGGACGAGATCGTGATCGCCACCGACTTCGACCGCGAGGGGGAGCTGATCGGTCTCGAGGCGCTGGAGGAGATGCTCGAGGCCAACCCGGGGCTGGGTTCCCGCGAGGATGCCGACAACGGCACGCTGAGGATCAAGCGCGCCCGCTACTCGGCGCTGACCAAGGAAGAGATCGAGCGCGCCTTCTCGAACCTCGACGAACTCTCCTTCCCGCTCGCCAACGCCGGTGCGGCCCGCCAGGACATCGACCTGCTCTGGGGGGCGACGCTGACCCGCGCCGTCTCCATCAGCACCCGCCGTTTCGGCTCCAACTTCCTCTCGGTCGGGCGTGTCCAGAGCCCCACGCTGGGACTGATCGTCGAGCGCGAGATGGAACGCCGCGCCCACGTCCCGAAACCGTTCTGGGAGCTGTTCGCCAAGTTCCAGCACCCCGACGGCAGCTTCGAGACCCACCACACGACCGACAAGTTCTGGGAGCAGGCGCAGGCCGACGCGGCCCTCGCGGGCACGTCGAGCCCCGGCACCGTCAAGTCGGTCACGGCGCGCAAGAACACGCGCAAGCCGCCGACCCCCTACAACACGACGGCCTTCACGACAGATGCCTCCAGCCGCCTCGGCATCACCCCCGCCATCGCGATGCGGATCGCCGAGGACCTCTACATGGACGGCTTCATCTCCTACCCGCGCACCGACAACACCGTCTACCCGCCCTCGCTGCCGATCCGCGAGCTGATCGGCTCGCTGGTCCGCGTCAGGGAGTTCTCCGCCGCGGCCGGCCTGCTCGATCAACCCGAGCTGAAGCCGACGCGCGGCAAAAAAGAGACGACCGACCACCCCCCGATCTACCCGACCCAGGCGATCCCCCCCAATGCTTTCGAGGGCTCCAAGCGCCGCGTCTACGAGCTGGTCGTGCGCCGCTTCCTCGCCACCTTCAGCCCGCCGATGATCACCGAGTCGACCCGCGCCGACATCGAGGCCGGCTCGGAGACCTACTTCGTGCGCGGCTCGGTCGTCGTCGACCCCGGCTACGCCGCCATCTACACCTACGCCCGCTCCTCCGACGAGGAGATCCCGAAGCTGGAGGAGGGGCAGCGGCTGGAGCTCGACGGCGCGCCCTGGCTCGTGGACAAGGAAACCCAGCCACCCTCGCGCATCTCGCAGGGGAAGCTGATCGAGATGATGGAGGAGCGCGGCCTCGGCACCAAGGCGACCCGCGCCGAGATCATCCAGAAGCTGTTTGACCGCGGCTACGTCTACAGCAACCCGCCGATCCCCTCGGAGACGGGGATCGCGATGTACGAGGCGTTCCGGAAATACGTGCCGCGCATGGCGACGCCGGAGATGACCGCCCAGCTCGAGCAGGAGATGGACCGGATCGCCGCTGGCCAGATGACGAAGGCGGACGTCGTCGGCGACAGCCGCAGCCTCCTCCACAAGACCTGGTCGGAGATCGACGAGAGCCGCGAGGACCTGGCCAAGGTGGTCTGGGCCGGGATGGACCAGGATCGCGTTCTCGGTCCCTGCAAGGTCTGCGAAGAAGCCGGCCGAACGAAGGAGGACGGCTCGCCCCACATGCTGCGGATCATCCGCGCGAAAAAATCGGGCAAACGCTTCGTCGGCTGCAGTGGCTGGACCCTGGACGATCCCAACTCCTGCGACCAGACCTTCCCATTGCCCCAGCGCGGGGACGTCTTCCGGCTGGAGGACCGCTGCTCGGTCTGCGACAAGACGCCGCGGCTGAAAGTCGTCCCCTTCCGCGGCCGCTCCTGGAACCTCTGCCTCAACGACGAGTGCCCGTCGATGGAGGAGATGAGGAAGAAACGCGCCGAACGCGAAGCGGCCCGTGCCGCCAAAGAGGCGATGGCGAAGAAGCCGCCGCCCGGCGGCTCCAAAGACGGCGCGGGCACCGCGACGCGCAAACGGAAACGGAAACGGGCCAAAGCAACGGCCAAAGGCTGAGGCGTTGTTCGTTTCGCTCGAGGGGATCGACGGCTCCGGCAAGAGCACCCAGGCCCGGCTGCTGGCCGAGGCGCTCGGCCCCGACGCGCTGCTGATCCGCGAGCCAGGGGGGACCGGCGCCGCCGAGCGCATCCGCGAGCTGCTCGCCGATCCGGGCCTGGAGATCGAGCCGCTCGCCGAGCTGCTGCTCTTCCTCGCGGCGCGGGCCGACCTCACAGCCCGCGTCATCCGCCCGGCGCTGGACGCGGGCCGCGACATCGTCTCGGATCGCTTCGCCGACTCCAGCGTCGCCTACCAGGGAGCGGCGCGCGGGCTCGGTGTCGGGGAGGTGATCACGCTCACCGACGCCGCCACCGAAGGCCTCTGGCCAGACCTCACCGTGCTCCTGCGGGTCGACCCCGAGGTCGGCCTGCAGCGCGCCGACGGCAGCGACCGCCTCGAGTCCGAGGGCCTCGAGCTCCAGCGCGCGGTCGCCGAGGCCTACGAGGAGATTGCCCAGATCGCCTCCGACCGCTTCGCCGTCGTGGACGGCCGCGGCAGCGTCGAGGAGGTGCACACCCGGGTGATGGAGGTGGTCCGAGGCCAGCCAAGATGAGCCGAGTTCGCTCTTTGTCGCGCTATGCGAGACAAAACGCGAACTCGCGGCTGGAGAGCAGTACGGAGCACCAGCCGCGGGCGCGGATGGCCCTGAGCGCCGCTCTGGCATCGGGGCCCTCGCACGCCTATCTCTTCCGCGGCCCCCGCGGTTCCGGCAAGCGCCGCGCGGCGCGCTCCTTCGCCGCCGAGATCCTGGCCGCCGCGGCCGCCGATTCGGACGACGCCCGCCGCCGCGCCCTGCTCGACCCCTCGCCGCATCCCGACCTGACCTGGCTGGCCCCCAGCGGCGCCCAGCACCTGGTCGAGGAGGTTCGCGAGCGGGTCATTCGCGCCGCCTCCTACCGCCCCTTCGAGGGCGGCAAGCGCGTCTTCGTCATCGAGGCGGCGGAGGCGATGCGCGACGAGAGCCAGAACGCCCTGCTGAAGACGCTGGAGGAGCCGCCCGGGTTCGTCCATCTGATTCTGATCAGCTCCAAGCGGGCAGCCCTGCTGGAGACCGTCGTCTCGCGCTGCCAGCCGGTCGAGTTCGCGGCGCTCCCGGTCGAGGCCGTCGAAGCCGCCCTCGCCTCGCAAGCTCCACCGGACGCGATCGCGGCAGCTGCTCGCCTTTCAGCCGGGGATTTGGATCGCGCCCGCTTCCTCCTCTCGGACCCCGGCAGAAGCCTCCGGGCTGCGGCGCTCGAGCTGGGAGGGGCGGCGGGCATCGCCTCGCCGGACGCTCAGCGCGCAAGCGCGTCCGCCGAGGCGGCGGGCATCGCCCACCCCGCCTGGCATCGGCTGCTCGACGCTGCCGAATCGGCAGGAGAAGAAGCCGAAGCCGCCGCCCGCAAGACACTCGACGAAGAAACCAAGGCCGGCGTCAAGCGCTCTGCCCGCGACATCACCGACGAGGCGAACCGCGCCGCGCGCCGCCGCCGTACCGAGATCCTCGATCTCGGCCTGGCCCTTGCCGCCGCCTGGTTCCGCGACCTGGCGGCGACCTCCGCGGGGGCCCCCGACGTCGTTTTCAACTCGGACCGCCGCACCGAGCTTCAGGCGCGAGCTTCCGGCCTCGACCCCACGCGGGCCCGCCGCGCCGCCGAGCTGGCCCAGGACACCCGCCGCCGCCTCGACCTCAACGTCTCCGAGGAGCTCGCCCTGGAGGCTCTCTCCTACCGCCTGGACCGCCTCCTGGGGCATTAGCAGCACCGCCTCGCTGGATATGCCGCCTATGGGTACTCGGCTGCCGGCACGTCTCATCGCGGACCCGAGATTTGAGGAAGAGCGAAACGAGCGGGGAGGAGAATGGTTGGGGCGGGTATGGCGTACGCACATCGACCTCAACGGATTCGCAGTCAGGCCGCCGCGGTGCTGACCGCGTTGACGCTCGCGGCCGGTTGGCAGGGAGTCGCCGGCCCTGCCGGCGCCTGGGCGCACGCGCCGGGCCCCCAGAAGCTGTCGCAAGCACATTCGAGGACGATCCACTTCCACGGCCGCGCGGTCAGGGTCCCCCCGGGCTGGCCCGTCTACTGGCTCGCCCGCCGACCGCGGACGTGCGTGCTGCTCGACCGGCGGGCGGTGTACCTGGGGACGCCGAGCGTACGACAGCGCTGTCCCGCGCACGCGATCGGCCGTAGGAGGGCGATTGTGGTTGACCCCGCGGCGACCGGCTCCGCTTCGGCACGGGCCAGCCGCGTGCCGAGCTCCGCCTCGCCAGCTCACATCGCGGCGGCGTCGGAATTCACCGGCCTCGGCTTCGACGCCTGCACGGCCCCTTCGAGCAGGTCGATGGCGGCCTGGGCAGCCTCGCCCTACCGGGCCGTCGGCGTCTATATCGGCGGCGCCAACCGCGCCTGCTCGCAGCCCAGCCTCACCTCGAGCTGGGTGGGCGAACAGGTGGCGGCGGGTTGGCACCTGATTCCGACCTACGTCGGTCTGCAGGCGCCGACGAGCAGTTGCGGCTCCTGTGCGAAGCTGAGCTCCAGCGCCGCCGCCGCGCAGGGATTCGAAGCCGCCGCCGACGCCGTCAGCCGGGCCAGTGCGGTTGGGATCGGGCCGGGGAGCCCGATCTACTTCGACATGGAGGCATACACCCGGGGCCCAAGTGCCAGCAACGCCACGCTCACCTTCCTGGCGTCCTGGACGTCGCGGCTGCACGCCCTGGGATACGTGTCCGGCGTCTACAGCAGCAGCTCTTCCGGCATCGCCGATCTCGCCAGTCAGGCCGGCACCGGCTATAGCGAACCCGATGACATCTGGATCGCCAACTGGAATGGCCAGCAGAGCACGAGCGATCCCACCGTCCCGGCGGGCTCCTGGAGCCGGCATCAGCGATTGCACCAATACCGCGGCGGTCACAACGAGACCTACGGCGGGGTGACGATCAACATCGACAACAACTACGTCGAAGGGGCGACCGTTGGGGCATCGACCTCGAGCAACGATCCCAAGGGCGGCCTCGAATCGGTCAGCTCGCCCCGACCCGGCCACGTCAGGATCGTCGGTTGGGCATTCGACCCCAACGCACCCACGGAGCCGGTGTCGATCGTCGCCTCCGTGGGCGGCAGGGCCGGGGAACCGGGAGCCGCTCGCTACGAACTTGGACCGGTGGCCACGCAGCCCCGACCTGACGTGGCCGAAGCTCACACCGCGGCCGGCAGCGACCACGGGTTCGACACCAGCTTCGCGACGGTGAAGAACGGCCGGCAGCGCGTCTGCGTGTACGCGATCGACATCGAACCGGGGTCCGACAGCCTGCTGGGCTGCAGGACGATCGGGGTGCCGGTGGCGATCACCCTCTCTCACATCAGGACGACCAGGAGCTCCGTGCGTGCCCGGATCCGCTGCGAATGGCCGGCGGGGACTCGGTGCCCGGGGCAGATCCTCCTCCGTGCGGCCGTCAGGGTTCGGGTCCCCGGCGGGCGCCGGCGGGCGCCGCAGACCAGGGTCGTGCAAAAGGCAATCGCGCGGCGGTCCTTCATGCTCAGCGGCGAAACGTCCCATGCCTTCAGGGTCAGCCTGAGCAGCCGTGCCCGCCGCCTCACCGGTGCCCGCCCGGCACTGTGGGCTCAGCTGGTCGTCGGGATCCCGGGGGGACACGTCACCCACGCCGTCGTGCTGGGGCCTCGCCCGAGGCCGTAGAGTCGGCGGGCGAATGAGCCGCCGGGACCAGATCAAGCTGACCGACGAGGAGCTGCTGGAGCTGCTCGAGGGCGAGCGGATCGCGATCGTCTCCAGCATCGGTCCGCGCGGCTGGCCGCATTCGATGCCGCTGTGGTTCGTGCCGCGCGAGGGCGAGGTTTGGATCTGGACCTACGCGAAGTCCCAGAAGGCGCGCAACCTCGAACGCGACGCGCGGGCGACCGTGCTGGTCGAGACCGGGCACGAGTACGAGGAGCTGCGCGGGGCGATGATCGAGGCCGAGGCGGAGATCCACCGCGACTTCGAAACCGTGCTCGGGTTTGCCGAGGAGCTGACCGTCCGCTACGCGGAGGGGATCTCCTCGGTGCAGGGCGACGCCAAGGCGGCGCTCGAGGCCCAGGCCCCGAAGCGGGTGGCGATCCGCTTCAAGCCGCTGCGCACGGCGACCTGGGACCACCGCAAGCTCGGCGGCGTCTACTGAACCGGCGGCATCCCCTGCCTGAGCGAGCTCATGCGAGGCCGGTGCGGCCGAGGTTCCCGATCACCGACGCCTGGCGTCTCTGCCACCACTTCGCGAGCTCTTCCCTCGTTGTCGGTAGCGCCTCGTCCTCCTCCACGTCGTCCAGGTAGCCCATCGCTCGAATAAGGGCTTTGACGGCCCCACTGGAGGGATCGAGCCGGTAGCGATTGAGGTAGAGCGCGATCCCGTCCTCGACCGAGAGCGGGCTTTGCTCGTCGATTGCCTTGACGTCGAAGTAGTCCCGCATCTCACCTCGCTCGGCCAGCACCTTCAGCTTCATCGCGAGCAGGTCCTTCAGCCTGGCGACGCGCAGGCCCGCGACGACGATCGGCTGCTCGAGCTGCGTCTGTGGCGCCACCTCGTCCGCGTGCAGGAACTCCAGCTTTGTGGCGCCGAACAACCCCCGCAGCGTGCCGGGCGAGACCTCGGTGACGGCGAACGGACCGGCGGCACGGAGCTGCTCAGCCAACCGCTCGAGGTCGACAGCGCCTCGGTGAAAGAAGAAGTCGAGATCGCGGCTTTGACGATGCTTGAGATGCACAGCGACACCGGTGCCGCCGCCCAGGTAGAGCGGGGAAGGGAGAATCGGCGCCAGCAGCACCCACGCATTCTGCGTGTCTGCCGGCAGCACCGCCCGGAGCTCTTTCGGCAGCGGGCCGGCCATCAGCGGCTCTGTCTGGCCAGGTTCTCAGCCATCGCGCGCACTCGCGGATCGAGGCCACGCGCCCGCGCGGCCTCGCGCCAGTCGCTCGGCTTCAGATGCGTGGCGCCCCAAGCCAGCCCCTCCGGATCCTCGCTGCGCAGAAGGCGTCGGGCGATGAACGGCCCGGCGCGCCTGGTATCCAGCTGGGCAGGGTTGACGTTCCAGAAGAGATGGCGCAGACGGGAGGGCACCTGGCTCCCTCGCGCCCTGCTTGGCGATGGCCGCCTGGGGGGCTGGACGTCGCCAAGGGCCTCAGCCAGCTCGTTCCAGCGGGGGTGCAGGACGTTTGCGTGCCACAGCTCGACCCTGCGCGCGCGGCCGAGCGCGAGCATCGCCGGCTCCTGGTAGGCGAGATCCTTCGACTCGAGGCTGCGCAAGGCGCGAGAGGCCGCAGTTGGCGAGAGGCCGGCCCGCGAGGCGACTGCCCGAGCAGACACGAGGCCCAGCGGCGCCCGTCGCAATGCCGCCAGCGCCTTCGTCTCGGTCTGGGAGAGACCCTCGATCCGCGGCGTCGTCCCCAACTCTTCCGCCAGCTTGTCGTACTGGCCTGTCGTGAGTGACAGCCGGCCGGGCGAGCTGCGCATTCCCAACCGCTCGGCGGCGCGGACGACCCTGGGAATGCTGGTGCCAAGGCGGGCCGCGGTCCGAGCTCCTGAAATAGTGTCCATATTGTTAGTTTAGAGCATCGCGACGCCACCGTCGTGCCGATCGTCAGTCTTTCCGGGGCGGTCATGAGCCGCCGGGACCAGGTCAAGTTGACACCGCCGCCCGCGAGAAGCGCCCCGGCGCCGTGTTGCAGGATGAGCGACCCGCTACCTTTCCCGGTCCGATGCGACGACGACTGACCGCCATCCTGCTCCTCGCCGGGCTGGCGCTGGCGGTGCCGGCCGCGACCCGCGGCGCCCAGCGCCCGCCCGTGCCTCAGGGGTTCTTCGGAATCGCGCCGCAGACGCCGCTGACCGAAGCCGACACCCGTTACATGACCGCCGGTGGCATCGAAAGCGTGCGGGTGGGGGTGCCCTGGTCGGGGATCCAGCCGACGGCGAACGGCGGCTACCAGTGGGGCGGGCTCGACCAGACGGTGGCCACCGCGGCGCGGGCCGGGCTGCGCATCCTTCCCTTCGTCTACGGCACGCCGCATTGGCTGACCCCCAACTGGCGGACGTTGCCGGTCGCCAACGCCAAGCAGCGCGCCGCCTGGTCGGCGTTCCTGCAGGCGGCGGTGAGGCGCTACGGGCCGGGAGGCGAATTCTGGGCCGAACACTCGCACGAAGGCGTCAACTACGAACCTGCAATCCCCAGCCCGACCCCGATCCGCGAATGGCAGATCTGGAACGAGGCCAACTTCTTTTACTTCGCCTCCCCGGTCTCGCCGGGACGCTACGCGAAGCTGGTGACGATCTCCAGCAGGGCGATCAAAGCGACGGACCCAAGCGCCAAGGTGATTTTGACCGGCCTCTTCGGCAAACCGACCGCGAAGGGTGCCCGCGGCATGCCGGCGGCCAAGTTCCTCAGCGCCGTATACCGCACGCCGGGGATCAAGAGCCGCTTCGACGGCGTCGCGCTGCACCCCTACGCGGTCGACACCGAAACGCTGGAAGAACTGGTCGAAGCGCTGCACGAAGTGACGGTGGAGAACCACGACCGCGTCCCCCTCTACATCACCGAGATGGGCTGGGGCTCGCAGAACGACTTCAGCAAGGTCGCCTTCGAGCAGGGCCCCGGCGGCCAGGTGCGCGAGCTGCGCGGCGCCTACGACTACCTCCTCGCCAACCGCCGCCGCCTCGACCTGAAGCAGGTCGACTGGTTCTCCTGGAAAGACACCCCGGGCGCCTGCAACTTCTGCGACTCGGTCGGCCTCTTCCGCGCCGGCCCCCACTTCAAGCCCAAGCCCGCCTGGCGCGCCTTCGTCAGCCTCACGGGCGGCCGTCCCCGACCCTAGAGGCCTGATGTGGGCCTCTAGCCAGCGGGGCCGGAACAAGACGCCGTTGGCCCTGCGGGCCTACTATCGGGTGCGCGATGAGGCTCGTGCTAGCCACCAACCACCTTGGCTTGGGCGGCAGCGAGTCGTATCTGCTCACCGTTGCCGAGCAGCTCGACCGGCTCGGGCACGAGGTGGTCATCTACACGCCGGAGCCGGGACGTGGCGCCGGCGTTGCCCGCGAAAGGGGCCTCGTCGTGATCGAGGAGTCGGATCTGGATGGGAATCTCGACGCGGCGCTGGTACAGGATCCGGGCGTTTCCTATCAGGTCGCCGACCGCTGCCCCGGCGTCCCGCAGCTGTTCGTTGCGCACAGCGAGATGTTCGACCTGCAGGCGCCGCCCCAGCTCGACGGCGTGGTGGGGATCATCGTCGCGCTCAACGACCGGGTGGCCAGGCGGATACGCAGCTACGCGACCCGGGCCGAGCTGGTGCGCCTGCGGCAGCCGATCGACACTGAGCGCTTCACGTCGCCCGGCGCGTTGCCCGAGACCGCCCGCAGGGCCCTGTTGCTCAGCAGCACCCCCAACGCCGACCGCCTCGCGATGCTGGAGGTTGCCTGCGCGGAGGCCGGGCTCGAGCTGACGCGGGTTGGCGGCCGCTCGGGCCACACGACCGATCCCCGCCCGGCGCTGGCTGCGGCGGAGATCGTGATCGGCTACGGCCGCTCGATCCTCGAGGCGATGGCCTGCGGGCGCGCGGCCTACGTCTACGACTGGAACGGCGGTGACGGCTGGATGACGCCGGAGTCCTACCCGGAGATCGAGGCGGACGGGATCAGCGGCCGTAGCGGCCGCCTGATCGTCGACATGGGACGCCTGGTGGAGGACCTGTGCCGCTACGAGGCACCGATGGGACCGGTCAACCATGACCTGGTGATGGCCCACCACCGGGCAAACGTCCATGCCCAGGAGCTGGTTGAGCTCTTCGAGCGACTGGCGGACCCACCGCCGCGGCCGCGCGCGCCGCTGCAGGAGATGGCGCGGCTCGTCCGGCTCGAGTGGCGCGCCCGCGGCGATGTGCAAGCCCTGGCGCACGAGAACGCGCACCTGCACGGCTTGCTCATGGAGAGCGACCGAAGTGCCCGTGAAGCGTGGGAGGAAGTCGCCGCCGAGCGGCAGCGGGCCAGTGAAACGGCGCGGGCCTATGAGTCGACGACGAGCTGGCGCCTGACTCGGCCGCTCAGGAGAGCAGGTCGGTGGGGTCGACCTCGCGCAGATGCTCCCGGTAGCGATGCCACCACGAATGGAGCAGGCTCACCGCCTCCATCCCCAGACGGAGATCGGGAGAAAGCTCCCCCCTCCGCGGCGAGCTGAGCCACTCGCGCAGCTCGGATGAGAGATGCGGCGCGAGCGGGCCGTCGGCGAGGCGCCGGCGATGCGCGTCGATCGCCGAGCCCGAGCGCCAGCAGCGGACCAGGCGAGGAGGCCGCCGCGGCGTGTCGCTGGTCGACGGAAGCCTCCCCACCGGTCCGTTGAGGAGATCGAAGACGGCTGGATAGAGGCCGTCGTGTTCGCGAGCTTCCGGCGTCGCCGAGAGAGCCGCCATCGCCACCGCATCGCTTGCGCCGGGCGCGAACACCCGCGCTCGCGAGCCCAGCAGGCCGGACGGGTAGCAGGAGATCCCGCGCGCGGTGCGCGTTCGGTAGAAGGCGAGGGTCGACTGCGAGGGGTTTCCCTCGAACGGTTTGGCGGCGGCGAGGAACAGCTCCTGGGCGCGGGCGACCAGTGGCTTGCGGAATCTCTCCACGAGAGCCAGGTGCGCCCCTCCGTACTGCCGCATGCTGCCGAACAGCGACAGGCTGGCACGGCGTGGGCGACGGTGGCCGAGCGTCTCTTGCGGGTAGAAACGGCTGCCTCGCTGAAGCAGCGCGTCGATCGCGAAACCGTCCGCCACTGGCACGCCGGCGCCGTCGATCCACTGGGCCAGCGGCACGAGCCAGGCGTGATCGACGAACTGGTGCTCGACCAGCCGGGCCCTCTCCTCCCAATTGGACGGATACTGGTCGGGCCGTGCCCGCAGCCGCTCGTGCGGGATCTGCAGCGCGGCGGCGACCGGCGCGGCCAGGTCCTCCTCGAAGCTGTCGCCCTCGTCGTCGCTGACGGTGAGCGCGACGGAGGCCTTGCCCGCCTCGGCCAGCGCGCAGAGAACCATCCGCGAGTCACGGCCACCGCTCAGCGGGGCCGCGACGGGGCGGTCGAGCGAGGCGACCGCCCCGCGCAGGCCCTCCAGCACGCCTTCGGCCGCGCCGTTGCAGTCCAGTTGGGGTTCCGCTTCCGCCCACGGCCACGTCGGGGAGTGGGAGCGGAAGTGCCGCAGGCGCCTGCCCAGCGTCGAAAACGGTTCCAGGCGGCGGATCTCGGCAAACGGCGTCCGCTCGCCGGCGGGGAAGCGCACCGCGACGATCGACGCCCAGGCGTCCCAGTCGATCGAGAGCCGGCCAGGCGCGGTTCGCACGAGCGGGTCGATCCGCGAAGCGAAATAGACGGCCCCGCCGTCCTCGATCCAGTAGATCGACCCGAGCCCGTTGATGGAGGAATGCAGGAAGCGCCGCCGCCCCTCGATCGCCAGCCCGCAGGCCCCGCGCCGCGATGCCTCGCCCCAGTCCGCGGCGCCGCCGCGCCAAGCGGCGCCCTCGATCCAGCCGAGCCCCCGCTGGCGCGCGCCGCTCCAACGCAACGGCTCGCGGTCGAGCAGCAGGATCGACCGCTCGTCCTCGTGGACCACGCGCGACCCACCGTCGAGAGCGGCGGCAAGCCGCAGCACCCGATCGCGGTCGTAGGCGCCCAGCGCGCCGCAGGCGACGGGCGAGCGGGGCGGAGCTGTCACTCCACTCCGTCGCCGATGCCATAGCGGCTCCAGAGCGAAGGGCCGACGTTCGCCCGGTGAGACTGATCGATGATCGTTCGTCTGATGGCGTGGCCGTAGTGCGCGCGCTCCCGGGCGTCCATTCAAGCCCAGAGCATCGGATGGGACCGCGCACGATATCTTGCCGACCTTGTAATCGGGGCGCTTCACCCTGCGGCGCGCGATCCCCGCCCGGGAGGCCTGCCCTGGAGCGCGTGCGCTAGCGTCAGCCACCGTGACGGACCGCTTGCTGATCACCGGCGGCGCCGGGTTCGTGGGCTCGAACCTGGCAGTGTCGCTCGCCTCCGGCCACCCGAATTGGGAGATCTTGGCGCTGGACAACCTTTACCGGCGGGGGTCGGAGCTGAACCTGCCGCGGCTCGAAGCGTCCGGAGTCGAGTTCGTCCGCGGCGATGTCCGCGAGCCCGAGGATCTGGGGCGCCTGCCACGCGTGTCGGCTCTGATCGAGTGCTCGGCGGAGCCCTCGGTGATGAGCGGTGTCGACGGTGATACCGGCTATCTGGTGCACACCAACCTCACCGGCGCCTACAACTGCCTCGAGCTGGCCCGCCGCGACGGCGCCTTCGTCGTCTTCCTCTCGACCAGCCGCGTCTATCCGGTTGAGCCGCAGTGCGGCCTGAAGCTGCGGGAGGCGCCCACTCGGTTTGAGATCGCCGAGGAGCAGGAGGTTTCGGGCGCATCGCCGGCGGGGATCTCAGAGGAGTTCCCGATGGACGGGCCCCGAACCCTGTACGGCGCCACCAAGCTTGCCGCCGAGCTGTTGATCGAGGAGTACCGAGCCGGCCTCGGCGTACCGGCGGTGATCGACCGCTGCGGAGTCATCGCCGGCCCCTGGCAGATGGGCAAGGTCGACCAGGGGGTATTCACCCACTGGATGCTTGCCCACCATTTCCGGCAGCCGCTCAGCTACATCGGCTTTGGCGGCAAGGGCAAGCAGGTCCGCGACCTCCTGCATGTCGAGGACCTGGTCGACCTCGTCGAGCGCCAGCTTCTCGATCGCGAGGCATGGGACGAGCGCACCGTCAACGTCGGCGGCGGCCGCGAGTGCAGCCTCTCACTTCAGGAGACGACCGAGATCTGCCAACGGTTGACCGGCAACGAGGTGCCGATCGAGCCGGTGCATGAGACCCGTGCTGGCGATGTTCCCGTATACGTTTCGGACTGCGGCAAGCTCTTCGGCTTGGACGAGTGGCGCCCGCGGCGAAGCGCGGAGCAGATCCTTGCCGACACCCACGCCTGGATAAAGAGCGACGAGGAGCGAATCGCGGCGGTGCTGAACATCGACGCCCCGGTAGGGGAGAGGGAGTAAACGGATGCCGGTTGCGATCGTCACGGGGTCAGGGGGGCTGATCGGCTCCGAGGCGGTGGGCCACTTCATCGGCCAGGGCTACGACGTCGTAGGCATCGAGAACGACATGCGAGCCCGCTTCTTCGGCCCGGAGGCTTCCACCGCGCATGTGACTGAGCGGCTGGTCGAGGCCCATCCGGAGTTTCGCAGCGAAAACGCCGACATCCGCGACGCCGACACCGTTGATCGTATTTTCCACGTGCATGATGGCGCCATCGAGCTGGTCATTCACACCGCCGCGCAGCCGTCGCACGATTGGGCCGCCAGCGATCCACAGACCGACTTCGGTGTCAACGCCAACGGCACGCTCAACCTGCTCGAGGCAACCAGGGCCCATGCTCCCGACGCGACCTTCATCTTCTGCTCCACAAACAAGGTCTACGGCGACACGCCCAATCGGCTTCCGCTGGAGGAGCTGGAGACGCGGTTGGAGCTGCCGGAGTCGCACCGCTATCACCAGGGGATCGATACGTCGATGTCGATCGATGCCTCCACCCACTCGCTTTTCGGAGTCTCCAAGGTTGCGGCAGACCTGCTCGTGCAGGAGTACGGCCGCTACTTCGGAATGCCCACCGTGTGCTTCCGCGGCGGCTGCCTGACCGGTCCCCAGCACGCGGGCGCCAAGCTGCACGGTTTCCTCGCCTACCTGATGAAGTGCACGGTCACCGGCACCCCCTACACCGTCTTCGGCTACAAGGGCAAGCAGGTCCGCGACAACATCCACAGCGCCGACCTGATCGCGGCTTTCCATGCCTTCCATCGCAATCCGCGCCCGGCTGCCGTCTACAACATGGGCGGGGGGCGCTTCAGCAATTGCTCGATGCTGGAGGCGATTGAGATCTGCGAGCGGATCGCCGGCCGGGGGCTGAGCTGGGAGATGGGGGACGAGCCGCGGATTGGCGATCATCGCTGGTGGATCTCCGATCTGGCGCCGTTCGAAGCCGACTACCCGGACTGGAAGCTTCGCCACGGGATCGAGGACATCCTGCGTGAGATGCACGAGCAAAACGCCGAGCGCTGGATGGCAGCAGCGGCGTGAAGCTCTCGGTCGTCATACCAGCCCACAACGAGGAGGGCTCGGTCGGCCAGACGGTGGAAGGGATCGTCGCTGTGCTCGAGCGCGAGGAGATCGACTACGAGGTGCTTGTCATCGACGATGACAGCACCGACTCCACGGCGGACGTGGTCGCTGCGATTGCCGAGCGAAGCCCACGCGTGCGCTGCCGGCCGTCGCCCTATGAAAGGGGCTTCGGGATGGCGATTCGAGCTGGGCTCGATCTCTTCGAAGGAGACACCGTCGTCATCGCGATGGCCGATGCCTCAGACGATGCAGAGGACGTCGCCCGCTACCACCGCCTTCTCGAGGAAGGTTGGGACTGCGCCTTTGGATCTCGCTTCGTGCCCGGCGCTCAGGTCCACGACTATCCGCTGCCGAAGCTGATGATCAACCGCCTGGCCAACTGGTTCATACGCGTCCTTTTCCGCCACCGTTACAACGACACCACCAACGCCTTCAAGGGCTACCGGCGGGAAGTGATCGAGACGATCCAGCCGCTTCTCTCCAAGCATTTCAACCTCACCGTTGAGATGCCGCTGAAGGCGATCGTCCGCGGGCACACCTATAAGGTGATCCCGACCTCCTGGACGAATCGCACCTCCGGCGAGGCGAAGCTGGCGATGAAGGAGATGGGCAGCCGCTACCTCTTCATCGTCCTCTACGTGTGGCTGGAGCGCACGCTCAGCCGCGGCGATTACCGGGTGCCAAAGCGCAGCGATGTCCGGTCAAGGGTTCAGTGATCGTCGACGTGTCCATGAGCGGGCTCGATAGCGCGATGCGCCCTGGCGACGAGTACAGCCGAGCGTAGACGTTGGCCGCCATCCTTCTCAGTGGCGCTGTCACCTGCTTTGCCGCGCTGTTCATCGGTCAAGCGGCGCTGCGATTGGCGGGCGCGCGCGAGTGGAGCTGGCTGGCGCCGGCGGTCGGGCTGTCGATCGGGATGCTGGTGGCGACGCCGACGACCCACGTGCCGGGCCGCAGCACCACCGTCGCGATTCTGCTCGGCGTTCTTGCGATCGCAGCGGCCGTCTGGTGCCTGCGCTCGCCGCAGCACCGGCCGCCGCTCTCTGGCCTTCTCGCGGCGGTGCCGGTCGTCCTCTTGGCGCTGATGCCCTTCCTGGCGGCGGGACGCGGAGGCATCCTCGGAGTCACCGTCGACGACGACATGGCGGTGCACCTGGTCTTCGTCGAAGGCTATCTCTCCTCCGCCGTGACCGCGGTGACTTCGCTGCCGCGGGATTACCCGCTCGGGCCACACGCGCTCGCGGCGCTTCTCAGCAAAGGACTCGGCATCCAGGCCGATCTCGCCTTCTCCGGTTGGACGATGGCGATCCCGGTGATCAGCGCCTGGACCGCCCAGGCGGTCGCGCGGCGTGCCTCCTGGTTCGGCAGGATTGTGGTCGCGACCGTCGCGGGCATGCCCTTCCTGGTGGCGGCCTACTACGGCGAGGGGTCATTCAAGGAGGTGGCGCAGGCCGGGCTCGTGCTGGCGGTCGCGCTGGACCTGAGCGGCTGCGGTCCGCGGCTCGGGCGGGGGCGCTGGGTCCCCTTCGCGCTTCTGACCGGGGGCATCATCTCGGTGTTCTCGCTCGCCGGGCTGCCATGGCCGTTTGCCATCGCCGGCCTTTGGCTCGCCGGTCTGCTGACGATCCAAGCCTGGCGCCGACGGCTCCGCGAGGTGCCGCGAATCGTGCGCCGCGAGCTGCCAGCCCTGGGGATCGGACTGGCTGTTCTGGTCGTCGCCCTTCTCCCCCAGGCGCACCGGATGTGGGAGTTCATCGCCCTCCGCAACGGCACCGGGATCTCAGCCAGCGACATCGGCAACCTGGTCGGCCCCCTGCCGGGCTGGGAGGCTTTCGGCGTCTGGAACAGCGTGGACTTCCGGCTGCCCGCTTCACCTGCGTTCACGGGCGGCATGTGGACCGCCTTCGTGCTCGCGCTTGTCCTCTTCGGCACTTTCTGGGCATTCCGCAGGGGCCGCTGGCTGCTGCCGCTCGCCGCCGCTGGGGCGATGGTGATCTGGAGGGTATCCGAGCACTCCCAGTCGCCCTACGTTTCCGCCAAGGCGCTGGTGATCGCTTCGCCGCTGCTGCTGATGGTCGCGGTGCTGCCGCTGATCGACCGCGAGCCGGGGCGCCGGCCGCTGTGGTCGTGGCTGCTGGTGCCGCTGCTGGGCCTGGTCCTCTTCCTGCGCGTCGGCAGCGACGACCTGCGGGCGCTCCGCTGGAGCCCGGTCGGGCCCACCGACCACGCCCACCAGCTCGAGACCTTTCGCCCGCTCCTGGCCGGAAAGCGGACGCTGTTCCTCGGCGAGGACGAGTTCATAACCTGGGAGCTGGCCGGGGTCCCGGTCCAACCGGTAGCCCTGGGGGCCATCCCCGAGTTGCCGCTCCGCCCACGGAAGAAGTGGGAATACGGGAAGGCGATCGACTTCGATTCGCTGCGCGCCTCCACTCTGAATGGCTACGAATGGATCGTCACTCCCCGCGACGCCGCCTCCAGCGCTCCGCCGCCACAGCTGCGCCTGGTGCGCAGCACCAAAGATTTCGAGCTGTGGAAGCGGGTCGGGCGGATCCGGGAACGGTCGATCCTGGGGGAGGGCGAATGGCCTGGCGCCGTGCTCGAGTGCAACACGAAGGAGGGCCGCGCGATCCTGGCAGGAGGAGGGGTGGCGGCGGTGAGGCGGCTGCCGATCGTGGCTCCGGTGGCGCCGGCCGCCGCAGGGAACACCGTCTCAGTCGGTCTGAACCTGCCGGTCGGATCTTGGGAACTGGAGATGCCCTACACGAGCCCATTCTCGGTTGAAGTGACGGCGCCGGGCCTGAGGACGGTCCTGCCGGCCAACCTCGACCGCCCCGGCCCGCGCCTGCCGGTCGGTCGCCTCGTGGTTCGCCGCCGGCGACCGCTGACTGTCTCCTTCCACGTCAGGGACACCGCCCTGGCGCCTTCGACGGCGGTCGCGATCTTCAACCACCTCGTCGCCACTCCGGCGGGAAGCGTCGACCACGTCGTTCCGGTCGGCCACGCTTGCGGGAGGTACGTGGATTGGTACCGATCCGCTTCTTCCACTCACTAGTAGCCTGCGTCGCCCGATGACGCCGCCAGAGCACGTCGGCGAGGATGTCCTGACGTCGAGCGAGGCCGGCGGCAAGGTGATCCGCGGCAGCGCGATGCGGATCGGCGCCAACGTCGCCGGACTGGTCCTCGGCCTGCTGACCGCCACGCTCCTGCTGCGCCATCTCGGCGTCGAGGAATCCGGCCGCTACGTGACCGTCCTCTCCCTGGTCGGAATCGCGGTCAGCGTCGTCGACACCGGCTTCAACGTCAGCGCCAGCAGTGAGCTGGCGCGGCGCGAGGTCGGCGCCCGCCGACCCTTGCTGGGCAACATCCTCGGCCAGCGGCTGCTGGCGGCCGCGGTAGCGCTGGTGGCGCTGGTCGCCTTCGCGGTGATCGCCGCCTACCCGGGGGGGATGATCGTCGGCACGGCGCTTGCCGGCGCTGGCGTGCTGCTCGTCGCGATCGCCAACGCCGTGCTCGTCCCCCTCACCGTGCAGTTGCGCAACGGCGGCCTCGCCTTCGTCGAAGTCCTGCGGCAGGTGGTGACGCTGGCCGGCGTCGCCCTGCTGGTGGCGTGGGGCGCGAGCCTGACCCCGTTCTTCGCCGTCCAGGTCGCGGTCGGGCTGGTCGTCATCGCCTTCGTCCCCTTCCTCGTCGGCCGCGGCGGTCTCGTCTGGCCGCGCTTCGACCGGGCCGTGCAGCGGAGCCTGCTGGAGACGGCGCTGCCGGTGGCGGCGGCGCTGGCGCTGGGGCAGATCTACTTCCGTCTGGTCATCGTCCTGATGTCGCTGATCTCCTCCGCCGAGCAGACCGGCTACTTCGGCGGCTCCCTGCGGGCAATGGAAGCGCTGATCGTGATCCCGGTCCTGGTCGCTGGCGTGGCACTGCCGCTGATGACCGCGGCGGCGCGCGACGACCTCGCCCGCCTGCGTTACGCGATCGAGGGCCTCAGCGAGGGGGCCGTGATCGCGGGCGTGCTGGTGGCGCTCGTCACCTTCCGCGGCGCCGAGCCGGTGATGTCGCTGCTGGGCGGCTCGGAGTTCGGTCCGGCGGGGGACGTACTGCGGATCCAGGTGCTCGCCCTGCTGTTCATCGCGCTCTACCAGATCTGGACGGTGGGGCTGATCGCCCTTGGCGAACAGCGGCAGCTGATCCTCACCAACGGGCTCGGCCTGCTCGGCGTCGGCGTCTTCGCCGCGATCCTGGTGCCGCCCTTCGGGGCCAAGGGCGGCGCCGCGGCCAGCGTCCTCGGCGACGCCGTCCTCGCCTGCCTCATCTACTGGCGGCTGCACCTCTCGACGGGGAAAGTGACGGTGCGCGCTGCCTTCCTCGCCCGCGTCGCCGTGGCCGCCGCCGTCGCTCTCATACCCCTCTTCGCGCCCGGGCTGCCAGACCTCCTCGCCGCCGTCCTCAGCGCCCTGGCCTTCCTCGGCGTCGGCCTCCTGGTCGGGATGGTGCCCCAGGAGCTGCGCGACGCCCTTCGTCTCGACGGCTCGCTGCACTGGCGCCGGGGCATCGAGCCGCCGCAGGCCTGAGCGGCGTCAACCTTGCCAGGTGTGCCAGGCGAGCCAGGCGAGGCCGCGGCGGACGAGCGGTCCGGCCTCCTGGTAGTGGCGCGTGCGGTTGTCGGAGAGCAGCAGGTTCGCCTGCTCGCCGCTGCGGAAGGTCGCGCTCTCGCGCCAGCGCTCGGGCGGGTAGACGCCGTCGTGACCGACGACCAGGGTCTCTAGGCCCCGCTCGCGCACTTGCCGGGTGAGGCTGCGCCTGCCGCCCTCGAGCATCACCGTTTCCGCCCTCGTCGGGTCTGCGCCCCACTCGAGCTCGAGGATCAGCTGCCGCTCCATCGCGAACCCGTTGGTGCGCAGGTGCGGGTTCGGGAACGGCTCGAAGCCCGGCCGCAGCCGCCGCAGCGGTCCCGGCCGTACCGCATTCGGACTCTCGTAGGAGCCGGTCGCCCCGACCATCCCCACCCCCGGCGAGAGCAGCGCCCGCTCCATCCGTCCCAGCCAGTCGGCGACGAGGACGGCGGTGACGGTGTTGACGAAGCAGTAGCGCTCGGCGGGAACGCGGTCTACGGCGGTGCGGTAGTGGCCGAGGTCCATCCCCAGACCCACCTCGAGCGCCTCGTGTGGCACCGCCGAGAAGAGCCGCTTCCACGGGGTCCGGTCTTCCTCGGGCCCCGCCAGCAGAAGCAGGAGCCGATGAGGTGCACCGGCGGGGTGGGCGCGGTAGGAGGCGAGGAAGCTCTCCGCGCACCCGATCCCGTAGGGGGTCCAGGCGAGGTAGGCGACGCAGAGCGGCGGCTTGCCGCCGGCGCCGTCATGCACTCCGCATCACCACGTAGCAGGAGTCGCCACCGCCGACGCGGTCGCCGAGGAAGACGAACGGCAGCAGCGGCAGGCTGAGCCCGTAGGCGAGCCACAGCTTCCAGCCCGGCGTCCAGTGCCCGGCGAGCAGGTAGTGGACGCTGTAGGCGGTGGCGATCGCGTTCGAGCTCGTCCCCACGGACAGAGGTTCGAGGCCCAGCCGCTCGGCAAGGCGGTTAAGTGCCCGCGGCGAGAAGTGCTGCAGGTGGCGCGGCATGTCAAGCATGCACCACCGATTGCCGAAGAAGCGCCGCTGCCAGCTCATCCAGTTCGGCACGTCGACGATCAGCCTGCCGCCCGGGTCAAGCATCTCGCACGCTTCGCGAACCGCGCCGACCGGGTCGGGGATGTGCTCGAGCGAGTGCTGGAAGACGACCAGCTGGAAGTTACCGCGCGGCCAGGGCTGGTCTCGCAGCGTCCCCTGGTGGACGGTGGCGCCTTGTCGGGCCGCGGCGGCGACCGCGGCGGCGCTGGGGTCGATGCCGTAGGCCTCCCAGCCCTGCCCGGCGAAGTGGGCGAGCAGCTCGCCGCCGCCGCAGCCGACCTCCAGGACCTTGCCAGGCGCCAGCCCGTCGAGTCGAAAGGGTGACCGTGATTGCCATCGCGCCGCCCCGCGCCTCCGCAGCAGCTCCCGCAGGCGATGCAGCGGATTTCCGCCCCTGCCGTCGGCGTGTTGGTAGAAGTCCTCGTAGTAGGCGTCGGCGTAGTAGCGGCCGAGCTCCTCGCCGGACAGTTGCGGCGTCGTCAGGCCGAACTCGCAGGCCCTGCACTCGACCACGCCGAAGGGGCCCTCCCCGGTCACCAGCCGGTCGTGGGCGCGCACGTTCGCAGGCTCCATCGGCCCGCTGCAGATTGGGCAGCTGTCGGTCGCGGTCAAGAAGCTCGGCTGGACTCGTGGACGGTTTGCTCGTCTTTCGCCTCCTCGTTCCCCGACTCCTTCTCGTCGAGCCGCTGCTGCAGCAGCGCGAGTCGCTGGGCGAGGATCTTGTTCTGGTCGGAGAGGCGCGAGAGCACGATCGAGAAGTGGAGCAGCAGGGCGAGGACGAAGAGGAAGGCGACGGCGAAGAGCGCGGCGGGCGGGTAGTAGATCCCCGCCGCATGGGAGAGGGTCGTCAGCAGCCCTTTCCAGGCCGCGAGGACGAGGATCGTGATCCCGAGGACGAGCCAGAGGATCGCGTAGCGCTCCATCAGGTGTTTGCGCCGGATCAGCTCGAAGATCACCACGCAGATCAGGACTGCGACGAGGATCACCTCGACCCGCTGGCCGACGAGCGCGGCGAAGACAGGGGTGGTGGAGAGAGTCATCGCGCCTGCTCGATCGCCGGGGAGGTCGGCGCCGCCTCACGGACCGGCCGCTTGCGGAAGAGGGAGACGAAGACGGCCAGTAGCACCTTGACCATGTAATAAACGGACTGAGGGGTGGAGATCGCCGATTCACCGGTCAGCCGCGGGCCCATCACGACCGGGATCTCGCGGCTGCGCAGGCGGTTGGTGTGCATCAGCATGATCGCCTCGACCTCCGGATAGTCGATCGGGTAGTCGTTCGCAAAGAGCTCGATCCCGCGCCGGTCGGCGAGGCGGAAGCCCGAGGTCGGGTCGGTCACCTTCTGGCCGGTGACCATCGAGAGGACCCGCGCGAAGATGCGGATGCCGACCCGCCGCGCCGCCGAGGAGCGGTAGCCCTCACCGTCGGGGTCGAGGAAGCGCGAACCGGTAACCACATTCAGCCCCGGGTTCGCTTCCAGGCACGCGAGCAGGTCCCCGATCTGGTGCGGGTCGTGCTGGCCGTCGCCGTCGACCTGGACCGCTACCTCGTAGCCGTTCTCCTTCGCGTAGATGTAGCCTGCCTGCACCCCGCCGCCGATGCCGAGGTTGTAGGGCATCCGCAGCACCTTGGCCCCGGCCGCGGCGGCCACTTCCCCGGTCCGGTCGGTCGAGCCGTCGTCGATCACGAGGACATCGAAGTCGGGCGCCCAGCGGCGGATCGCGGCGATCGTCGAGCCGATTGCCTCCTCCTCATTGTGGGCCGGCACGATGGCGAGATTCTGGTTCATGGCGTCGCCCGTACGGTAGCGGCAACGCGTCGAGTAACCTTGCCGGACATGTCACGTCGCGCTTTGGTCACCGGCATCACGGGGCAGGACGGCAGCTACCTGGCGGAACTTCTCCTCGACAAGGGATACGAGGTCCACGGGATGGTGCGGCGCCTCTCGAGCGAGAACCACCACCGCCTGGAGACGATTCGAGACCGGATAACGATCCATACCGGTGATCTCCTCGACCAGCGCTCTCTGGGCGACGTGATGAGGGCATGCGAGCCGGACGAGATCTACAACCTCGCCGCGATGTCGTTCGTGGGGGCCTCCTGGAACCAGCCCACGTTGACCGCCGAGTTCACCGGCGTCGGCGTGACCCGGATGCTCGAGGCAATGCGGGAAGCGTGCCCGGATGCCCGGTTCTACCAGGCCTCCTCGAGCGAGATGTTCGGCAAGGTGAGGGAAACCCCCCAGAACGAGCTGACGCCCTTCTATCCACGCAGCCCATACGGCGTGGCCAAGGTCTACGCGCACTTCATCACGGTCAACTACAGAGAGAGCTACGGCCTCTACGCGTGCTCCGGGATACTCTTCAACCACGAGAGCCCCCGCCGCAGCCTCGAGTTCGTCACCCGCAAGATCACCCACACGGCGGCGGCGATCAAGCTCGGCTTGGCCACGGAGCTGGCGCTCGGCAACGTCGAGGCGCGGCGCGACTGGGGCTACGCGCCCGACTTCGTCGATGCGATGTGGCGCATGCTGCAACAGGACGAGCCGGACGACTACGTGGTCGGCACGGGCGTGCAGCACTCGGTCCAGGACCTGGTGAACATCGCCTTCTCGTCTCTCGACCTCGACCCCTCCGCCTACGTTCGCCAGGACCCGAGGTTCATGCGGCCGGCCGAGGTCGATCTGCTCATCGCGGACCCCACAAAGGCGCGTGAGAAGCTGGGCTGGGAGCCCAGCTTCGACTTCGAGCAGCTCGTGAAGGTGATGGTCGACGCGGATCTGGCGCTGCTCAGCGAAGGCAGCCCGGTCTCGACTGCGTAGCGCGCTCAGCGCTCGGTCAGGAGTCCCGGTCGGGCGCTGCGGCGACGACCGCGTACTCGCCGACCCTGGTCCGGTCCTCGCTCCAGTTGCCGGTTCCAACCGGTGCGAAGACGTCGCCGGTCGCATAGCCGGCGAGCGCGCAGAGCGCCAGCATCGTCTCCGGGAACAGGGGGTGCTTGTGCGTGGGGTCGACCCAGAAGGCCTTCAGCGCGGCGGCCGAGTGCGGATTGACGGTCTCGGCGATCAGCAGCCCGCCCGGGCGCAGCCGCGAGAGGCCGAGCTCGAGGAAGCGCTGCAGCCCGTCCAGTTTCAGGTGCTCGACCACCTGGGCGCTGAAGATGGCGCCGAGCGATCCCTCGGGCACCCGCTCCAGGGCGTCCACGAGATTTCCCTGCTCGACGTTCTCGTGGCCCTTCTGGCGGCAGCGCTCGACCATGTCGGGGTCGAGGTCGACGCCCTGGTACGCAACGCCCCGTTCCTGCAGCAGATCGAGGAACTCGCCCCTGCCGCAGCCGGCGTCGAAGACCGGCTCACGGTCGCCCAGAAGGCTGAGGTAGATCCGCTGGCGGCTGCGAATCATCTCCTCCGAGCCGCGGAAGAGGTCCTCGAAGCCGCGGTAGCCGTCGCGGCCCATCTCCTCGGCGCCGCTGCGGAAGCCGATCGTCCTGCCGAGGACCGGATGCGTCTTCTCGGCGAGGCGGTCGTCGGCCATGTAGGGCTCTGCCGCGGCGGCGTGCACCAGCTCTCCCGCCTCGTCGATCTGCGGCCTGAGCGCTCGCATGGTTCTGTCGCTCTCGACGGCCATGTTCACCGTCTCGGCCACCACCTCGCGCAGTTCGTCGAGCGATTGGGCGATGCTGACGTTGATGCGCTGCTGGTGGGCCGCATAGGGACGCAGCAGGCGCAGGTAGACACGTTTGGCGAAGGTGCGTGCGCTGCGCGCCCTGGCCATTGCCCGTGGCTTCAGGATGCCCCGCAGGTAGAGTCGCCTGGCGAGGGTCCGCGTCCTGCCGGGCGCGGCCGGATCGGGTGGCGGCGGCGACGACCAGTCGAGCAGCTGGATGAGCTGGGCGCGGCCGCCCAATGCTCCGGCCGCCGCCTGGGCCGGGCTGGGCCCCGCGAGTCGCTCGACCAGTCCCGCGCGCCTCGCATCGGCGATCCGGGCCTTGATCGCCTCGCAGGCAGCGGCCGGCGAATGGGTTCGGCGGATGTCCTCAGCCGCACGTCGCCCTCTTGCAGCGGCAGTCTCCGGATTCTCGAAGACATGCCGCATCAGCTCCGCCGCACGATCGAGGTCCGGCTCGGCCCACTCCCCATCCGCCGGGTAGGGGACGGCGTCGGGCCCGATCTCGACCATGCTGTGCGGCACGAGGTAGCTGTTGGCCTCGGTCATGAAATCGAGGTTGCCCGAGTAGGCGGTGGCGATCACCGGCCTGCCGAAGTACATCGCCTCCGCCATCGTCAGGCCCAGCCCCTCGGAGCGGTGCAGTGACACGTAGCAGTCGCAGCTGGCGATCATCGCGTCCTTCATCCCGGTCGTGATCGTGTCCTCGGCCAGATGGATTTCGGGACGGCCGGCCACGGCTTCAGCCAGCGCCCGCCGCTCACTCGGGAATTCGTCGCCGCAGATGGACTTGATCACGAGCGAGGGCCCCGATCCCGGCTCGAACGCCCTGCAGAACGCCTCGATCAGCCCGAGCGGGTTCTTGCGTTTGAAGACGCTGCGGTAGTCGAAGAGGAAGAGGAAGCAGAAGCCCTCCGGCAGCCCCAGCTCCGCTCGGCTCGCCTCATCCGGCTCCCCGGGTTCGATCGGCAGCCGGATCGTGTGCACGGGGGTCGGCGAGAGCGGGCGGAGTGCGTTCGCGATGTGCTCGGACGCCACCCAGACTTCGTCGACGTTGTTGAAGGCCGGCCGCCACTGCTCGGGGAAATGCGAGACCTCCCAGAACCAGAGCCCGGCCGAGTGGCGGCCCTCGAAGAAGCGGGGGCCAAGGCCGCTGGCGATGAACGGGAGCATGTCCGCGTTGACGCAGACGAGGTTGAAGTCGTACGGGTGGTCCTGGTCGCTGAGCGCTCCCAGGACCGGAGCGATCTTGTCGGGCTCCGCCGGGGCATCGATCTCCGCCACCGGCACATCGCCGCCCCGCAGCGCGCAGATGAGCTGCCGGGCAGCCTCCCCAACCCCTCGCTCCGAGCTCAGATAGCCGACCACGTTCACTCCCGGCATGAGCACCCGCCGTGCCAGCGCGCCGGCGCCGGCGGTGCCGCGCAGGTAATCGGTGAAGCGCTCCGCTCCCGCCGGCGTGAAGACGGATTCGTGGATCTGTCCCGCTTCATCCGCCTTGCGGAAGACGCGGCGCACCTCGCGGTCGAGCTTGATCCCGTTCGGCATCGCGTCCCAGCCATAGGGCCAGCCGATCGCCTGCTTGAACCCATGATCGAACAATTCGCTGGCGTACTGGCGGCAGATCCGAGTCAGGACGGGATCGGCGGCGACATCGATCCTGTTTTGGTGTTTGCTCAACTCGGTGGGCCGGCGCGGGTCGAAGCCGCTGAAGTGGAAGAAGCGAAGCGGCCTGCCGTCGACGCGGTAGCCGCCGGTGTCGTCGTCTTCGAGGCTGCGCGTGGGCAGGTTCCAGTAGGCGATGTTGTACTCCGGGTCACGGAGAACGTCGATGCCCGGCCAGAGCCCCGGCGCAAGGTCGATCCAGCGCTGGTCGACAAAGCGACCGACCTCGGGTTCGTTGAGGCAGTGGCTCTCCAGCCGCTCGGACCACCAGGTGAGCAGGGCATCGGCCGTACTCCCCGCCTGCAGGGCGATGAAGCCGAGGTTGTAGCTGCCGGCGATGAGGATGTCCTCTTCGCTCGGCTTGCGGCCGTCGCGGGGGAGCGGCTTGTTGAAATGCGGCGTCAGGACGACGTCGTGCTCCTGCACGCGCCGCTCGACCTCCTCGAGTGGAGCGAAGATCCGGATGTCCGGGTCCAGGTAGACGATGGAGTCGAAGCCCGGCCGGTCGAGCAGGTGGCGGAGCAGCCACGGCTTGACCGCCGTCGAGAGCTCCATCACGTCATAGAAGGCGGCCATCCGCTGCGGATCGGGCAGGCCGATCTCGTCGATCGTGAGAAGCTCGAACGGCTCCTCGGCGGCGTCGATGAAGCCGGTCGGGTCGTCGATGACGAGGACGCTGCAGTTTCCGCCGGGATGGAACTCCTGGAACGACTCGGCGAGGACCCGCGCATACGCAACGTAATTCCTCGCAATGATCGTGCAGATGTTCACCTGGCCACTCCTTCCGTGGACGGCGCTTCGGAGCGGCTCATGAGGTTGGGCCCATGGACGTCGACCTCTCGACGGTCCACGTGCTCATGTCCCAGCTGGCGGCCTCATCGACCGCGCGCTCACCCGCCGGTTCGGTCTCTCTCTTGCGCGCGACCGCACCGCCGCGAAATGCGTGCTGCCAGGTGCTGAGCGGGTCGAATCCGGATCCACGCAGCCATCCTTCCAGTGCGACCCGGTTCGGCGCCCATTGCGAAGTCGGGTCGCCCCCAAGCATGTTTTCCGGGTAGTACTGGACGATTGGCAACGAAGTCAGATCGGGGTGATAGTCGGCGAGCGCCCGCCAGTCGCCGGCCTGATCGACGAGACCTTCATCGATCATGTGCGTCTCCACCAGCAGCAACGCCTCTGGAGCGCAGACATCATGGATCCGGTCGAGCGCGAACAGCGGGTGGCGCAGGTAGTAGATCACACCGAGAAATAACACGAGATCAAAGCGTCCATACCGTTCTGGGGAGAGCGAGTAGACGTTCTCGGTCACGTACGTTGCCTTCGAGTTGAGGAGCTCTGCCGCAATTGCGAACCCGGTGTTGTGAGGAGACTCATTGTCTAAAGCAATCACCTCTCTCGCCCCACGTCGTTCGGCCTCGAAAGTAAAGAAGCCGTCGCGAGCACCAAGGTCGAGCACCCGCATACCGCTCAGGTCCTCGGGCATTCCGATTTGCGAGAGGACGCTCGGAGTGTCCTGCAGGCCGGGGGTCCAGACACCTGGGGCGACTTCGATCCGGTGATGCCACTTCTGCTGCTTCGCGATGGCCTGCCGAGCGCGCTGGCTTGCATTCTCCTGCATGCGGTCGGAGTCTAGCCTCGCCGAAGCGAAGACCTCAGGCGCGCACGGACCGTCAGCCGAAGATGCGCTCGATGCCTACGGGATGCTTGCGGCGCAGGGTTTCCTCGGCGATCCGCGACGCGTCGACCTCGAAGCGCGGTACGCGCGAGACAAAGCGCTCGGCACCCTGGATGAGGACTGCCTTGGCGCCTACCCGTCGGACGTAGTCGGCGTCCCAGCCAAAAGGCACCCAGACGAAATGCACTTCGCGAAAAGTCTGCGCCAGGAACCACGACAGCCCTTGGTAGTAGGCGGCGGCGAAGCCAAAGGAATCGCCGAAGATAACCGCGACACGCGGGTCGGGAGCCTGTTCGTTGCGGAATACCCGCCGCGTTCCGACGTGCCCCTCCACGGCTTCGATCTCCTCGCGATTGTCTTCGACGATCTCAGCGTGATGGAGCGAGCCGGGCTCAGTGACGATGCTGACGATCTGTGGCTCGAACTTGATGCCAAGGTCACCGGCGATCGGATACGAGTGGAACGAAAGTGCGGTCAGGTCGGGCAGGTTCTCGACCTCGAGAGCGGCCAGCACCGAGGAAAACAGCAGTTCGTTGCCGCGAAAGGTGAGATGCGTGTCGGTTCGCAGGTAGACCTCTTCGCCCGAGGCCACGGCATTGCGGAGCTCTGCGAGGGGATAGATAATCGGCAGGTCAGGCACGGCCAGCAGACGCTCAATCGGACGTGGGCCGACCCGCGTTAAGTCCTCCGGGTAGTAGTCCTCGTAGACAGCGAGCTTGTCCGGTACCACGAGGAGTGCGGAGGCAATGCCTAGCTCGCGTAGCTCCGCATCCCGGCGTTGAATTATCTGGCGCCATTCATCCAGCCAGTCGGCGTCCATCTCTACGGCGCCGACGTACTGGCCGAGATTTGCGTTCGTCCCTCCGCACAGAAACAGCCAGCCCTCCCGCCCGACGATCGCGATCTCGTCGTCCGAGCGGGTGCAGGGCGGGAGACCCCACTCAGCGAGATCGGGGTGGAAGATGTTGACGACCGTCGGACTGCGCGCTGCATTCAATCCCCGCTGTCGCAGGCGCGCGGCGTACTCCTCGGATTCGAGGGCTACCCGCAGCAGCGCGTCCAGACCCGGCATGGCGGCGAGCTGGGTCTCTATCTCCTGCTCGCTTGGCGTGCGTTCGAGCACCTGCCGGTACACCAAGACGACCTGGTCGCGGGTGAGCATGCGGCTCAGAGCTCCTCAGCGATTCGGGGGGCCTCGCGGTTGAAGATCCAGACCCCGAAGGCGCAGAGGCCGACGAAGATGGCCAGTGCGGGGAGTAGGTGCAGGGCGCCGCCGGCGGCCTGCACGGCGGTTGGGGCCTGTGGTTCGGCGAGGACCCAGACCCGCACCTGCTCGAAGATGACCGCGAGGGGGTTGATCATCAGAAGGTGTTCCGCGGTCGGGTCTTCGAAGGCGGTGATGGGATAGAGGATCGGCGTCCCGTAGAAGAGCATCTGGGCCACCACGAGCCAGATGATCGCGACGTCGCGGAAACGCACGTAGAGGACCGATAACGCGCTGCTCACGGCTGCCGTGAGGACGAAGAGGAAGACGAAGGCAACCGGCAGCAGCAACCAGGTCCAGCTCGGATCGACGCCGAAAGCGAGGGCGAAGGCGATCACGACCAGGAAGTTGAGACCGAGGTTGAAGACACAGGTGAGGACGGTGGCCAGCGGGATCACCAAGCGAGGAAACTGGGTCTTGCGGACGATCCCCTCCTGGGTGACGACCGAGGTGACCGCCTGAGTCGTCGATTCCTGGAAGAAGGTGTAGAGGACGATTCCCAGCAGCAGCATCACCGGGTAGTGGCCGACCTGGTTGCTGCCGATTTTGAAGACCTGAGTGAAGACGACCAGCAGGACCCCGAACAGCATCAGCGGCCGGACCAGGGACCAGAGGTAGCCGAGGACGGTGCCGAAATACACGCGCTTGAATTCGGTAACCGACATCAGCCAGAGCAGGTCGAAGAAGCGCTGGCGGCCGCCGCCGAGGGCCGCGGGGCCGCGCACCTCACGGAGGCCGGTGGTCGCCGCCTCGTTCACGTCTTGCCCCTGACGATCACGGTCGTGCGCGTCTGCTGCGGCAGCGAGACGAGGCCGCGATCGGCAGGGCCGCCGAAGACGACGAAGTCGGTTGCGGCGGCGACATCGAGGGCCACTCCCCCTTCGAGCAGGCGATTGATGCCGCAGTGCACGAAGTAGTGGCCGGCTGCGAGCAGGTTGTCGATGGTCGTCTCGACCTTGAGGCGTTCCCCAGCCTTGACCGGGGGCGGCGGGTCGCCGCCGATAGGCGCGCGCAACTGGCAGACGCCGACGCCGTCGGCGTTGACGATGAGGTGGCCGACGGCGAGCGCGGCGAAATCCTTTCTCGCTTCGATCTCAACCTGGATCCGGATCTTTTCGCCGTGCTCGAACGAGCTGACGCGCTCGCCATTCGCGTCGACGACGCGGGCGTCCAGCATCTTCACCGCTGCATCCTCGTCACCTTCGGCCAAGGACGTGCCGATCGCGCGGGCTCGCTCGAAGTTGAGGCGCAGGTACCTCCGCCCCACCTCGTCCGGCTCGCCGAGGTGGGCGATCTTGCCGTCGTTGATCACCATCGCGCGATGGCAGTACTCCTCGACCGTCGCCATCGCGTGGGTGACCAGGATGATCGTCTTCCCCGCGGCTTTCATCTCGCGGAAGGCGTCCGCGCACTTCTGCTGGAAGGCGGCGTCGCCGACGGCCAGCACCTCGTCGATCAGGAGGATGTCGGGGTCGACCTCCATCATCAGCGAGAAGGCGAGCCGCACCAGCATCCCCGAGGAGTAGTTCTTCAGCTTCAGGTCGACGAACTCTTGGAGTTCGGCGAAGTCGACGATGGCACCGAGGCGCCTGCGCGTCTCCTGCGGCGAGAGACCCATCATCACTCCGTTCAGGACCACGTTTTCGCGGGCGGTGAGGTCGGGGTTGAAGCCCACGCCCAGCTCGATGAACGGAGCCAGCCGGCCAGCCATGCGGATGGTTCCCGAGTCGGCCCGGTAGATGCTGGCGAGTAGCTTCAGGAGCGTGCTCTTGCCGGAGCCGTTGCGTCCGACGATGCCGAAGAACTCTCCCCGGCCGACCTCGAAGGAGATCCCGTCGAGCGCCTTCAGCACGCGATAGTCGCGGACGGCAAACGGCCTCAGCACGCGCTCTTTGAGCGAATCAACCCGGTGGGTAGGGATGCGGAACGACTTGTGCAGGTCCTCGACCTGGATCGCCAGTGCTCCGCTCACCGCAGGAAAGCTAGCGAGGTCTCGGCGCGTCAGGCTTGCACCCGTGAGGGCGCTGGGGCGGTCGCGGTGGATCTTGCTCGCTTGGCGCCTGGGTCGACTCAGCTTGCCGCACTGGCCGGATGCCGCACCGGGATCAGCCTTACCGGTCTCATCTTGACCCGGTAGAAGTCGAACCGCAGCGGGCCGCTGGCCCCCTCGATGCTGATGTTCTTGATGACCGGGAGTTCGGGGAAGTCGAAGCCGCGGTCAAGCGAGCGGTCGACCGAGACGATCAATCCGTCCCCGGTCGTGCCCGGAACGAGCCGGTAGCCATAGCGTCCGTGGTCCAGAACGGCGTGCCGTTCCTGCGGACGCCAGAACAGCGAGCCCAGCCGTTCGAGACCTTTGATCCCGGCGCCATGGAGGCGCAGGATCACGAGTTCGTTGCGGTTGCTGGCTTGGGGGACGGCGACCGCTTTGCCCGGCTCGCCGCTGCGGGCGGCGATCAGCTTCGGTGGCCCGCACCGGTTGGGAATCCGCGAGAGCACCTGCCAGGTGCCGTCGGTCAGCGTCGGGACGAAGTTGCAGACGCCGGCGACGCTCTGTTCTGGCGGGTCCCAGACGGGCTGCCGTCCCGCGAAGCCGGGGAGACCTCCCAGCGGAACGTCTCCACTTGGCATCAGCCGTAGTAGTACCTGCGGTCCGTTCGGGTCTTCGATCGCGGCGGCATTGAGGCGATCGAGCTTCGGGGTGTAGGCGGTGTAGTTCTGGAAGACGGGGAGAGGCTGCCAGTCGAGTTCGTAGGCCCAGGCGGCGCTGATTTCCCATGGTTCGATCGCGACTCGCTTGCCCTGCACCGCGGCAAGGACGCGGGGAGACATCGCCAGGTTCGATCGCAGGCTCACCCGTAAGCTGTCGATGCGCTGCTGACGGAGGCCGGGCCGGATCGCCAGTTCAGCGGTCTCCTTGAACGTCTTCAGCTTGGACAGCACGTCGAGGTTCGCTGGAGCCGGGAAGCTGTGGAGGACGATTGCGCCGAGCACCGCGGTGGCGGCGATGAACGCCCCTGCCCGGCTGCGGGGCCACGGGGCCATCATGAAGACCGCGACAAGTGTCGAGAGAGCCACGGCGGGCGGACCCCCTCTGGCGAACTGAATGGTCCCGTACTTGAAGACCACGTACGCGACCACCGCGGTCAATGCGGTAGCGAGCAGACGTGCTCGCGAGTCGCGGAACCTGGCGCGGTGGATAAGCGCCACCAGCCCGAGCGCGAGGGTCACTATTGCGACCGCTTCCCAGGTATTCGCGGCGTTGTAGCCCATCGCTTCGTTGTATCCCGAGACCACCTGGGCGCCGTTGACCCCGTAATCCCAGAGGTTGCCCAAACCCTGGCCAGAGAGGAACCAGGCAGCCAGGAAGCCACCCACCGCGATAGACATAAAGGCGCCCAACTGGCGCCGGTTGGCTCGGGCGCCGACGAGTCCCAGGAGGACGACGAGGGCCGTGGGCGGCCCGACCGAGAGCTTCACCAGTGGCTCGATCGCGCAGAGCAGACCACCGCCCACCACCAGCAGCGTCATCGCGACGGGAGGACGGTCTTCTCGCATGGCTGCGAACGACAAGCCGACGGCGAGGAGCAGCGGCAGCTCGCCGAGGAATCCGATCGCCGAGTAGGCAATGAAGGTGATCACTGTGGCTCCGAGGAGACCCACGGTGCGACTGAGCGACCAGACCAATGTGGCGGTGAGGGCGACGTAGATCACGCAGAAGTAGAGGAAGGCCGCTACGGCGAGCCAGCTGAACCAGAGCTGCGGCCAGGCGAGGAACCCCAGCGGCCCGTAGGTGAACACGACTTCGGTTCCGAAGTGCTTGCCGTCGTGGATCGCCATGTATAGGCCGCTGCCCCAGCTGAAGTCGAGGCCGGCGCCTGGATAGCCGAAAGTGATCGGCCAGGTGATGAGAACTAGGAGGATGCTGGCGATCCAGATCGGCCGGCTGCCGGCCGAGAGTCGCCTTCGAGCCGCCGTCGCTGCGAGCCGGAGCCTTCTCCCTGCGCGTTCGTAGCTGCTGTCTCCCGCCAAGAGGCAGGCAGGATAGCCTGGTCATCGGTCAGTGCGCGGCGACTCTCACCGGCCCTCCTCTAGTGAGTACAGCTAGCGCTAGCGAGGGCGCAATCGGGGAGCGCGACGGAGCGCGAAGTTGAGCCTGGCGCACAGCTTCGGGCCCTCCTGCAGCAGGTTGGGGTTGGAGTCGGGGTCGACCGCGCTCAACTGCGGCCACTTCTGCCTCAACAGCCGCTTCTCCCAGTCCGCCACATCTGGAGATCGGCTGGAGGACTCGAAGTGGAACATCACCAGGTCAGGGTCGTAGACGACCCGCCTGCCGTCGCGGCGGAGCTTGAGGCAGTAGTCGACGTCGTTGTAGTTGACCGGGAACTCGCCGGAGAGCCCGCCCAGTCGGTCAAACAGGTTACGCCGGGTCATCAGGCAGGCGCCGGTGACGGCCAGCGGGTTGCGTGCGACCAGGATCTCGTTGACGTAGCCCTCGAAGTCGCCGGCGTAGCCGTAGTAGGGATGCCCTGGGAGGCCGTGCTTGAAGCGCACGCCGGCGTGCTGGATGCGCCCGTCTTCCAGCAGCAGCCGGCCGCCGACGGCGCCGACGCCGGGGAGGCTCGAGTACATCACCATCCGCTCGATCCATTTCGGTGTAGCCACCTCGATGTCGTCGTTGAGCAGCAGCAGGTGCTCACCCTCGGCATGGGCGGCGCCGAGATTGACCTTGGCCGAGAAGTCGAAGGGCTGGTCGTAGAAAACGATCCGGAGCCGCTCGCCCCCCAACTCTCGCAGCTCCGCGACAGCGTCCGTCGGCGCGGTCGCATCGACGACGCAGACGATCTCGTAGTTGCCGTAGCTGGAGCGCTCGCGGATGCCGCGCACGCAATTGTTGACCAGCACCTGTGGCCGATAGCGGACTTCGCGGACCTGGCAGGCGGTGGGGATGACGATGCTGACCCGCGGCTCGGACTCCAGCTCGGGCTCGAGACGATAGACGCCGGTATGGGTCTCATCGCGCTCGGCCCTGGCCTGCAGCCCAACCCGCTCGCAGTGCGCCTGCACCGCCCGCGCACCTGCCTCGAAGGCCCACGGTTTCGCTGCGACGCCGCCGACCGCCGCGGAGGTCGCGATCACCCGCCAGTGGTAGAGGACCAGCGGCACGTGGAGAACGGCGCGAGCGCGCTCGGTCACCTTCAGCACCAGGTCCCAGTCCTGCGACCCCTCGAACTCGGGGTCGAAGCCGCCGACCTCCTCGACCAGCGAGCGTCGCAGGGCGCTGAGGTGGCAGGTGTACATCTGCGTCCGCAGCCGCTCGGGGGACCAGTCCGGCTTGAAGAAGGGCCTGAGGTGGAGGCCAGGGCCGACGATCTTGTCCTCGTCGGTGTAGACGTAGTCGGCGTCCGGGTTCTCGAGCAGCGCCTCGTGGACATGCGCGAGCGCGTCCGGGTGCAGCTCGTCGTCGTGGTCGAGCAGGACCACGAACTCGCCCTGCGCCATCGCCAGCGCATCGTTGGAGGCGACGACGATGCCGCCGTTAGCCTCGCGCCGGTGCAGCCTGATCCGCGCATCGCCTTGCGCGGCGCCGGCGAGTGCCTCCGCCACGTGTGGCTCGCGCGAGCCGTCATCGACCAGGCATAGCTCCCAGCCGCGAAAGCTCTGGCGCTGGACCGACCGCAGCATCCTGGCGAGCACCCGCGCCGGCGTTTCATACACCGGCGTCACGATCGAGAAGCGGGGCGCGGCCTCCCGGTGGAGCGCCACCACGTCCACGCTGCCCTCAGCCATCAGGCCGCGAGTCTATCCCGCCGCCAAGGGCCCGCCCGGCCAGAAGCCGCCCGACCTATCCTCGTCGCCGGCGCCGTAGGGCCAGCGCCTCGCGTGCGCTGATCGCCAGCAGCGGTGCCCCGGTTGCGTCCCGCCGCGCCAGACCGCCGCCGTCGCGCCAGCCGCGCAGGCGGCCGGCGATGCCGCGGGCCGTGTGGTCCATCAACAACTGGCCGGCGCATATCGCCCCCTCTGCGGCGAGGACCCGCAGCGCGTTGCTTGGGCTCGACATCACGCCATAGCGGCGCAGCATGTAACCGCGGCTCCAGCCGGTGCGGGCGAACTTCTCGCGGGTCCTGGCGCCGAGGCTCGCCGAGTAGGCGTGCAGCGCCCTGGCCTCGGGGGCGAGGTGGCAGCGAGCGCCGGCGCCGCTCATCCGCAGCGCCAGGTCGAGGTCCTCGTAGTAGAGGAAGATGCGCTCGTCGAAGCCGCCCACGGCGTCGAACGCGGCTCGGCAGTAGAGCGCCGCACCGCCCGTCGGCCCCAGCGGCGCTGGCGCCTGCCGTGCGGCCTCCAGCGGCTCGCCGTGCAGGTAGTCGAATCCCATCAGCGTGCGGTCGGCCACCACGCCGGCCGAGTCGATCAGCTCCGGCGCCGCCTCCTGCAGCAGCACGGCGGCCACCATCTCGGCGCCCCCGTCCGCCGCCTCCAGCATCGCCTCGACGAACCGCGGCTCGCACTCGGCGTCGTTGTTGAGCAGGATCAGCGGGTCCGCTGGCCGTTCGCGCACGGCGCGGTTGATCGCCCGGCCAAAGCCCAGGTTTTGCCCCAGCTCCAGCAGCGAGACCTCCGGGAACTCCTCGCGAACCAGCGACACCGAGTCGTCCACGGAGCCGTTGTCGACGACGACCACGCCGACGGGCCGGCTTTGCCCCTGCAGGCTCCGCAGTGCCCGCGGCAGGCGCTGCACGCCATTGAAGTTGGGGATATAGACGGCCGGCCGCATGGGGCGTGGAAATGTATGGTAGCTACCCGCAAAAACGTAAAGTAATGACTCGCAAAACTGTAAGGTAGAGGAAATGGCCCCAAGTCACGGCGACACCCGCCTCGCCTCCGGTGCCCCATACCACCCACGCATTGTCGATGGGGAGCTCGATGAGCTGTTTGCTGGCCTGCCCGCCATTGCGATCGAGGGCCCGAAGGCGGTCGGGAAGACGGTGACGGCGATTCGGCGTGCGGCCACTGCATACCGGCTTGACGACGCGGCTGAACGCTCGATCCTCGAAGCAGATACGTCCCGGCTCGTCGAGGGGGAGAGACCGATTCTGATCGACGAGTGGCAGCGCGTTCCCGAGTCCTTCGACCGCGTACGCCGGGCGGTGGACGACGGCGCCGCTGCCGGCAGTTTTCTGCTGACCGGATCCGCGACTCCGACGAACCTGCCGGTGCACTCGGGAGCTGGCAGGATCGTTCGCGTGCGTCTGCGGCCGATGACGCTTGCAGAGCGCAGCGACGATCCTCCGACGGTCAGCCTTGCCCGGTTGCTCGAAGGCGACCGTCCGAAGATCGGAGGTCGTACCGACATGAATCTCGAGGACTACGTCGACGAGATCCTCGCGTCGGGCTTTCCGGGGATCCGAGGCCTCCCCACGCGTTTGCTGCGGACACAGCTCGACGGGTACCTCGACCACATCGTTGAGCGGGAGTTCGAGGAACTCGGTCGCAAGGTGCGCCGGCCGGCCACCCTGCGGAGATGGATGGGCGCCTATGCCGCGGCAACTGCGACGACGGCGAGCTTCGAGAAGATCAGAGATGCCGCCACAAGCGACGAAGTCGAGAAGCCCTCCCGGCCGACGGCACTCTCCTACCGCGACATCCTCGAGCAGTTGTGGATCCTCGATCCACTTCCGGCCTGGCTTCCCACTCGCAACCAGCTCACTCAGCTCTCCTCGCCGTCCAAGCACCATCTTGCCGACCCGGCGCTCGCGGCTCGCCTGCTCGGGGTCGATGCCGCGGCCCTGCTCCAGGCGCGCCCGGCCGGACCGAGCATCCCCCGCGACGGGACGCTGCTTGGGGGGCTGTTCGAGTCCTTGGTGACTCTCTGCGTTCGCGTCTATGCGCAGCGGGTGGAGGCACGAACCGCTCACCTTCGCACCTGGCGGGGGGAACGCGAGATCGACCTGATCGTCGAGCGCGGGCAGTCGATCGTCGCAATCGAGACCAAGCTCGGCCAGGTCGTCACCGATGGCGACGTGCGCCACCTGCTCTGGATCCAAGACCAGCTCGGCGACGAACTCGCCGACGCCGTTGTGGTGAGCACCGGGCGAGAGGCCTACCGGCGCCGAGACGGAATTGCGGTGGTGCCCGCCGCGCTGCTCGGCCCCTGATCGCCTCTGCCAGTTGGGGTTGGCAGCTCAGTCGCGGTGGCGCCGCCGGCGCAGCGAGAGTGCCTGCGCGACGGAGATGTCGAGCAGCTCGGCCGAGCCGAAGTCGCGCGTCCCGAGCCCGCCACCGTCACGCCAGCCACGCAAGCGGCCGCGGACTCCGGATGCGGTGCGATCTACAAGCAGCTGGCCGGTGCAGATCGCTCCCTCGGCCGCCAGCACCCTGAGGAAGTCGCGCGGCCGTGACATCACGCCGTAGCGGCGCAGCATGTAGCCGCGGCTCCAGCCGGTGTGGGCGAACTTCTCGCCGCTCCTGGCGCCGAGGCTCGCCGAGTAGGCGTGCAGCGCCCGGGCCTCGGGGGCGAGGCGGCAATGCGCCCCGGCCGCGGCAAGGCGCAGCGCCAGGTCGAGGTCCTCGTAGTAGAGGAAGATCCGCTCGTCGAAGCCGCCCACGGCTTCGAAGGCATCGTGCCGGTAGAGCGCGGCGGCACCGGTCGGCCCAAGCGAGCCGGCCGCGCCCTCCAGCGCCGAGAGCGGCTCGCCATGCAGGTAGTCGAAGCCCATCAGGGTGCGGTCGGCGACGACGCCGGCCGAGTCGATCCGGTCCGGGGCCGCCTCCTGAACCAGCACGCCGGCAACCATCTCGACGCCGTCGGCAGCGGCCTCCAGCATCGCCTCGACGAAGCGCGGCTCGCACTCGGCGTCGTTGTTGAGCAGGATCAGCGGGTCCGCGGGTCGTTCGCGCACGGCGCGGTTGATCGCCGGGCCAAAGCCGAGGTTCTGGCCCAGCTCCAGCAGCGTCACCTCCGGGAACTCCTCGCGCACCAGCGCCGCCGAGCCGTCCGTCGAGCCGTTGTCGACGACCACCACGTCCACCTGACGCGTCTGCCCCCGCAGGCTCTCCAGCGTTCTCTCCAGCCGTGCGGCTCCGTTGAAGTGGGGGATGTAGATGGACGGTCGCATGCTGGTAGCTGTCAGCTGGCTGTTTGCGAATTTGTCACTGCGTCAGCTCCAAAGAGACGCGATCGGCGCCGCGACGATCTTTTCGTCGAGGCGGTAGGACCGAGGACCCGTGTGCAGGACGATGCCGGCAAGAAAGCGCTCCTCGAGTTGATCACGGAGCCAGATCAGGTGCTTCGCATCGTCGGCACCCGGTGCCGCATTCGCCTTGATCTCGATCCCAATGATGCGCCCACCGCCCAGCTCGGCTAATAGATCGACCTCGTGGCGCCCCTTTTCGGTGCGCAGGTGATAGAGCCTCGGCCGAGTCTGGGAAACCGGCGCCTCGGCGCGAAGCTGGCCGACGACGAAGGTCTCGAGGATGCGGCCGAGCACGTTGCCATCGCCGATGATGCCGTCCTCGTCCATGCGCAGCGTTGCGGCCATCAGGGCGGAGTCGATTACGTAGCGCTTCGGTTGACGGCCAAGCCGCTTCAGCCGGTTCGATGTCCAGGCCGGAACTCTCTCAACGACCAAGAGATCGGATAGGAGTCTCTCGTACGACATCGCGGTGACCTTGTTGACTCCGGCGGCGCCGTAAATCGTCCTGTGCTCCGCGACTCCAGCCGAGTTGAGGGCGTACGCCTCGAGGTAGCTCCGCAGGCGCTCGGGGTCCCGGGGGCGCCCCATTGGATGTTCCAGCTGCTCGATGTCATGGCCGAGGAGATCGTTGACGTAACCCTCGAGCCAGGTAGCGCGTGCCTCTCCGGTGAGCCGCAAGGCGGCTGGCGGAAAACCGCTCCTGAGGGCAAAGTCGACGTAGCCACGCAGGTCGGGGGGGTCGGTGGGGGGGGACAGCTCCTCACCTTCCGCGACCTTGTCGAAAAACGTCGGGCCATCGACCCGCTCGAGCTGCTCGCGTATTGCCATCGGGTAGATCGCCACGCGCACCAGCCGGCCTGTCCCCGGCCAAACCGCGTTTTCGATCTCCGCGTGGACTGAGCCTGTCACGTAGAACCTGTTTGGTCGTGGATCGGCATCGATTGCCCTCCTGACGGCCGCCAGCACACCCGGCACGTTCTGCCACTCGTCGAGTAGGACCGGCTCGGTCTGGGTTCGCAGCGCGGCGACCGGATCGGCTTGAAACGCGGACGCCTGAGCCTCGATGTCGAGCTGGACGCGAGTCGCGGCGCGGCGGCCCATCGTCGTCGTCTTGCCAGCCGTCCTCGGTCCAATCACCAAGAGACCCGGGAGCTGCTCGAGCAGCGCGTCGAGATATGGATCGATCAGCCGGGTCCTATATGCGATCGACTCGGTCACGCCCTTAATATACCTATTTCGCGCATATTCTTATACTTTTGCCGCAGCCATTCCTATACCTATGGCTGGTTCCGTGGTCACGAGCCAGCGGACGGCGAACTGCAAAAGTTGGCGGGCCGCTCAATTGGCTGCCTTATGGCTATCCGGTTCCCTCAGGTGCCAACCCAGGCGCCGCCTTCTCGCGCGACCGCGCACCCGCTCAAACGCATGCGGGGCACACCGCATCCCGGCCTCCTCAATCCCCCACGCGCACACGCTTGGTGCTTTGACCCTGTCCTGACCGGGTCAAAGCACCAAGCGGTTGAGATCTGGCGGTCCCCGACGCACGGCGTGCGTGACCAGATCCGCGGCTCTCGCGGCGACCCTGGGTTGACCGGATGGCAGCCTGAGTCGACCGGATGGTTATGTGGCTGCCTCAAGTAGGGTTGCAGCTTCGCATGGAGGCTCTGAAGGGACTGATTCTCTCCGGCGGAGCTGGCACCCGGCTGCGGCCGATCACCCACACCTCGGCCAAGCAGCTGGTGCCCGTCGCCAACAAACCCGTGCTCTTCTACGGGATCGAGGCGCTGGTCGATGCCGGGGTGACGGAGATCGGGATCATCATCGCGCCGGAGACCGGGGACGAGATCCGCGCGGCGGTGGGGGACGGCTCGGCCTTTGGCGCCCAGGTCACCTTCATCCTCCAGGACGAGCCCGCCGGCCTGGCCCACGCCGTGCTCACCGCGGAGGACTTCATCGGCGGCTCCCCCTTCGTCATGTACCTGGGGGACAACCTGCTGGCCGACGGGCTGCGGGGGCTCGTCGCCACCTTCCGCGAGGCGGAACCCGACGCGCTCATCCTCCTCACCCCGGTCTCCGACCCCAGCTCCTACGGGGTCGCGGAGCTGGACGGGGAGCGCGTCGTGCGGCTGGTCGAGAAGCCCAAGGACCCCCCCTCGAACCTCGCCCTGGTCGGCGTCTACCTCTTCGGCCCCCTGATCTTCGACGCCGCCCGCGCCCTCGAGCCCTCCTGGCGCGGGGAGCTGGAGATCACCGAGGCGATCCAGAAGCTGATCGAGGAGGGCCGCCGGGTCCAGTCGGAGGTGGTCAGCGGCTGGTGGAAGGACACAGGCCAGCTCGCCGACATGCTGGAGGCCAACCGGCTGGTGCTCGAGGAGATCGAGACGCGCTTGGACGGCGAGATCGATGCCGGCTCCCGGGTCGAGGGCCGGGTCATCGTCGAGGCGGGCGCCAGGGTCTCGGGCTCGGTCATCCGCGGCCCGGCTGTGATCGGCGCGGGGGCCCGTATCGAGGACGCCTACGTCGGCCCCTACACCTCGATTGGCGAGGACGTGAGGATCTGCCGCTCCGAAATCGAGCACTCGATCGTCCTCTGCGGGTCGGTGGTGGAGGACCTCGGCACGCGCATGGAGGCGAGCCTGCTCGGCCGCGAAGTGAAGCTCACCCGCAGCGACGGGATGCCGAAGACGCTCCGCATGCTGGTCGGCGACAAGTCGGAGATCAAGATCATCTGATGAAGCTGCTGATCACAGGCGCCGCTGGGATGCTCGGGCGCGACGTGATGCTCGCTGCCGACAACGCCGGCCACGACGTCGTCGGCTACGGCCACAACGAGCTGGATGTCACCGACGAGGCCGCGGTGGCGAGGAAGCTGGAGCAGGAGCGGCCCGACGTCGTCATCAACTGCGCCGCCTGGACCGATGTGGACGGGGCCGAGGACGGCGAGGAGGCTGCGATGGCCGTCAACGGCGCCGGCGCGGGCAACGCCGCAGCCGCAGCCGCCGCGGTGGGAGCCAGCGTCGTCTACGTCTCCAGCGACTACGTCTTCGATGGGGCAAAGGGCGCGCCCTATGTCGAAGCCGACCAGCCGGCGCCCCTCTCCGCCTACGGCCGCACCAAGCTGGCCGGGGAGGAAGCGACGCAGGCCGCCAACAAGCGCCACTTCATCGTTCGCTCGTCGTGGCTGTTCGGGATCGGCGGCTCGAACTTCGTCGAGACGATGCTGCGCCTCGCCGCCGACCACGGTGAGGTTCTGGTCGTCCGAGACCAGGTCGGCTCGCCCACCTACACCTGGCACCTCGCGTATGGGATCGTCCGTCTCATCGAGGGAGTCGAGTTCGGGATCCACCACATGGCCGCCGCGGGCGCCTGCTCGTGGTACGAATTCGCGCGGGAGATCTTCGACCAGGCCAAGGTCGAGTGCAAAGTGCTGTCGGCGACGAGCGAGATGCTCGGCCGCCCCGCCCCGCGGCCGCCCTACTCCGCCCTCGTCAGCCAGCGCGAGCACGCGATCAAGCTGCCTTCCTGGCAGGACGGGCTGGCCGGCTACCTTGCCCAGCGCTCGACCGAGAGGGAGGCGGCGTGAGGCTGCTGGTCACCGGCGCCGCCGGCTTCATCGGCTCGACCTACGTGCGCCTGGTGGGCGACGAGCACGAGGTCGTCGTGCTCGACAAGCTCACCTACGCGGGGCGGCGCGAGAACCTGCCCGAGGACGTCGATCTGGTGGTCGGCGGAATCGAGGACCCGGCGGTCGTCCGCGAGGCGATGGAGGGCTGCGACGCGGTCGTCAACTTTGCCGCCGAGTCCCACGTCGACCGTTCGATCGACGACCAGGACGCCTTCGCGCGCGCCCACGTGATCGGCACCGGTGTGCTGCTCGACGCGGCCCGCGAGCTCGGCGTCGGCCGCTACCTCCAGGTCTCCACCGACGAGGTCTACGGCTCGATCGAGTCAGGCTCCTTCACCGAGACCTCGCCGCTCGACCCCTCCTCCCCCTACTCGGCGACCAAGGCGGCCGGCGACCTGCTCGTCTCCGCCCACGTCCACACCTACGGGCTGGAGGCGGTGATCTGCCGCGGCTCCAACAACTACGGCCCGCGCCAGTACCCCGAGAAGCTGATCCCGCTGATCGTCCTCAACGCCCTGCACGGCGACCCGCTGCCGGTCTACGGCGACGGCCGCCAGGTCCGCAACTGGCTCTACGTCGAGGACTTCTGCCGCGGCATCCACACGGTGCTGATGCGGGGCCGGCCCGGCGAAGCCTACAACGTCGGCGGCCCCGACGAGTGCGAGAACATCGAGGTGGTGAGGCGGGTGATCGAGCTGACCGGCGCCGACGAGTCGCTGATCGAATACGTCAAGGACCGCCCCGGCCACGACCGCCGCTACTCGCTGAGCAGCGAGAAGATCCGCGCCGAGCTGGGCTGGGAGGCGCAGGTGCGCTTCGCCGAGGGGCTGGAGCGCACGGTGGAGTGGTACCGCGACAACGAGGAGTGGTGGGGACCGATCCGCTCCGGCGAGTACCGCGAGTACTACGAGCGCCAGTACGGCAGGGCGCTCGGCTGATCCCCATGAGGTCCCTGCCGACGAAGCTGGACGGAACCGTCCTGCTCGAGCCGGAGGTTCACGGCGACGCGCGCGGCTTCACGGTCGAGACGTTCCGTCGCGACGCCTGGGCCGAGCTTGGCGTCGACGTCGAGTTCGTCCAGCACAACCACTCGCGCTCGGCGAAGGGGACGCTGCGCGGAATCCACTTCCAGACCGATCCGGGCCAGGCGAAGCTGGTCCGCTGCGCGCGCGGCAGCGTCTTCGACGTCGCAGTCGACCTGCGCCGCGGCTCGCCGACCTTCGGTCAGTGGGAGGGCCATGTGCTCGACGACGAGGCGCACCGCCAGCTCTACGTCCCGGTCGGCTTCGGCCACGGCTTCGCCGTGCTCAGCGACGTTGCCGACGTCGCCTACCTCCTCTCCAGCGTCTACGACCCGGCGACCGAGTCCGGCATCGCCTGGGACGACCCCGACGTCGGCGTCGAGTGGCCGCTCGCCGACCCCCTCCTCTCCGAGCGCGACAAGGCCGCCCCCCGCCTCGCCGAGGCCGCCGCGACGTTGCCCTTCTGACTAACCGCCCTTGACGACGGTGATCGCGAGGCTGGTCGCCAGCTTGGCGGCGATGCCGGCGTAGACGGCGGCGTTGAGGAGAGGGTTGCGCCCAGGGGCCTCGAAGCGGCGGTAGAAGCGGCCCATGCCACGGTGGAAGGCGATCTCCTGCCTGGGCGCTCGCCGCCCGCCGCTGGAGCCCCCCTTGACATGCAGGGCCACCCCGGCTGGCTCGTAGAACACCTTCCAGCCGGCGTCCCAGAAGCGGTGGCACCAATCGAGGTCCTCCATGTAGAGCCAGTAGCCCTCGTCGAGCAGGCCGACATCGCGGACGGCCTCGGCCCGGCAGAGCATGAAGGCGCCGTTGACGGCGTCGACCTCCCCCGGCTCGTCGTCGCCGAGATGCGTGGCGCGGTACTGGCTCAGGGCGCCGGAGGCGTCCTCGGTCCGGCCGACGCCGGTGAAATGAGCGAGGGCGCTGAGCGGAGTCGGAAAGGAGCGCTTGCAGGCGTGGTCCAGCTCGCCTGTCTCGGTGATGAGCTTCACGCCGACCATGCCGATCCGCTCGTCCGAGCGCAGCCGCTCCAGAGCCGCATCGAGCGTGCCGGCGTGAACCTCGGTGTCGGGGTTGAGCAGCAGCACCGTGGCCGCGTCGGTCTCGCGCAGGACGAGGTTGTTGGCCGCGGAGAAGCCGATGTTCTCGCGGCGCAGCAGCCGGACCGGCGGGAACTCGTGCGCCACCATGTCCGGCGTCCCGTCTGTGCTACCGCTGTCTACGACCGTCACGCGCGTCTCGCCATTGGCCGGATGCTCCTCCAGCGATTGCAGGCAGCGCCGCAGCAGCTCTTCGGCACCGTGGCTGACAATGACGACCTCGAGATCGAGCCGGTTCGACACAGTGGGAGCCTCAGTAGGCGCCGTCGCCGCGCAGGATCGCGGCGGGGGTGCGGAGCAGGATGGCCAGGTCGCCGGTGATGGAGAGGTTGTCGAGGTAGTCGCGCTCCATCGCCAGGCGCTCCTCGAAGGTCAGGTAACCCCGGCCGTAGACCTGCATCGGCCCGGTCATTCCCGGCTTGACCGCGAGGCGAATGCGCTGGCGTTCGTCATACAGGGCCACCACCGCCTCCTCCTCCGGTCGTGGCCCGACCAGTGACATCTTGCCCGTCAACACGTTGACGAATTGGGGCAGCTCGTCGAGGCTGAACCTGCGCAGGACCCGCCCGACGCGCGTCACGCGCGGGTCGTCGACGATCTTGAAGGCCGGCTCGTCGAGCTTCTTGAGGTCGAGCAGCTCGCCGAGCTGCTCCTCGGCGCCCGGCACCATGGTGCGGAACTTGACCATCGTGAACGGCTTGCCGTCCCTGCCGGCGCGCCGTTGGCGGAAGAGGACGGGCGGCCCGGAATCGACCAGGACGAGCAGCGCGATCGCCAGGATCGCAGGGGAGAGGACGAACAACATCGTCGCCGAGACGGCCACGTCCATCGCCCGCTTCAGCGCCTCGGTCGAGCGCGACGGGTCCGAGAAGCGGAAATCGAGGACGGGCAGCTCGGCGAGCCGGTTCAGCTCGATTCCGGGGCCCAGCAGCCCGAAGTGCTGCGGGAGGAAGGTCAGGCTCAGCCCCGCCGCCTTGCAGTCGTCGATCAGCTGCTCGGCCGCCGCCTCGTTCATGTCCAGCTCGGTGACGATCACCCTCTCGATGTCGTGCTCCTGCGCCACGCGCGAGATGTCAGCGACCGAGCCGAGGCGCGGCAGCCTGCCCGCTTCCGTCTCGCCGGTGTCGGCGTCGCCGGGCAGCGCCAGGTAGCCGGCCAGGTGCAGGCGCGTCTCCGGGTGCGTGGCGATGCGCCGCGCCACCAGGTCCGCCGATCCGGGAGCCCCGATCACGACGCCGATCGCGCCGCCCGCCAGCCGGTGCCAGAAGAAGCGCAGCAGCGCCCGCGCCACGAAGCTGCCCAGCAGCGCGCCAACCCCGACGCCGATCGCGCTGACGATGCCGAGCGGCCCGGCCGGGCTCAGCGCCAGCAGCCCGTCCAGCGCCAGGGTGCCCACGACGGCGGCGGAGACCAGGGTGGGAAGCTCGTCCAGCGTGGTATGGCGGATGCGGCGATGATCGGCGTCGTAGAGCCCGTGCAGCTTCCCCACGACGATCCACACCGGGCTGAACATCGTCGCCCAGAACAGGGTGCTGATGTCGGTGGTCCGGCTGACGGCGGTGACCGCGCACAGGGTCGCGACCAGCGCCACCCAATCGCCTGTCGCCAGCAGCCTTCGCAGCAGCATTCCGCGGCGCCGGGCGCCGGCCGGCCCGGTCAGCCCAAACCGCACCGCCGCATCCGTACGGCCCGGCTGGGGGCGCAGAGGCGGCTGGCCTGACACCGCATCGCCCCGAGCCTTGCGGGCGGCCGCCTCCTGCGTCTTGCCGCTCATTCGGGTGCCGTCTGCAGTTCCGGCTCCAGCGGGTTCAGCTGGCGAGCCCGTTCGAGGTCCGTCTTGGCGGCTGCGGCTTCGCCGGCCGCCATCTCGACCCTGTAGCGGAGGAAGTAGAGCTGCCAGTTGCGGTCTTCGCGGGAGATTGCCTGCGTGAATCGCTGCCTGGCGCTGGCGTAGTCGCGCTGGGTTTCCGCGAGCAGGCCGAGCTGAACATAGGGGGAGGCCGCCCAAGGCTCGATCGAGCGGGCGGTGTTGGCGTGACCGCTGGCGCTCGCGATGTCGCCGTTGGCGGCGGCGGTCTGACTGGCGTCGATCTCCCGATCCACCAGCAGCGGCCCGATCAGCAAGATTGCGGCGATCCACGCGGCGGCAAGCCCGCCGATTGCCAGCCCGAAACGCCGCCCCTCGGCGCCTCCGGGGCGGCCGTCGAGCCCCGGGACGTCGACCAGCTGAGCGCAGCGCGCGGCCACCAGCACGCCGGCGGCGAGGAAGAAGATCGCTCCCATCGCGGCGATCTCCCAGAACCAGTCGAAGCCGGCTCCGACCGCGAAGGCCAGCATCGCGGCAAAGAGGACTGCGTAGCGCTCTCGCTGTGCGGTGCCGGAGGCTGCGCGCCAGGCGGAGAAGCCCTGCCAGAGCAGCGTGCCGACCAGCGCCAGCACCAGCAGCCCGCCGACGACGCCGAGCTCGGCGAACGCCTCCAGGTACAGCGAGTGAGCGTCATGCACGGGATACACAATCGAGCGATGCTGATCCCACGAGAACTGGTAGGTGCCAGCTCCGGTGCCCAGCACTGGCTTTTCGGCGAAGGCGTCGACCGCGACGCGCCAGAAGTCGTGGCGGCCGGCGCCGGAGAGTTCGGAGAAGTGCTGCTGGGGCTGATTGGGGAGCTTGAGGATGTCGCGAGTGGAGAACTGGCTCCAGGCGCGCCCGCCAACGGCGATTGCCGCCCCAATCGCGAGCACGGCCCCAACCGCGGCAATGCTCCGCAAGAAGGTTGGGTTGCGCGAGAGCCGCACCGCACGTCCGGTCAGCCGTCCGCCTCTTCGCTCCATCCAGCGCAGCCCCACGAACAGTGCCAGCGCCAGAGCGGTCCCGGCGAGCAGGATCAGCAGCACCGTTGCCCCCTGGTCAACGGATGTTTGACTGGCAATGTTGTTGGCGAGGCTGCGCCGCGCCTGTACCGCAAGCACCGCTGGCAGCGCTCCCAGCGCCCCGATCGCCAGCGTGCCCAGCAGCCAGAGGCGGTCCCGCGATAGGGCGATCAGGCATCCCGCGGCGACGACGAGAGCCAGCAGGCCGCCGCGCGAATAGGTGACATAGAGGGCGAGCAGAACAGCCGGCATCGCCGCCACCGAGAGCCAGCGCAGCCCCGCCCACGCAGCCCGCCGGCTGGCCCAGAGCAGCAGCGCGATTGCGATCCCGAAGGTCGCCCCGTTGGCGTTCCAGTAGCCGAGCGGATAACGGAGACGCGGCCCGCTGCCAAGCGAGTTACCGACCTCGATCACATGCGGAAGAAGGCGGCTCCCCAGGCCCAGGAACGCAACTATCGCAAGGGCAATTGCAAGGCCTTCAGCGAAACGTTGGCGCCTTTCGTCGGTTTGGACGATGAGGAACGCGGCAAGGAAGATGGCGAGGTAGACGAGAACCCTGTCCGCCTCGATCATGCTCAGCTCGACCGACCCGGACCACGAGGATGAGACAGCAGACAGCAGCGCCAGACCACCGATCAGCCCGAGCGCCCAGTAGAGGGGGCGCCCCAGCTTCGCGCTCGTTCCAGTCCCCAGCACCAGCAGCGCGACGACCAGCAGCCACACGGCAAGCCCGGCAATGTGACGGGCCGTCAATTCGTAGCCACCCCCGGCCAGGGCCAGCCCGACGATCAGGCCAATCGGAGCAAGCAGCGCCGCCATTTGGTCTAACCTTGGGCGGGATGATCGGGATGCGCCTCCGCTTCTCCCTGCCCTCGAGCGGCTCCTTTTTGCGCTTCCTGTCAGTGCTGGCTCTGCTCGCATTGGCCTGCTTTCCGGTGCTCGCTCACGCGGACTCGAGTGGGGTCCAGTATGAAAACGCGGTGCCCACGGTCACCGGCAAGCACCATTCCGGAACTCCGGCGACATCCTCCGCTGTCGCGAACGGTGGCGCGTCGAAGCCGAGTCGGACCGGCTCGGGCGGTGCAGGATCTTCGTCGGGCGGTTCATCCTCGGGCAAGTCGAATACGGCTGGCGGTAAGGGCGGCACGGGGCAGAGTAGCCCAGGCAATGCCCAGCAGCTGGGAACCCCAGCCGGTGAACCCGTGCCCATCTCGCACGGCAGCGGCGGCGCCTCCCCGCTTGTCCCCATCCTGATCGCCATCCTCGTGCTCGCGGCGATCTCGATCGGCGCGGTGATGATCAGGCAGCGCCGCCAGCGCGGCGCCTCCGGCGCCTCCGTCTCACCCAGGGCCGGCTGACCCAATGGGGGGGCAGCCGGCGAAGCGCCTAGTGAGGCAGACGCGTGCCTGGGCCGCGGTATTCGGCGTCGCGGCGGCGATCTCGGGTGTCCAGGCGTCAACCGCCCTGGCTCTTCCCGTCGATTTCTGGGGCGTTGCCCCACAGGCAACGCCCACCTTCGAACAGCTCGAGCGCATCAGGGCTGGCGGTGTCGAAAGCATCCGCCTTCCGATTGACTGGGCGACCGTGCAGCCAACCAAAGGCGGCCCACTCAATTGGGCCTTGCTGGACGAACAGGTTGGCAATGCGGCGGCGGCCGGCATCGATGTCCTCCCCTTCATCTCGGGCGCACCCACATGGGCGGTGCCGTCGGCATGGGTTCCGGGATCTCACCACTCGGCCCAGGCGCCGAAGAACCTGCCGGTAAGGGGTGGAGAGAGCAGCGCCTGGGCGAATTTTCTCGGCCTCGTCGTTGCCCGTTACGGCCCGAGCGGCAGCTTCTGGGCCCAGCACCCGGCGGTGCCGCAGCGGCCGATCCGGACTTGGCAGATTTGGAACGAGGAGAACTTCAAGTACTTCGTCACGCAGCCGAATCCGGCCGAATACGCGAAGCTGGTCAAGGCCTCCTACGCGGCGATCAAGGGCGCCGATCCGGGCGCGAAGGTCGTGCTTGGCGGCATGTTCGCCTGGCCCAAGGAAGCGCGCTACAAACGCAGGCCGCGGCAGGCCTACTTCGCGGCCGAATTCCTCAAGCAGATGTACGCGAGCGCGCCGGGGATCAAGTCGAAGTTCGACGGTGTCGCTCTGCACCCTTACGCCAGCACGTACAAGAGCCTCCGGCCCCAGATCGAAGAAGTTCGCAGGGTGCTGATGGCAAACCACGACATCGGCACCGGCCTCTGGATCACCGAGATGGGCTGGAGCTCCCAGCCCGCGACCGCCGGCAACTCCTTTGCAAAGGGCCCGGCCGGCCAGGCTGCGCAGCTCAGGGGCGCGTTCACACTGCTCCGCGACAACCAGCGGAAGTGGCGGCTCCAGCGGGTCTACTGGTTCTCGGTTGACGACGAGCCGGGCGCCTGCAACTTCTGCGACGGCTCGGGGCTCTTTGGGCCGGGCTTCACGCCAAAGCCATCCTGGTACGCGTACGTGAAGTTCACCGGCGGCCGGCCCTAACGAACGTAGGTCCCGCTGCGCCGCCCTAACGTGCGCCCGGAGGTGCGGAGCGTAAGATCGGTCGGTTGGGAACCGATGCGAAATCGAGCGTGGAAGCCGGCCCGCTGGCACCGTTCAGCGACCCCGTTAGGCGCTGGTTCGAGGCCTCGTTCGAGAGGCCGACTCCGGCCCAGGTGGGTGGCTGGCAGGCGATCGGCGGCGGCGCCAACGCGCTGATCTGTGCCCCGACCGGTTCCGGCAAGACGCTTGCCGCGTTCCTCTGGGGGATCGACCGGCTCGCGCGGATGCCGGAGCGTGGCGGCGTGCGGATCGTCTACGTCTCTCCGCTCAAGGCCCTCTCCTACGACATCGAGCGCAACCTGCGTGCCCCGCTGCGCGGGATCGGCGCCGACATCTCCGTTGGCCTGCGCACCGGCGACACCTCGCAGTCCGAACGGCGCGCGATGCGCAAATCGCCACCGGACATCCTCATAACCACACCCGAGTCGCTCTACCTGATCCTCTCCTCGGGGGCTCGCGAGATCCTCACCACGGCCGAAGTGGCGATCGTCGACGAGATCCACGCCGTGGCCCAGTCCAAGCGCGGCTCCCACCTGGCGCTGACGTTGGAGCGGCTCGAGCATCTGGTCAGGGAGTCGGGGGAGGACTCGTCGGAGCAACAGCGGGGAGGCTCCGCCGAGTCCTCCCCCGACTCCCCAGTCCAACGGATCGGGCTCTCCGCGACGCAGCGCCCGCTGGAGCGGATTGCCCAGTTCCTCGTTGGGCCCAAGCGCGAGTGCGAGATCGTCGACGCCGGCCGCAACAAGGAGCTTGACCTTCAGATCGTCGTCCCGGTCGAGGACATGTCGGACCCCGGCACCCGACCTCCCGGCCCCGAGCCGGATCCGAACTTCGACCCCGGCAGCAACCCGCGCTCGATCTGGCCCGCGATCTACCCCGAGTTGCTGAAGCTCGTCCGCGAACACCGGTCAACGATCATCTTCGTCAACGCCCGCAGAGGCGCAGAGCGCTTAGCCATGCGCCTCAACGAGCTGGCTGAGGAGGAGATTGCGCGTGCGCACCATGGATCGCTGTCCCACGAGGAGCGGACGGTGGTCGAGGAGCTGCTCAAGTCCGGGCAGCTCCCCTGCCTGGTCGCGACGTCGTCCCTGGAGCTGGGGATCGATATGGGCGCGGTCGACCTCGTGATCCAGGTCGAGTCGCCGAAGTCGGTCAGCCGTGGCCTGCAGCGGGTCGGGCGCGCCGGCCACTCCCTGGGGGAGGTCTCGCGCGGTCGCATCTTCCCCAAGTTCCGCGCCGACCTGCTCGAGTGCGCGGTGGTCGCGAAGCGGATGCGGGCGGGGGAGATCGAGGAGACCGTGATCCCGCAGAACCCGCTCGACGTGCTCGCCCAGCACCTGGTCTCGATGGCGGCCCTGGACGTATGGGACGTCGACGAGGTGGAGCGCCTCGTCACCGCCAGTGAGCCCTTCCACGACCTCTCCCGCGAGCAGCTGGAGAACGTCCTCGACATGCTCGACGGGCGCTACCCGTCCGACCGCTTCGCCGAGCTGCGCCCGCGGATCGTCTGGGACCGCACCGCCGGCACGATCCACGGCCGCAAGGGCGCCCGCCAGCTGGTCGTCACCAACGCCGGCACGATCCCCGACCGTGGCCTCTACGGCGTCCACCTTCCCGACGGCCGCCGGGTCGGCGAGCTCGACGAGGAGATGGTCTACGAGGCGCGCCCCGGCCAGACCTTCCTGCTCGGCGCGACCACCTGGCGGATCGAGGAGATCACCCGCGACCGGGTGATCGTCACCCCGGCCCCGGGCCTGCCCGGCGCCGTGCCCTTCTGGAAGGGAGACGGGATCGGCCGCCCCGCCGAGCTGGGCCGCGCGATCGGCGCCTTCGCCCGTGAGGCTGTTTCCCGCGACCCCGCCGAGCTGGCAGCCGACTACGACCTCGACCGCCGCGCCGCCGAGAACCTCGTCGCCTACCTGCGCGAGCAGCAGGCGGCGACCCGCGTTGTCCCCTCTGACGAGACGATCGTCGTCGAGCGCTTCCGGGACGAGATCGGCGACTGGCGCCTCTGCGTCCTCTCCCCCTACGGCGGCCGCGTCCACGCCGCCTGGGGCCTCGCTCTCGCGCAGAAGATCCGCTCCGAGCGCGGCCTCGAGGCCGACGCGATCTGGTCCGACGACGGCATCGTCGTCCACCTTCCCGACGCCGACGAGCCGCCCCCGGGCGACCTGGTCATGATCGAGCCCGACGAGCTGGAGGACCTGGTCGTGCGCGAGCTCTCGGGCTCGGCCCTGTTTGGCGCCCACTTCCGCGAGAACGCCGCCCGGTCCCTGCTCATCCCGCGCGCCTACCCGGGCAGGCGCACGCCGCTCTGGCAGCAGCGGCTGAAGTCGCAGAGCCTGCTGGAGGTGGCGCGCGACTTTCCCCGCTTCCCGGTCGTGCTGGAGACCTACCGCGAGTGCCTGCGCGACGTGCTCGACCTCCCCTCGCTGCGCGACATCCTGCGCGACCTCCACTCGCGCCGGCTCAGCCTCGTCGAGGTCGAGACCCCGACCGCCTCGCCCTTCGCCTCCTCGCTGCTCTTCGACTACGTCGCGACGTACATGTATGAGGGGGACACACCGAACGCGGAGCGCCGCGCCGCCGCCCTGGCGCTGGATCGCGACCTGCTTCGCGAGCTGCTCGGCCAGGAGGAGCTGCGGGAGCTGATCGACCCCGCGGCGCTGGACGAGGTCGAGGCGCAGCTCCAGCACCGCGCCGAGGCCGGTCGCGCCGCCGACCGCGACGCTCTTCAGCAGGCCCTGCGCAACGTCGGCGACCTGACGGCGGAGGAGTGCGCCGAGCGCGTCGCCGAGGGCTACTCGGCCGCCTCGATGCTGGAGAAGCTGCTCGCCGAGCGCCGCGCCGCCCTGGTCCGGATCGGCGGCGAGGAGCGCTATATCGCCGCCGAGGACGCCGGGATGTACCGCGATGCGCTCGGCGTGCCGCCCCCGCCCGGCCTGCCCGAGAGCTTCCTCGAGAACCATCCCGACCCCCTCGTGGCCCTGGTCCGCCGTTACGCGCGCACCCACGGCCCCTTCCCGACTGCGCAGCTCGCCGCCCGTTATGGGATCGATCCGACCCCGGCCCTGCGCGAGCTCGAGCGGGCGGGTGGTGTGGTGCGCGGTGAGCTGCTGCCGGGCGGCACGGAGCGCGAGTGGTGTGACGCCGAAGTCCTGCGCCGAGTGCGCCGGGCGAGCCTCGCCCACCTCCGTCGTGAAGTCGAGCCCGCCGCTCGCGACCGCTTCGCCCGCTTCCTGCCGAGCTGGCAGAACGTGGACGCCCACCGTTCGGCCGGAGCCGGTCCCGACCGCCTGCGCGACGCGCTCGTCCCACTCCAGGGTGTTGCCGTCACGCCGAAGGTCTGGGAGGAAGACGTGCTGCCGCGCCGGCTCGGCGCCTACTCGCCCGCGTGGCTCGACGAGCTCTGCACGAGCGGTGAGGTTGTCTGGATCGGCGCCGGCTCGATCGGCCGCAACGACGGCCGCGTCGCCCTCTACTTTCGCGAGGACGTCCGCCTCGCCGGCCCACCGCCCGCAAACGCCAAGCTGGAGCGAGCCGAGGGCGAGGTTCACGACGCGATCCGCGAGCGCCTCGCCGCCGGTCCCTCGTTCTGGCTCGACCTGCTCGCCGACCTCGACAACCCCGCCGAGGAGCTCCACATCGCTCTCTGGGACCTCGCGTGGTCCGGCGAGGTGACAAACGACGCCTTCGCGCCGTTGCGGGCGCCGCGCCTGCGCGCCGTTGCAGCGGCCGAAGGGGATGGGGCGCTTTCCTATCGCATAGCGAAAGGAAGGCGCCCCGGCGGGCGCTTCGCGCGTCGCTCCGGCTCGGGGGCCGCCGCCGTGCAGGGTCGCTGGTCGCTGACTGCGCCGCTGTTCGAGAACGCTCCGGCTGCCGGCCCCCGCCTCCGCGCCAAGGCCGAGCTGATGCTGGAGCGCTATGGCATCGTCACCCGTGAGACCGTTCTGGCCGAGGGCGTTCCGGGCGGCTTCTCAACCCTCTACGCCGAGCTGTCCAACCTGGAGATGCTCGGAACGGCCCGCCGCGGCTACTTCGTCGAGGGACTGGGCGGCGCCCAGTTCGCCCTTGCGGGTGCGGTCGAGCGGCTGCGCTCCCTCCCTGAAGCGACCGGTTCCCACCTGCTGCTTGCCGCCACCGATCCCGCCAATCCCTACGGCGCCTCGCTGCCTTGGCCGAAGCCGGCGTCCGGCCGGCGTCCCGCGCGGGCGCCCGGCGCCCACGTCCTGTTGCGCGACGGCGAGCCGCTCGTCTACGTCGAGCGTGGCGGCCGCAGCCTCCTACGCCTTGCCAGCCTCGAGGGCCCCGACCTCGCTGCCGCAATGACCGCCCTCGCGGCCGCCATTGCGGCCGGCCACCTACCCAAGCTCGCCGTCGAGAAGCTCGACGGCGAGCCCGTGATCGGCTCCGGTCACGAGGCAGCCCTCCTCAGCGCCGGCTTCAGCCGCGGCCCCCGCAAACTGACCGTTTCAGCACGCTGAGAAGGTCGCCCCGGCTCCCCCGGGCGACACTCAGGTAACGGTCCAGGTGTCGCCGGAATGGAGGAACTCGTCCAGGTCCTTCGGCGTTGCGTCGGCGAAGGCCGCCGCCAGCCTCTGCTGGCGCCCTTCCCCGTAAACCGGTCGCTTGACGTCACGCAGAACGCCGATCGGAGTCGGGCCGGTCGGGCGGGCGGTGAGATGGGCGAGCGCTGTCGCGTAGCTTGGGTCCTCGCGGTGGGCGTCGTGAACGACGAGCGCGTCCTCGCCGACCTCCTTGACGTCGGCGAGCTCGAGGTGGCCGTCGGCGGAGCGGATGACACCGCGCTCGCCCTCCTCGCCGAAGCGAAGCGGCTCGCCGTGCTCAAGCTGGATCTGGTTGTGGCGGCCGGACTTGCCGCGGATCGCGTCAAACGCGCCGTTGTTGAAGACGTTGCAGTTCTGGTAGATCTCGACGAAGGCGGAGCCCTCATGCTCGGCGGCGGCCCGCAGCACGCTCGCCACATGCTTCTTCTCGACGTCGATCGTGCGAGCCACGAAGGAGGCTTCGGCGCCAAGCGCCAGCGCCGCGGGGTTGAAGGGCGGGTCCTCGGAGCCGAACGGGGTCGACTTGGTGACCTTGCCCACCTCGCTGGTCGGCGAGTACTGGCCCTTGGTCAGGCCGTAGATCTGGTTGTTGAAGAGGAGGATCTTGATCGGGACGTTGCGCCGCAGCGCGTGGATGAGGTGGTTGCCGCCGATCGAAAGCCCGTCTCCGTCGCCGCTCACAACCCAGACGGAGAGATCTTCGCGGGAAGCTGCGATCCCGGTGGCAAGTGCCAGGGCGCGGCCGTGGATGCCATGCATCCCGTAGGTGTCCATGTAGTAGACAAAGCGGCCGGAGCAGCCGATCCCTGAGATGAAGACCGTTCGCTCGGGCGGGATCCCCAGCTCCGGCATGAGAGCTTGAACCGAGGCGAGAATCGCGTAGTCGCCGCACCCAGGGCACCAACGGGTTTCCTGGTCGGACTGGAAATCCTCCTTGGTCAGCACGGGGAGGGCTCCGTTGCCGCTCATTTCAGCGCCTCCAGGATGCCCTGCTCCAGCTCCTCGGCGAGGATCCCGACACCCTCGACCTTGTTGTAGCCGACCGCGTCGACGAGGAAGTTCGCGCGCAGTATTCCCAGCAGCTGGCCGGAGTTGAGCTCCGGAACCAGCACCTTGGGGAACGCCTTCAAGACGTCGCCTGTATTGGTGGGAAGGGGATGGACGGTGCGCAGGTGGGCGGTCGCGACCGGAGTGCCCTGCTCGCGCACCCGCCGCGCCGCGGCCCGGATGACGCCGTAGGTGGAGCCCCAACCGAGCACGAGCAGCTCGGCGTCCTTGTCGCCCTCGATCTCCAGCTCGGGCAACTCCTCGGCCAGCTTCTCCAGCTTCCCCGCGCGCAGCTGCGTCATCAGGGCGTGGTTGGCGGGGTCGTAGCTGATGTTGCCGGTCCCGTTCTCCTTCTCGAGGCCGCCGACCCGGTGCTGCAGGCCGGGCGTGCCGGGGATTGCCCAGGGCCGCGAGCCGTGCTCGTCGCGCGAGTAGGGAAGGAACTCATCGCCGTTGCTCGGGCTCTTCGCGAAGTCCGGATCGATCTCCGGCAACTCGGCGGCGGCGGGAATTCGCCACGGCTCGGAGGAGTTGGTGAGGAAGGTGTCGGCGAGCAGGATGACCGGCGTGCGGTAGCGGACGGCGATGCGGACGGCCTCCACGGCGCAGTCGAAGCAGTCGGCCGGCGTGGCGGCGGCGATCACCGGCAGCGGCGCCTCGCCGTGGCGGCCGTTGATCGCCATCAGCAGGTCGGTCTGCTCGGTCTTGGTCGGCATCCCGGTCGAGGGGCCGGAACGCTGCACGTCGATGATCACGAGCGGCAGCTCGACCATTGCCGCCAGCCCGATCGCCTCCTCCTTCAGGTCCATCCCGGGCCCGCTCGTCGCGGTGATCGCGAGCTGCCCCGCGAAGGCGGCGCCGATCGCCATGTTGACGGCTGCGATCTCGTCCTCGGCCTGCACCGTGTGGACGCCGAAGCGGCCGTAGCGCGCCAGGTGGTGGAGAAGCTCGGAGGCCGGCGTGATCGGGTAGCTGGCGAAGAACGGCTGCAGGCCGCTCTTCACGCCGGCCGCAACCAGGCCCAGCGCCATCGCCTGGGCGCCGTCGACGTTGCGGTAGTCGCCGGGCTCCAGCGGCGCGGGTTCTATCTCGACTGGCGTCGCGGCCAGCTCGGCGGTCTCGCCGAAGTTGTAGCCCGCTTTGAAAGCGGCGACGTTCGCCTCGAGGATCGCCGGCTTCTTGGCGAACTTGGCCTCCAGCCATTCGAGCGTCGCCTCGACCGGCCGCCCGTACATCCAGGAGATGAGCCCGAGGGCGAAGACGTTCTTGCTGCGCTGCGCTTCCGACGCTTTGATGCCCTCGACCCCCTCGGCCGCGCGGGTCGTCATCGTCGTCATCGGGACGCGGACGACCTTGTAGCTGTCGACGCTGCCGTCCTCGAGCGGGTTGGCCTCATAGCCGGCCTTGCGCAGGTTGGCCTCGCTGAAGGCGTCCTCGTTCACGATCAGCGTCCCACCCGCCTCCAGCGCACCCAGGTGGGCGCTCAGCGCCGCCGGGTTCATCGCCACGAGCGTGTTGGGGTGGTCGCCCGGGGTGAGGATGTCGCGCGAGGCGAAGTGGATCTGAAAAGCGGAAACGCCGCGCGGAGTGCCCGTTGGCGCGCGGATCTCGGCTGGGAAGTCCGGCAGCGTCGAGAGGTCGTTGCCCAGGTGCGCGGTGGCGGCGGTGAATCCGGCCCCCACCAGCTGCATGCCATCACCTGAGTCCCCGGCGAACCGGATGATGACCCTCTCTTGTTTCTTCGCTGTCGTCGTCACTTTCGGCAGCCGCCGACAGCGTGTACCTCTCTGCCGCGGTTCGGCAGCCACCCTAGGGAGCAACTGCTGGGCGGACATCGGTAGGAACCCGCAAATGACACCGTGGCTTGCCCCCCGATCCGGGGTGATGTCCACGGAGTCCGGACAAGCTCGGCCGCCGCCACTATGGGTGGATGGAAGAAATGACAGCCAGGGTGGGCATGTACGATCGTCTGATCTTGCGTATTAGGCTGCCCTAACGAGGGGGTGTTCTTGGGCGCCACGACCCCGATACCTGCCTCGAAGCGCCGCTGGCGAGCGTTCTCACCTCCCAGCCCGTTCCGGGGTGGCCGCAGGCTTTCGCTGCGCTCGCGCTCCCTGGTGGCGATGTTGGCGGTGATCGTGGTCGCCGAGACGGTCATTGCGGTGACCTTCTACAACCAGCAGCAGCAGCACTCGCTCAACGAGCAGCTCGGCTCGCTGGACCAGCGTATGCACGACATCAGCGACTTCCAGTTCGGCGTCGCCCAACTCGCCCTCCAGCCTACGCCAGTCACCGTGCGCCAGATCAGCGATCTCAGCACCGTGGTGCACTCGTCCGAGGCAACCTGGCTTCAGATGAGCCCAGCCGGGGGTCGGTCGGCGATCCGCCTCCTCGAGCCGCGCTTCGAGTCTCTCGTTCGGGTGCGGGTACGTCTAGATCACCTGCCGGCTCACGTGCCCCAGCGCGGGGTGGACAGGACCCGTCTCATCGCCGAGGCACGGAAGCTGATGGCGGCCACGATCCGCCTCCACCATGCCGTCGACGCGCGCATACTCGCGGCGCGGGTAAAGGCGGAGACCCAGGAGGACAGCGCCTTCCAGACCTTCCTGGTGGGCAGCGCGATCTCGCTGGCGGCCGCGGTCGCCCTCGCCCTGCTGCTCGCCCAGACCATCAGCCGCCCGATGGCGCGGCTTGCCGCCGGCGCCCGAGAGCTCGGCGCCGGCCGGCTGGACTACCGTCTCGACACCGGCTCGAGCGACGAGATCGGCGTTGTGGCATCCGAGTTCAACGGGATGGCCGCCCAGCTCCAGAACGCACAGGCAACGTTGGAGGAGCGAGTGCGCAAGCGCACGCACGAGCTCGCCGAGGCCAACCGAGAACTGGCCGAGGCGAACCGCGAGCTCGACCTGCACCGTGCCGAGCAGGAGCGGCTGGCGCAGGAGCGCCGCATGCTGCTCAACCGTGTGATCACCGCGCAGGAGGAGGAGCGCCAGCGCATTTCGAGGGAGCTGCACGATGAGACGGGCCAGTCGCTCGCAGCGCTCGGGCTCGGTCTCGAAGCCGCGATGGCGGAGGCGCGCGCAGGCCGTCAGCAGAGCCTCGACGGCAGGTTGGGGAGCCTGGCCCGCGTCGCGGCCGATGCGATCGAGGAGCTCGACCGCCTCGTGCTCGACCTGCGCCCCGCCCAGCTCGACCACCTCGGCTTGGTGGCTACGTTGCGATGGTACGTGACGCAGGTTCGGTTCCAGTCGGGGGTGGCGACTCGATTGTCGGTGCGGGGCCAGGCGAGGCGGCTGCAGCCGGAGCTCGAAACGGCGCTGTTTCGAATCGCCCAGGAGGCGCTCACCAACGCGGCCCGTCACGCAGACGCCAGCCTGGTGGAGGTCGTGCTCAGCTTCGAGCACGACCTGCTGAGCCTCGAAGTCAAGGACGACGGGGTGGGCTTCGACGCGAAGGCGACAAGCGTTGCCCCCTCCTCCGTTGGCCTCATTGGGATGCGAGAGCGCGCACAGCTCGTGGGCGGCGTCCTCGTGGTGCGGTCGCGGCCCGGCGAGGGTACGCAGCTAAGTGTGACGGTCCCACTGGAAGGCGACGCCCAAGAAGAACAGGGGAAGGTTCCCCTGTGAGCATCCGGCTGCTCCTGGTTGACGATCACACCCTCATCCGCGAGGGCCTGCGGGCGGTGCTCGACACGGGCGGGGAGATGAAGGTGGCGGGTGAGGCGGGGAACGGCCTGGAGGCGATTGAGAGATTCCGCGAGCTGCGGCCCGATGTGACGCTCCTGGACATCGGCATGCCCGGCATGGACGGCTTCGCGGCCTGCCGGCGAATCCGGGCGGAGCATCCGGACGCGCGCATCCTGATCCTCACCGTTCACGGCGAGGAGCAGTTCTTCTTCGAAGCCCTGCGCGCCGGGGCGCACGGCTACGTCCTGAAGCGCTCCACGGCCGATGACCTGCGCCGGGCGATTCGCGCCGTCGCGCAGGGGCGGACCTGGCTCCCCCCCGAGCTGGCTGGAAGCCTGGTCGAGGACTTCCTCAGTCGCGCTCGAGCGGGGGAAGGCGATCACGCGCTCGACGCGCTGAGCGCGCGGGAGCGCGAGGTGCTCAAGCTCGTTGCCGAGGGCCACACGAATGCCGAGATAGCCAAGCTGCTGTCGATCTCTCCCAAGACCGTCCAGACCCACCGCGCGCACGCGATGGAGAAGCTGGGCCTGCACGAGCGAACCGGGCTTGTGCGCTATGCGATCCGCACCGGACTGATCGAGCCGTAGTCCAGAGCAGATCGGTTGCGGTCAGTACCGCGATTCGGGCCTGCGACCTATACCGCAGCAGGCCCCTTCGCGCTGGACTGGCTGTGGCAAGCACATTTGCTCCGGAATGGAAGGGGGGAGGGGCGCACCAAGATGATTCGCTTCTGCCTCAAGAGCTTCGGAATGTTGTTCGTCTGGACGGGGTTGTTGATGGTCTTCACATCAGCCGGAGGATCCGTGCTGATGCTTGGCGCGTTGGTACTCGCCGTGTGCGGCGTGGCCTCTCTTGCCACTGTTGCGCGCCACGGTATCGCTCGTGTAGGGGGCGGCATCTCTCCATCCTCCCCACTGGGCACGGGCTCGAGAGTCTGATCGAGCTTGTCAGCCATCCAGCCCGCCGCCGCCGCGGCGGCGGGCTGGCGCCCGGGCTGCAACCGGCGATAATCCAGACATGGGTGATTTGGAGGAGAGTCAGAGCCCGGTCGAGCTGCTGCGAAGCGTGCCGCTCTTCTCCGACCTCGAAGCCGGTGAGCTGGAGCGGTTCTCGCGGGTCGCGGTCCCACGCTCGTTCCCGGCCGCGACGCGCGTCTTCCACGAGGGAGATCACTCCGATGCCTGCTACATCGTTCGCTCCGGCAGCTTCCGTGTCACCCGCGAGCATCCCGACGGGCGTGCCATTACGCTGGCCACGCTCGGCCCGGGTGACATCTTCGGCGAGCTGGCCATGCTTGACGGGGAGGTGCGCTCGGCGAGCGTCGAGGCGCTCAGCGACGGCGAGCTGCTGGCCTTGCCGGCGGGGGAGGTGCGGGCGTTGCTGGGCCGCCATCCCGAGATCACCGTGAAGCTGATCAGGGCACTGGTGCGGCGGCTGCGCGCGGCCAACGAGCGGATTTCCCGCCAGTCCTTCCAGACGGTTCCCAGCAGGGTTGCCGGCGTCCTCTCGCAGCTCATTGCCGACGAGTCGCCTGCCGGCGAGGGCGGCGAGACGACGATTCGGATGAACCAGGCCGACCTGGCGCAGCTGGCCGGAACGTCGCGGGAGAGCGTCAGCCGCTTTCTGGCCGAGCTCGAGCGGGCCGGTGTCGTCCGTCCCGGTCGCGGCCGGGTCACCGTTCTCGCCCCGGCGAAGCTCGGCAACTACATCTTCTGAGAAGGGGTCGTCGCGACCGACTTCGACACCCTCCGTGCGACGATGGTGGAGCGCCAGCTGCGCCGCCGCGGCATCGTCGACGAGCGTGTGCTGGCGGCGATGGGGGAGGTGCCGCGCGAGAGGTTCGTGCCCGAGCGCTCCCGCTCCCGCGCCTACTCCGACTCGGCCCTGCCGATCGGCCGGGGGCAGACGATCTCGCAGCCGTGGATCGTGGCGGCGATCTGCCAGGCGCTGCAGCTGCACGGCGGCGAGCGGGTGCTGGAGGTGGGAACCGGCTCGGGCTACTCGGCCGCCCTGCTCTCTCGGCTTGCCGCGGAGGTGCTCAGCATCGAGCGCCACGAGCCGCTGGCCATCGCCGCGCAGCAGATCCTCGAGTCGCTCGGTGTCGAGAACGTCGAGGTGGTTGTCGGCGATGGCAGTCGCGGTGCCCCGGAGCGGGCGCCCTTCGACGCAATCGCGGTCCATGCCACGGCGCCGGGCCCGCCCGTGACACTGCTCGGGCAACTTGCCGAGGGCGGCAGGCTGGTCGTTCCGATTGCGGCCGATGCGACTGACCTGCTGACAGTGTTCCGGCGCCGCGGCAACGAGCTGCGCAGCGGCGTCATCGGCCCCTGCCGCTTCGTCCCCCTGGTCGGCGAGGAGGGCTACTGACGACGGTTCCGGCTGGTTGGAGGTCTCAACACCCGTCCGGTCGGGTACTCTCGCACCGCCATGCGGGGCGGCATCTACGTTCTCAACTTCTACTCGACCGTTTTCGTCGATCAGCTGAAGCGTGGTCGTAAGACTGCGACGATCCGGTTGGGCAACAAGACGGCCAAGTACGAGCGGGGTCAGGTCGTTTGGGTCACGGTCGGCTTTCGTCACAGCCCGCGGGAGAAGATCTTCGCCGCGGTGATCGACGATGTCGAGCTGAAGAAGGTCGGCGAGCTCTCGCCCCGTGACATCGAGCACGACAACCCGGAGTTCCGCCGCCTCGAGGACGAGATCAAGTTCCTCGAGCAGATCTACGGCCGGGGGATCTCGCGGGAGGACATCGTCACGGTCATCCGTTTCTCTCAGATCGTCGAGCCGCCGGGGGCGCACTTCGGCAACGGCGAGACGCCGCGCCACAACTGAGCCCCGCCACACGCTATGTTTCCGGGGTGCGTTGGCACTCCTGCATGTAGAGTGCCAAGCGCCTTGGAGGGCTGCGAGCGGCTCTCGGGCGCGAATTCCGACTTTGACCCAGAAACACCGACCGATAACGGAGGTTCACGGATGAAGCTGAAGCCCCTCGGGGACCGGCTGATCGTCAAGCCGATTGAGGAGGAGGAGACGACCGCGAGCGGCATCGTCCTCCCCGACACGGCGAAAGAGAAGCCGCAGAAGGGCAAGGTCGTCGCCGTCGGCGATGGCGCGATCAACGAGGACGGCAGCCGCCGCCCGCTCGATGTGAGCGAGGGCGACGAGGTCCTGTACTCAAAATACGGCGGTACCGAGGTCACCGTCGAGAACGAGGATCTCCTCGTGCTGCGCGAGTCGGACGTACTCGCCAAGCTCGGCTAGATCCCGCCACCGGACTTAAAGACCAAGGAGGACTGAAAGCACATGGCTCACAAGGAGCTGAAGTTCAAGGAGGAGGCAAGGGGGGCCCTGCAGGCCGGCGTCGACGCAGTCGCTGACGCGGTCAAGGTCACCCTCGGCCCGAAAGGTCGCTACGTCGTGCTCGACAAAAAGTTCGGCGCGCCGACCATCACCAACGACGGCGTCACGATTGCACGCGAGATCGAGGTCGAGGACGTCTTCGAGAACCAGGGCGCGCAGCTGGTGCGCGAGGTTGCCACGGCGACCAACGACGTGGCCGGCGACGGCACCACGACGGCGACCCTGCTCGCCCAGATCATCGTCCGCCAGGGCCTCAAGAACGTGGCCGCCGGCGCCAACCCATTGGCCCTGCGCCGCGGCATCGAGAAGGCCGTCGACAGCGTGGTCGAGAACCTGCGCGAGAAGCAGTCGAAGGAGGTTGCGGGCAAGGAGCAGATCGCCCGCGTGGCGGCGATCTCCGCAGCCGACGACGAGATCGGCAACGTGATCGCCGACTCGATCGAGAAGGTCGGCAAAGACGGCGTCGTCAACGTCGAGGAGGGCCAGACCTTCGGCATGGAGCTGGAGTTCACCGAGGGGATGCAGTTCGACAAGGGCTACATCTCCCCGTACATGGTGACCGACCAGGACCGCATGGAGGCGGTGCTGGAGGACCCCTACATCCTGATCGCCAACCAGAAGATCGGCTCGGTGCGGGACATGCTCCCGGTGCTCGAGCAGGTGATGCAGAGCGGCAAGCCGCTGGTGATCGTTGCCGAGGACGTCGAGGGCGAGAGCCTCGCGACGCTCGTCGTCAACAAGCTGCGCGGCACCTTCACGGGCGTTGCAGTGAAGGCGCCGGGCTTCGGCGACCGCCGCAAGCGGATGCTCGAGGACATTGCGATCCTCACCGGTGGTGAGGTGATCACCGAGGAGATGGGCCTCAAGCTCGAGAACACCCAGGTCACGCAGCTCGGCCGGGCGCGCCGTGTCGTGGTGTCGAAAGACACGACGACGATCATCGACGGCGGCGGCGAGGCGGATGACATCAAGGGCCGGATCAAGCAGATCAAACAGGAGATCGAGAACACCGACTCCGACTTCGATCGCGAGAAGCTCCAGGAGCGCCTCGCCAAGCTGGCCGGCGGTGTCGCGGTGGTCAAGGTCGGCGCCGCCACCGAGACCGAGATGAAGGAGAAAAAGCACCGCGTCGAGGACGCGCTGCAGGCGACCCGGGCGGCGCTCGAGGAGGGCGTGGTGCCGGGCGGCGGCGTGGCATTGCTGAACGCGCAGGCCGCGCTTGACGTTGAGACGCTCGAGGATCCCGATGAGGCGACCGGCGCCCGGATCGTCTACCGCGCGCTGGAGGAGCCGGTTCGCCAGATCGCCGAGAACTCCGGCCTGGAGGGCTCGGTTGTCGTCAACAAGGTCCGCGACCTGAAGCCCGGCGAAGGCCTGAACGCGGCCAGCGGCGAGTACGGCGACCTGGTCAAGGACGGCGTCATCGACCCGACCATGGTCACGCGCTCGGCGCTCCAGAATGCCGCGTCGATCGCCAAGAACATCCTCGTCACCGAGGCCGTGGTCGCCGAACCGCCGGAAAAGGAAGGCGGCGGCATGCCCGGTGGTATGCCGGACATGGGCGGGATGATGTAACCACGCCTGCCCAGGCGTATTCTCGTCTCAACAGGCGAGTTGCTTTCGAGAGGCCCGGCAGGTTGCCGGGCCTCTCGAAGCTCTACGGGCTCTCGAGGACCTCGGCCATTCGACGCGGCGTCACCCCGAGTGTCTCGGCGTCGGCCGTGCCGCGCGCGGTCGTCATCGGGATCTCCATCAGCTCGGCCTCCTCCCAGGTTGCGAAAACCGCCTCGCCGAAGACCGAGCGCAGGCCGATGAGGCCGGCGCGGACCAGCGGCAGCGGCAGGTGGACGAGCGGGCGCGGGCGCCCCGCGATCCGGCTGACGAGGTCCGACATCTCGTTGTAGGTGAGGGTCTCCGGGCCGGCCAGCTCGAAACGCGTTGCGTGGGGCGCCTCCCCGTTCCCTGCGCTCCGATGGCGGCCACCGGCCTCAGGGCCGCCGGGGCCGCCCAGGGCCTCGGCGACGCAACGGGCGACGTCGTGCGCCCAGATTGGCTGGAAACGGGCCTGGCCGCACCCGGAGACCGGCATCACGGGCAGGAACGAGAAGCGGCGCAGCAGCGTGACCCAGGGGTCGGAGTGGTCGTAGACGATCGATGGGGCGAAGATCGTGGCTTCCAGCGGCGAGGAGGCGACGGCCTGCTCCGCCAGCCACTTGGCGCGAAAGAGGCGGGTGCGCTGCGCGGCGGAGGCGTTGAGCGCGCTGAAGAAGGCGAAGCGCTGCACGCCGCTGCGCTCCGCGGCGCGCAGCAGCCGCACCGTCGCCAACCCGTTCAGCTCCTCGATTCGGCGGGGTGGCTGGTCGCGGATCGTCGCCGCCAGGTGGACCACCGTGTCGACCCCGCGCAGCGCCTGGCGCACCAGGTAGGGGTCCGACATCTCGCCGAGGTCGCCGAGCGCGATCTGCACGTCGACCCGCCGCTCGCCCAGCCGCCGCGGCTCGCGCACCAGGCAGCGCACGTCCTCGCCCCGCTCCAGCAGCAACGGCAACAATCGCGAGCCAATGCTCCCGGTCGCCCCGGTCAGCAGCACCATTGCGACATCATCCCTAAAATGGGCGCCGCCCTTGGCAGGGACTTGCGCCGCGAGCCCGCTGGGCGCCAACAATCCGACTTTAGGAGAAAAAGCACCGAATGACCTACGTCATCGCCGAGCCGTGCATAGGCACCAAGGACAACTCGTGTGTCGAGGTCTGTCCGGTCGACTGCATCCACCCGACCCCGGACGAGCCCGATTACGACTCGGTCGAGATGCTCTATATCGACCCGGACGAGTGCATCGACTGCGATGCCTGCGTCGAGGCCTGCCCGGTGGACGCCTGCTTCGCCGAGGACCAGCTGCCAGCGGAGTGGGCCAACTACACCGTGATCAACGCCGATTACTACAAGAGCAAGGTCTAAGCACCCGCTTAGGCCTTTGCTTACTGAATAACTGGGAGAGGAGTGCCGCCGATATCGGCGGGTTCGGCACTCGGGGGAGTGCTCTGCAACACCGGCAGCGCCTGCGGCGTCGCCGCGACGATGCCGCGAGCGGCCTGGCGGATGGCCTGAGAGGCGGGTGAGTCGGGCTCGGCGGTGACCAGTGGCGAGCCGGAGTCGGCGTGCTCGCGCAGCGGCTCCGACAGCGGCACCTTGCCGAGCAGCGGCACGTCGAGCTCGTCGGCGAGCAGCTGGCCGCCGCCCTCGCCGAAGATCGTGAAGCGCTCGCCATCCGGGGTCGTGAAGCCGGACATGTTCTCGATGACGCCCAGCAGCTCGAGGTCGAATTTGGCCGCCATCTCGGCGCTGCGCCGCGCCACAGACTGGGCGGCCGGTTGTGGTGTGGTCACGATCACGATCTTGGCCTGAGGCAGGAGCTGGGCGAGGGTCATGGAAACGTCGCCCGTCCCCGGGGGAAGGTCGAGCAGCAGGTACTCCAGCTCGTCCCAGGCGACGTCCTCGAGGAACTGCTGGATCGCCTTGTGGAGCATCGGCCCGCGCCAGACGACCGCGGCGTTCTCCTCGACGAAGAAGCCGATCGACATCACCTTGACGCCGCCCGCCCCGTCGAGCGGCAGGATCTTCCGCTCCGCGTTCACCTCCGGTTTGCGGTTGACGCCGAGCATGCGCGGGAGCGAGTAGCCGTAGACGTCGCAGTCGAGCGCGCCGGCGGGGTGGCCTTCGGCGGTCAGCGCCGCGGCCAGGTTGGCGGTCATCGTCGACTTGCCGACCCCGCCCTTGCCCGAGGCCACGCAGATCACGTTTTTCACCTGGGCCAGCGCGCCCTCCGGCAGCTTGCTCCGCCCGAGCGTTTTTTGAAGGTTGCCCTTCTCCTCGTCGGAGAGGACGTCGAAGCCGATGGCGACCTCGGTCACGCCGTCCAACTCGGAGACCTGCTGGGCGACCGCCTGTTCGAAGTGGGATCGGATCGGGCAGCCCGGCGTGGTCAGGGAAACGATCACCTCGACGCGGCCGCCGTCCTTGATCTCGATCGAGCGCACCATTCCCAGCTCGACGATCGAGCGGCGCAGCTCCGGGTCGATCACGGCACGCAGCTTCTCGGTTATCTGGTCCTTGGTCGGCATCACGGTCATTCTCGCAAAGGCGCCTGGGCGGCGCCGATGCGGACTTTCGTTCGACGAGGGGGAGAGAGTGTGGCGGCCAGGTCCTTGCCTCCCTGATGCCTTATTGCTGTCGAGCGGAGGAGGTCTGATGTCGGGGACGCGAAGTGGTCTCGGTCGAATTGCCGTAATCGGGATCGGGCTGGCGGTGGGGCTGCTGCTGCTGGCGGCAGCGGAGGCGAAGGGCGCGAAGTACTCGGTGGCCCAGTGTGGGTGGTACGTCGGCGCCGACGCCGATTGGGCCGACACGACCGGCGGGGCGAAGTTCCGTCCCGACGCCTACTGCGTGACGCCACCCGGTACGGATCCTTTCGACGGCGCCCACCTCAAGAGCTTCACGCGGAATGCGGCGACGGTCTCCGGCACGCGCTTTGCCCGCTGGCGCTGGGTGGCGCCGCCGGGGACGGGCATCACCCGCGTCAGCGGCACCTGGTGGCACACGCTGCACGACGGTATGCAGCAGCGGATCGGGGTCGGCACCTCGAGCGGCGGCTTCGACGCCTTCGCCGTTGCCGACGCCACCGACGTCGCGCCACGCGACTTCGTCGCCGGCTTCTCAACGGCGATGCCGGCGCTCGAGGACCGCCTGCTCTGCGCCCGGGTCGAAAGCAAGTGGTGCAGCCTCGAACCGGGCTCCTGGTCGGCGCTGCGGGCGCTGACGATCACGATCGAAGACAACGCCGCGCCGGGGGCGGGGATCGGCGGCGAGCTGACCGCCGGTGGCTGGCGCCGCGGCGCCCAGGCTGTCCAGTTCTGGGGCTCGGATGTGGGCGGCGGCGTCCGCTTCGGCGAAACGCTGCTCGATGGCGCCCGTGTGGCGCTCGGCGAATATCCCTGCGCCGAGGCGATGATCGGCAGCGAGTGGCGGGGCACGCGGATGCGCCCGTGCGAACCCAGCGCCTCCGGCGCTGCGACCGTCGCCACGACCAACTTCAGCGACGGTCCACACACGCTCGGCCACTGCGCCACCGACTTCGCCGGCAATGTGGCATGTGTCGCTCCAAGCACCGTCCTGATCGACAACAACCCGCCTGCCCACCCACGCAACCTCTCCGTGACCGGGGGCGAGGGTTGGCGACGGGCCAACGATTTCGACCTCGGCTGGGAGAATCCCGACCAAGGGCGCGCCAGCCCGATCGGTGGCGCCTCCTGGCGCATCCTGGGCCCAGCCGGCTTCGACGGCGGCGCCCAGTTCGCGCCGGGCCGCGACCGGAGCGCCCTGCGCGACCTCCACGTGCCGCGACCAGGCGACTACTCGGCGCAGGTGTGGCTTCGGGACGAGGCCGGCAACGAGGCGCCGTCCGCGGCGATCGCGGTGCGGCTGCGCTTCGACGACGTCGCGCCCGGAGTCGCCTTCGAGTCCGAGCCCGACCCCGGCTCGCCGGACGTCGTCCGTGCCGACGTTGCCGACGAGCACTCCGGCCCGGCGGCGGGGACCATCCACTACCGGCGGCTCGGCACCGAACAGTGGATCGAGCTGCCGACGAAGTTCGAGCCGGGCAATGAATCCGCCGTGGCCCGTCTGGCTGCCCACGTCCCCGAGAACCTCGGCCCCGGAACCTACGTCTTCCGTGCCGATGCGGTCGATGTGGCGGGGAACACCGCTTCGACCACGCGGCGCGTGGACGGGACCGAGATGGCGCTGCGCAAGGTTGCGTCGCCCGCCGCCGCGCAGAAGGGGGCCGGGGACGCGGCGGCCGCCAGGGCCAAGACCCGAATCTTCGCCCACCTGCGCTGGCACCATCGCCGGGGCTGGCGCGTGACCGTGCCGTTCGGCGCCACCGCGACCGTCAGCGGTCGGCTCGTCAACGCCGACGGAGCGGGCCTCGCCGGACGGCAGCTGCTGGTCGTTTCTCGACCCTCGCGGGGAGCGCTCGCGAGCAAGCGGGTCGACACCGCCGGCACCGGTCCGCACGGCGGCTTCCGCCTCGCGCTCGCCGCAGGACCGTCGCGCCGGATCACGGTCAGCTATCCGGGTGAGGCGGGCTTCGCCGAGGCCCAGCGCCCTTCCCTGGCACTGCGGGTGCGGGGCGGCGTCCTCCTCCACGCTGCGCCGCGGGCGCTGCGGACCGGTGAATCGGTGCATCTGTGGGGCCGGGTGCGCACAAGGGGTGCGCCACTGCCACGGCGCGGCAAGCTGGTGGCCGTCCAGTACTACGAGTCGGCGGCCCGCCGCTGGCGCCCGGTGCTGGTCACTCGCACAGACCACAGCGGCGGCTTCCAGACCCGCTACCGCTTCCGCTACATCAGCGGCTCGGCAAGGATTCTTCTCCGCGCCGCCACGCTCCCCGATGAGCGCTGGCCGTACGTCCCAGGCGCCTCCCGCCCAGTGACGGTGCGCGTAACCGGGTAGTAAGGTGGCGCCGATGTCGCAGGCGACGCTCCACACCAGCGCCGGGAAGATCGTGCTCGAGCTGCACGATGACGACGCCCCGAAGACGGTCGAGAACTTCCGCAAGCTCGCCGCCGACGGCTTCTACGACGGCCTCGTCTTCCACCGGGTCATCCGCGACTTCATGATCCAGGGCGGCTGCCCCGAGGGGACCGGCCGCGGCGGCCCCGGCTATACGTTCGAGGACGAGCTCAACGACCACAAGATCGTCCGCGGCGCACTCGCGATGGCCAATGCCGGCCCCAACACCAACGGCTCGCAGTTCTTCATCGTCACCACGCAGGCTGCGTCGTGGCTGGACGGCAAGCACACCGTCTTCGGCCAGGTCGCCGAGGGGATGGACGTGGTCGACATCATCGAGTCGACCAACACCGACACCTCCGACCGACCGCTCGAGCCGCAGACGATCGAGCGCGTCGAACTCGCCGACTGAGACGGGCCGGGCCTCAGCGGCTGACCTTAGTCGCTGAGGACTATCACGATGAAGAAGGCGATCACGGCCTCGCTGATGACCCATGAGTTCGAGTTCATCCAGTCCCGGGCCCGGGGAAGGAGCGTCTTTGCCCGCTGGCCGAGCAGGGCGACGAGCAGGGCGGGCGTCATCAGCAGGAGGATGGTGAGGGCGACGAAGGGCAGGACGTGCCACCACGGGTCGCCGCGGTTCGCCAGATGCCCGCCGACGCTGATCGAGGTGACGAGGTCGCTAGGGAAGAATCCGAGCAGGAGGAACCCAAGCACGAGCGCCAGCTTGGGGGTCGCCGTCTGCAGCCTGCCCATCCACTTCGGCGGCTCGGCCTCCCTCCTCTTGCGGAACACGTTGACCATCGCCAGCAGGAGCAGGCCGACGAACACGTAGTCGAGCGCGTTGCTGCGCGAGCCGCCGCCGCCCCCGCCTTTGACTCGGTTCGCGAGCAGGTAGGCGAGTGTCGCCACGGCGGTGATCGAGATCATCGCGCCGAGCGCGTATGCGGCGGACGCCTTCTTCCAGGAGTCGCTGGTGGCGAAGAAGAAGGCGCTGATGATCTGCGGTCCGGCGATCATCACGAACGCCAGGGGGAGGACTGCGGCGACATCCATGACGACGCTCTCCTTGGTCGGTTCCAGGCTCACCATCTCACATCCGAGAGACGATCCGGCCTATCGCCGCGCCGGGCTGGATACTGGCGGCTCAATCGAAGGTGAGCGTGCGCTCGCCGTTTCCTAGGAGGCACAGATGGCTGCGCAGGCCGAGGTCTTTCACTACCAACCGCATCCCAGAATCGCCGAGAGAGCCAAGACGCCCCCGCCGAAGGTTGACGACGAGCACGTCGGCTTCAACGGCCGTCTCGCCACGCTGATCACGAAGGGCGTGGGCAACATGTGGGCCTTCTACCTCGTGGCCATGGCGATGGGCCTCTGGATGGCCGGGCTGGGGAAGAGCGTCTTCGGCGATCCCTATCCGTGGGCGCTGATGCTGCTGGTCTTTGGCGGCATCATGCAGATGCTGCTGATGATCGCGATCATGGTCGGCCAGCAAGTGTTGGGCGGGGCGGCGGACAAACGCGCCGCCCAGACCTACAAGGACGCCGAGGCGATTCTCTCCGAGTGCCAGCAGCTGCAGGCCCATCTGCAAAGGCAGGACCACCTGATGAGCGACATCGTCGGACGCTTGCAGGCAGGCGGATCAGGGAGGTGAGCTAGGCGGCCCAGGTCCAGGACACGAACAGATAGGTCCAGAAGACGAGCAGGGGGGCGCAGGCAATCAGCACCGCGCGCACTCGCCGCCGCTCGGTGGCCCAAAGCCCCAGCGCGATCCAGAGCGGGAACAGCACCAGCGTAAAGCGGGGAAGCGAGCGCAACGGCTCCACGGTCGACGGTGCCGAGATCGCGAGCAGGAAGCTCAGCCCGGCGAAGGCGGTGTAGGGGAAGGGCAGCCTCTTCCACGAGAGTCGCAGCAGGACGGTGCCGAGGATCAAGAAGGCAAGCTCGACGATTCGCCTCGTAATCGAGTCCGTGTTCAGATGGGCGCCGATCAGCGAGGCGCCGCCGGGCACCGTGGCGATCAGGGCCTTGATTCCCTCCCAGATTCCCGCCGGAACGCCGCCCAGCGGGACGAGGGATCGATGCCAGCGATGCTGCTGGTTGAACGGCGCGAGCGGATGGCCCAGGGTCAGCTTCAGATAGGCGAGGTAGGCGAGCAGCCCGATCGGCACGGCCGCGATCCAGAGCAGGTCGGTCCTAAGCGCGTAGCGTGGCCGCAAACCGCTCACCGGCCGATCGGGCTCGTGGTCCTCGCGAGGCCCGTATAGGTAGAGCAGCACCAGGGGCACGACCAGCAACACGCCGCTGTTGCGGGTGGCGGCCGCCAGGCAGCCGAGCAGCCCGCCCAGCCACCAGCGCCCCAGCCTCCCGGCGTAGAACGATCCGATCGCCAACAGCAGGAAGAGCGACTCCGAGTAGACCGCCGAGAGGAACAGCCCCACGGGCAGCCAGGCAACGATCCACACGGTGTTGCGGGCAACCTCGGCGCCGAAGTCCAGCTCGACCAGCCTGTGCAGCAGGAACAGCGCCGCCAGTGCGCAGGCCGAGGAGACGAAGATCCCGACGAACACCGCCCATGCCTCACTCAGGGGCGCGCTCCCGAGCGCGACCAGGCTTGGATAGAGAGGGAAGAAGACGGTCTCGGCGGCGTGCCGGTAACCGGAGTGAGCGATGCTGAGGTACCAGGTCGAGTCCCAGCGTGTCGCCGGCGCGACGAGGACGTTGGCGATGGTGCTGTGGAAGGGAGCCGCGATGTTCCGGGGATCGAAAGCCGTCGCCGAGCCCGTGTGCAGGCCCAGAATCACCGCGGTCAGCGTCCCCGCGGTCCAGATCAGGAAGCGCGACGAGAGGAGAGCCAGGAAGGAGTCCCGCAGCGCCGCGGGGCACGAGCTGGCGAGCCGAGAGGCGGCGGTGAGCTTCACTGAGGCGCGCATCGTCTCAGATCGAGTTCCGTGCTGCTCGATTCAGCTTGCTGCAAATCCGACCCAAGAGAGCGTCGCTTTCATGCCTCGCTGGTAGGCTCGATCAGTTGTTCGCCCTCCGTTCAGGGCGGGCCTCAGTGCGTTCGCCCGGTCCTACTGACCCTCTCTACCCCGCGAGTGCCGTCCCTGAGAGGCTCATTGAGGAGCACCGGTGGATGCCATCAGCGCAACGCCCGCACGGAGGTCGCGAGGCCGGCTGTGGCATGAGCCGCCAAAGAGCTCGAACCCCATGGCGCCTTCGCTGCCGAACGACGCGCCCCTGAACGTGGCGATGCTCGCGCCTCCCTGGATCTCGGTTCCGCCGCCCGGTTACGGAGGCGTAGAGTCGGTCGTTGGCGCGCTCACCGAGGCTTTGGTCAGGCGCGGGCACGCGGTAACGCTCTTTTGTGCACCTGGTTCTGTGTCGAGCGCGACAGTTGTGACCCTGCTCGGCGAGTCCCACGCCGACGAGATCGAGCGGTCTCTCTATGAGGTGGACCACGTCTCGAGGGCGTTCGAGGAAATCGATCGCGCCGCCAGCCTCGACAGTTTCGACGTGATCCATGACCATTGTGGCTTCACGACCCTGGCCATGGCCGACCGCATCCAAACGCCAGTCGTGCACACGCTGCATGGACCCTTCACCCCCGCCACGGCGGCGTTCTACGCGCGCCACGGTCACAAGGCCGCGCTGGTGAGCGTCAGTCGAGCGCAGCTCTCGTCCGCGCCACCCGGCCTGAGCGCTTTTGGCACGATTCCCAACCCGATTGACTTGCGGGCCTGGCCGCTGCGCGAGCAAAAGGACGATTTTCTGCTCTGGGTCGGGAGAATGACGCCGGAGAAGGGCCCGCAGCGGGCGATCGCAGCGGCGAAGGCAGCGGGCTTGCCGCTCGTCCTGGCGGGCGTCATCCAGCCTGGGCAGCAGGCGTTCTTCGAGCGAGAGGTCGCCCCCCACATCGACGGCGAGACCGTCCGTTTCGTGGGCGAGATCGACGGGTCATTCAAGCGTTCCCTGTTTGCCCGTGCACGCGGTTTGCTGATGCCGATCCGCTGGGAGGAGCCGTTCGGGATGGTGATGATCGAGGCGATGGCGTGCGGAACCCCGGTGATCGCCTTTCCCGAAGGCGCCGCTCGCGAGCTGGTCGTAGAGGGGAAGACCGGCTTCCTCGTCGGGGACGAGCAGGCGATGGCGGCGGCCGTTGCCCACCTGCCCGGCATTGCTCCTCGAGACTGCCGGGAGTGGGTCGCCGGACATTGCGATGTCGACGCCGTCGCCGCTGCCTACGAGCGGACGTACCGCTCGGTTGCCCGCCGGACGTCGGCGCCGGTCTTCGAATATGTCTGAGCGTTTCCTGAGCGTCCTTGACGGCAGCAACTTCGCCGTCGGGGATCGGCTCGGCGACATGCGGGCAGACGAGGGTCGGGAGCACGGCTTCTTCAGCGAGGACACCCGCTTCGTCTCGCATTGGGTTCTCCGCGTCGGAGAGACCCCGCTGGAGCTGCTGAGCCTCGATCAAAGCGCCCACTTCGACGCGCAGTTCGTCCTCACTCCCGGCGTCGGGCCCGACGACCAAGCGTCGTGCTCGATCGTGCGTCGTCGTCTGATCGACAGCGCGTGGATGGAGGAGGTCACGGTGACCAACCATCTCCACGAGACCAGCGATGTCCAGGTGAGGCTGGAGGTCGATGCCGACTTCGCCGACCTCTTCGAAGTCAAGGACGGCACGGTGGCAGAGAGAGCGGTGGTGTTCGATGACGGAGATGGGGCCTTCGAGCTGACCTACCGCCGTGACGGCTTCCAGCGTTCGGTCAGGGTCACATCCAGCCAGCCCGCGGCGATCACCCGCCTGGGCTTCGCCTACGCGCTGGAGCTTGCAGCCGGCGAGCAGTGGTCGACCGTTTTCACCGTCAGGCCAGACGCAGCGGGTCAGGGAGGCGGAACCGAGCCGCGGGAGGCGCCAAGCGCGCTGCGGAAGCTCCGTCAGACGAAGTCGGCTGAGCTCGAGACATGGCTCGCCGACGCGCCGCTGCTGGAATCCGAGGATCCGGGCCTTGCGAGGACCTACCGCGCCAGCCTCAGCGACCTCGGCGCGCTGCGCATGCACCCTGACCTCAGCGGCGGGGCGACCTTGCCCGCGGCGGGGCTCCCGTGGTTCATGGCGCTCTTCGGCCGTGACAGCCTGATCACAAGTCTCCAGGCACTGCCCTACCAGCCGGGACTCGCCGCAACCACACTGCAGGTACTCGCCGCCCGCCAGTCTCTGGTGCGCGATGACTTCCACGAGCGAGAGCCGGGGAAGATCCTTCACGAGCTGCGTTTCGGCGAGCTCACGGCGCGCGGTGAGCGCCCGCACTCTCCGTATTTTGGAACCGCCGATGCGACGCCCCTCTTCCTGGTCCTGCTGGACGAGTACCACCGCTGGTCCGGTGATGACGAACTCGTCCGTGCGCTCGAGGCAAACGCGAGAGCGGCTCTGCACTGGATCGAGGACAGCGGAGATTGCGATGGCGATGGATACGTCGAGTACCAGTGTCGCAATCCGCAGACGGGGCTGGTCAACCAATGCTGGAAGGACAGCTGGAACTCAATGCAGTTCGCCGACGGTTCCCTCGCGCGGGGGCCGATCGCAACCTGTGAGATCCAGGGATACGTCTATGACGCACAGGTCCGATCGGCTCGACTTGCACGCGAGGTCTGGGGTGACGATGCGCTCGCCGAGCAGCTCGAGCTTCGAGCCGCCGCCCTGCGCGACTCGTTTCACCGCGACTTCTGGATGCCTGCGCGCGGTTGCTACGCACTCGCTCTCGATGGAGACAAGCACCAGGTTGACAGCCTCAGCTCCAATATCGGGCACCTGCTCTGGTCGGGAATCCTGGGCGAGGTTGAGGCCGCCGCGATAGCCGAGCGCCTGCTTGGTGAGGAGCTTTTCTCCGGCTGGGGCGTTAGGACCCTCGGCGCGCGCGAGGCCGGTTACAACCCGCTCGGTTACCACACGGGGACCGTCTGGCCGCACGATAACTCCCTGATTGCCGCGGGTCTGGCGCGCTTCGGACATCACGATGCAGCGAGCACGATCGCGGCCGCGATCCTCACGGCGGCTCCATACTTCGAGCATCGTCTTCCCGAGGTCTTTGCCGGCTTCCCAAAGCCGCTGACGTCGGTCCCGGTGGCATTTCCCACCGCCTCTCGTCCACAGGCATGGGCGGCAGGGACCCCACTGTTACTGCTGACGACGCTGCTTGGACTTCGCCCCGAGTCCAGCGAGGCCCACGCCGATGTGCCCGCCGGCATCGGGGACATCTCCCTGCGCAGGTCCCCGGCCTCAGTCGTGGGAAGCGGAAGGGGTGGGTTCGAACCTACGAGGCGCTCTGAGGCGCCCAACGGCTTTCAAGGGGAAGGTCGGGCTGGGCACATCCCCCTTTCCAAGGCGATCTGACCCAATGCCGTTTTGGCACGCGATCGATCCTGCGATCGAGGCAAAGCAGGACAAGCCAAAAACTTAGAAAGGCGAGTAAATGATCGAGGCCTGTCGTTACCTGGCGGGACGCGAACCCTTCGTCCTCGCGGGGAATCCCCAGGAAAGTACGCCCACTTAGAGAGGAAGCAAGCGATGCCTACGGCAGGCACAGGCTGGCGGTGCCGGCGGAGGAGTTTCGTCACGGCTTCGCAGGATCGAAGCCATCGATGCCGAGACGCCCATGGCTGTTCTCTACTGCCTGGCGGCTCTAAACTGCTGGGCATGGTTCGCCGATCGGTCGTCGGCTTCGCCGCGGTCGTCGCGTGTCTCGGGGCGGCATCGATCACAGCCGCAAGCCCGACGGAAGCTGAGCTGGCCCAACCGACGGCCTCAGCATCGTCTCCACCCCAGGTCATCTGTGCGGTCACCTACGGGCCGATTGGAAAGGCCAAGTTTGCGTATCGCACGCGTCCCCGCGCGTGTCTCTTCCACAAGCCCGGTGCGCCCGTCGATTCCGCCGACCTTGTTGTCGCGAGCCGCCTCCGCTGGCTGAAGTGGGGTAAGACGGTCGCGGTCGGCAAGGGCAAGGATGCCGAGAACATGGTGGGGCTCGTTCCGATGAAGGTCAGGCTGAGTAGACCCCTGACGGTCTGCGGCCACACGGTCTTCACTAAAGCCCGATTCGAGTTCCCGACCGTCGGAGGGGGTTACGGCCGCCCCGTCGCGCTGGATCACTCGCTGGGCAACTGCTGAATCTTGCGGACAAAGACCGGCCAGGTGGACCGAAAGCGCTGGCAAAGCGGAGGGGGTGGGATTCGAACCCACGAGCGCCTTGCGACGCCAGCAGTTTTCAAGACTGCCCCGTTCAACCACTCCGGCACCCCTCCGGGGTCACCGCCCACAAGGCTACGTCACCCTCACACGCCGTTCACACCTTATGGCGATGGAACTGCCGCGCCTGCGTCGGAGCTTGGGCCACGAGGCGATGGACCGCTTGATGTTGACGATGATGGGTGGCCCCCGCCGGGGCGGGCCCTTCTACGGCGCCCCCGGCTCGATGATGGGTGGCTACTTTGGCGCCCGCGCCGAAGGCGAGAACGCGGACGGCCCGTCGGCCGTGGCGATGATGGCGATCCTGATCGTGGCTGTCGCGCTTGCTCTCCTCTGGCTCAGGCCCCGGCGCCGCCCCGCCAGCTCGCTGGAGATCCTCCAGCAGCGCTTCGCCCGCGGCGAGCTGACGGCCGACGAGTACCGGGATCGCAAGCGACTTCTCGAGGGGGCCTGATCTAGATGATCGTCGCAATTCTGCCGCTCGCCCATATGGGCTTTGGGGAACACATGGGCGACTGGGGCTCAGGCTGGTGGATCCTGATGGCGTTCCTGATGGTGGCCTTCTGGGGCCTGGTGATCGTCGGCATCGTCTGGCTGGTTCGCTCTCTGGGTTGGGGGCGAGACGACCGTCGGGGAGAGAGCCCGATCGAGTTGCTCGACCGCCGTCTGGCCAGCGGTGAGATCTCGCCCGAGGAGTACCGGGAACACCGCGCCGTGCTTCGTGGCGAGCCCGGCGCCGGACCGGGCGTCCGGGGAAGCTGAGCGGGGTAACGATGCCGGGCAAGCTTTCGGATCTGCTCTGGGGCCCGCTGTTCGCGCGCGGCTACAACCGCTTCAACAGGGTCGCCGAGGACGCGGGACTCCGCGAGAGGCGGCGCGGGCTGCTCGCCCGTGCGCAGGGACGGACGCTCGAGATCGGTGCCGGGACCGGCGTCAACCTCGAGCTCTACCCGGGCTCGGTGACCGAGCTGCTGCTGACGGAGCCCGATGGTCACATGCGCCAGCAGCTGCAGAAAAAGCTTGCCGCGACCGGCCGCCGGGCCGAGGTGGTGGATGCCGGCGGCGAGCGGCTTCCCTTCCCCGACGCGAGCATCGACACGGCGGTGGCGACGCTCGTGTTCTGCACGATCCCCCACCCGGGGGCCGTCCTCGGCGAGGTCGCGCGCGTGCTCAAGCCCGGGGGGCGCCTGCTTTTCCTCGAGCACGTGCGCTCCGAGGACCCGAGGGAGGCGCACTGGCAGGACCGCCTCGAGCGCCCCTGGAGCTGGTTCGGGCGCGGCTGCCATCCCAACCGCGACACCCTGGCGGTCATCGAGGCCTCCGCGCTCGAGGTCGTGGAGGTGGAGCGCGACCAGATGCCGAAGGCGCCGCCGATCGTGCGCCCCCTGATCGTGGGCGAGGCCAGGCTCCCGAGCCAGGCCTGACTGCATCGCCTTCCCAACGAGGATCGACGTCACACGCAACTGCGTCTGGCAGACATGCGCCGTGGTGATTGGATGGGGCGATGCGCCGGCTGCTGGTCCTAGCCTCGGCAATGGTCTTCTTCGACGTCGCCTTCTACGCGGCGATCGCCCCGCTGCTGCCCGACTACGTGTCGCAGTTTGGGCTCAGCAAGGCCGAAGCCGGGATCCTCGCCGCCGCCTACGCGGCCGGCACCCTGCTCGCCTCGTTGCCGGCCGGGCTGGTCGCCACCCGCTTGGGGCCGCGCCGCACGGTCATCGGGGGCCTGCTGCTGCTCGGCGTCGCCAGCATCGTCTTCGGCTTTGGGAAGGACATCGTGCTGCTCGACGCGGCCCGCTTCGCACAGGGGATCTCGGGTGCGCTGATCTGGTCCGGGGCGCTGACCTGGCTGATCACCACGGCGCCGCCGGAGCGCCGCGGATCGGTGATCGGCACGGCCCTGGGCACCGCGGTTGCCGGCGCGCTGGTCGGCCCGCTGCTCGGAGCGATCGCGGCCGAAATCGGCACCGAACCGGTCTTTGGCGCCGTGATGGGCGTGGCGGCGCTGCTCGCCTTCTTGGCCTCCCGCCTCCCGGACGTCGCGCCGCCCGACCGCCAGCCCCTGCGCGAGGTGGCGGCGGCGATCGTCAGCCGCCCGATCCTCACCGCGATCGGCTTCGTCGCGGTCCCCTCGCTGATGTTCGGCACGGTGGAGGTGCTCGTGCCGCTGAAGATCGACGAGCTGGGCGGCGGGCACGCGGTGATCGCCGCCGGCTTCATCGCCGGCGCCGGCTTCGAGGCGGCTCTGGCTCCGATCGCCGGTCGCTATTCGGACCGCGCCGGGCGCCGCCTGCCCTTTGTCGCGGGGGTCGGCATCTGCGCCGTGGCGATGGTCGGGATCGGGATCGCGGGCACCCTGGGCCTGGTGCTGGCGGCGCTGGTCCTCAGCTCGCTTGGGGCGGGAGTCTGCTTCGCGCCGGCGATGACCACGCTCTCGGAGACGGCCGACTCGAGCCGCCTGCACCAGGGCTTCGCCGCCGGGCTCTCCAACACGGCCTGGTCGGCGGGCCAGTCGATGGGTGCGCTCGCCGGTGGCGGAATCGCCAGCGTCACCGGCTATGCCATCCCCAGCCTTGCGGTCGCCGCACTGCTCGCCTTCACCGCCATCTATGCATTTCGCGCCCTGGCACCGCCTGCCGTGCGCGCGGCTGAAGCGTAGAACGCGGCCCTTCGACGGGGAGGGTCGCCGAGGCGCGGGGTCAGAGGAAGGTTTGGCCCTCGCCGCGATAGGTGGGGACCACGTCGGCGATCTCGCCGTCTTCGACCAGGTGCAGGACGTCGAAGCGCTCGCACAGCTCGCCCGCCTTGGCGTGGCGGCAGTAGACACGGTCGCCGATCGCCAGCCCGGACGCGGCCGGGCCGAGCAGCGGCGTCTGCACCTCACCGGCGCCCTCATCAGGGTCGAGCCTCAGGCCCGGCGGCAGCCAGGGAACGGGGAGCCGCGCTGCATCGCCGCCGCCCGAGGCGAGGTAGCCGCCACCCAGGGCTGTCGCCACGCCGGGCGCCGGCTTGCGCACGATCGGCAGCACGAAGCCGGCGGCCGGAGTCAGCGAGAAGCGGCTGTGGTGGTCGAGGAGGGCGGGAGCGTAGAAGCCGGAGCCGGCGGTGACCTCCGTCACCGCGTCCTCGGCGGCGGTCAGCTCGAGGTTGCCGCCGCCGTTGACGATCTCCAGCTCGGCGAGCTCGCCCACCGCGGCGACGATCGCTGCTCGGCGCTCGGCCAGCTCGGCGGCGGAGCGGCGCTGCATGAAGCGAATCGCGGCGGCGCGCAGGCGCCGTCTCGGCGGTCGGTCGCCGACCCCGGCGATCTGACCCTCGTAGGCCATCAGCGCCACCAGCTCGACCTGCGGCCGCCGCTCGATCTCCCCCGCCAGGGCGACCGCCTGCTCCACCGTGTGGACGGGGGAGCGCTTGGGGCCGGCCTGGATCCGCCCGCCCAGCGCCCACCAGCTCGCGTCGATGTCGATGCAGACACGGACCGGCGCCGCGCCGGCTCCCAGCACCGACTCGATTGCGTCGAGGTGCTCGGTGCAGTCGACCATCACGATGGGAGCTCCGGCTGGGTTGCCCACCGAGCGCAGCGCCAGTTCGCCCAGCGCCCCGGTGTCGGCGGTCGGGTAGGCGAGCAGCAGGTTCTCGAACCCCTGCTCCGCCAGCCACAGCGTCTCCGGCAGGGTGAAGGTCAGCAGCCCGGCGAAGCGCTCGTCGCGCGCCAGGACGCGATCCAGCAGCGCCCGGCAGCGCAGCGACTTGCTCGCCACACGGATCGGCTTGCCGCCCGCGCGTCCCAGCATCTCGTCCGCGTTCGTCCACATCGCATCGAGGTCGACGAAGGCAAACGGCGCCTCGACCTCGGCGAAGATCTCCTCATAGCGGGCGTGCGACTGTTCGGGCTGGATCGGCATGCGGTCGAGCCTAACCTCGCCGGCGGCAGCCGTGTGGAAGAGGCGGCGCTAAGGTTTTGGACCCCGGAGAGGTGGCCGAGCGGCTGAAGGCACTCGCCTGCTAAGCGAGTAGGGGGCGAAAGCTCTCTCGAGGGTTCGAATCCCTCCCTCTCCGCTGAGAACGTCTTATTCGAACCCCGGGGGTTTGAATAGCGTCTCGCCCGTTCCGTTCTGTTGTGTCTCGGGGCATAGCGTGGGAAGCTAAAGGTGAGGAGCGCAGGCGACGCCCTCCCCACTTCCCCACGGAGACAATCCGCCGGCCGGCTTCGGCCGTGGCGGAAGCTTCGCGACCGTTGTCGCGGGTCGCAAGCCATGGTCTGCCAGTAGGTAGTAACCCGCGCCCGCTTACGGGACGGATACCGATGTTCGGCTGTTCGGTGTGTGGTCGGATGGAGGCATGGGGAGGGCGTGGCGTTTCGGATTCGGCTTGCTGGTCGCCATCGCGACCATGACTGCCGCCCTCACCATCGGTGCCTGGGCCGCGACTCCCGGATCGGGTCAGAACCTATCGGCCACCGCATTCGTGCTGAGTGGCCGCCTCACCGGAGTCCCGGCGCGCAGGAAGAGAGCGCGGCGCATCGCCGCCATCCGCGTCGTGCGGGTGGAGACCGGGGAGGTCGTCGCCGACAAACCGCTGGCCCGTTCACTCCGGTACAAGGTCGCCGTTCCGGCGGGGGCCTACGTCGTCGTCGGATTCGCCTCGGATATGCCGGGGCGAAGGGGCTACGAAGTCGTCAGCCGCGTCGTGCGCGCCAAGGCAAAGGGGCACCGGGGTCTCAACCTGCGCGCCCGCCCGGTCCGCGCGCGGGCCTCGACGGCGCGCCGAGCGCCGAGCGCAAGCGCCTCGGCGGGCAGCGTCAAATACGTCGGGGTCGCGCCGAGCATGCCCATCGCCGGGTCCCAGGTGCCAGCCGGGGCACTCGAACAGATGCTGGTCACCGACATGGCCGGTCAACCGTGTGCCGGCAATACCCGCCTGCAGGTTCTCGAGGTCAAGCACCGTCAAGACTTGATCGACGAGATCAGGCGCAGCCAATCGCCGGCCTTCGACCCTTCCACCCGCTTGACCAACCACCTCATCTCGCCTCGATACATGGTGCAGGGCGGCGGCTCGCAGTCCGGCGGAACGTTGCAGATGGAGCTGCACATGGTCGACCTGACGACCGGCAGCACGGTGGCAAGCGCCAATGTCTCGGGCCCGCCCGACCAGTTCTTCGGCCTGTACGACCAGCTCCAGCAGAGCTTCATCGAATCGGCCTGCAGGGAAGATCGGCTGCCCTACCAGTACAAGATTCTCGACGCGAGCTTCGAAACCCATGCGAAAGGCGTCGCAAGCGGCGACGTCTGCTCCCATGCAGGGATCGCGTCGGGCGGAACGCGCGACTTCTCCGGCACGATGACCACTCAGCCTCTCCCAGCGGCGAGCAAGCTCGAACAGCCGCCCGGATCGCAGGAAATCGACGGCTCGATAAAGGCGAAGGTGGCGGCGAGATGGACAAATGATCACCTCGACGGCTGTACGTTCGCTACGGAAGACCTCGTGCCCTGCCAGCTGAACACCCCCGACCGGTCGCCGGAACCCGGCGGGGCGTGGGAACTCGTCTACAGCCTCGACATGCAGCCGCAGACGGCATCGAGCATCACCGGACACTGGTCCACCCCCCAGGCCAACATCGGTTTCGACTCAGGCGGAGTCGACCCGGAATGCCCGTTCACGCCTTTCGTCGGCGGCTCGCTGTCGTGGGAGGAAACCGCGCAGTCCTACCCCGCCTCGACCTTCACGGCGACGGGGCCGCAGACGATCAGCTTCGTCGGCTCTCGGCATTTCAGCCCGATCGGCGGCGAGCTCGACTACAGCTGGCGCTTCAGCATCACCTTCCAGCGCGTCGACGAGGCCGGCAACCCGCTCTGAGCAGCGAGCCTGCGCAGCACAGGCGGAAAGATGCCGCTCAGCGCATGACCGTCAGGCCCGGTCGGGGCGCTCGGGGTACAGCTCGTCTACGGTGACGATGGCGCGGAAGGGGGCATTTGCGGCGGCTTCGATCGCCTCGCCCCCGCCGGCAAGACGGTCGACGACGCTGAGCGCGGCGGCGATCTCGAGCCCCTGCTCGCGGATGCGCTCGATCGCGACGACGGTGGAGCCGCCTGTGGTGACGGTGTCCTCGACCACGAGGACGCGCATCCCTGCCTCGACCGGGCCCTCGACCCAGCGCTGCAGGCCGTGCTCCTTGCGCTCCTTGCGTACGAAGAAGCCGACCAGGCCCTCGCCGGCGGGAACGGCGATCGCCGCGCAGGCGAGCGGGATCGCCGCCATCACCGGGCCGCCGACGGCGCTCGCCCCGGCCTCGGCGGCGGCGGCGGCGATCAGCTCGCCGGCGGCGAGGAACCCGGCCGGGCGCAGCAGCGCCCGCCGCGCGTCGACGTAGTACTGCGCCTTGGCGCCGCTGGAGAGCGTCACCTCGCCGATCACCAGCGCGTGCTCGCGCAGCTCGGCGAGCAGCGTCCGCTTGGCGGCGTCGAGGTCAGCCACGGCGCCTACCCCAGCGCCTCGCGGAAGCCCTGGCGCCAGCTCGGGTAGCGGGGCTGCCAGGCCAGCTCGCGCTTCGCCTTGGCGTTGGAGGCGCCGCGCATGCCGATCGCGGAATCCGCGACCGCCTTGCCGGCAACCAGCCTGGCGAGCCAAACGGGGACGCGGCGGGGTGGCTTGGCGCCAAGCGCTTCGGCGTAGGCCGGCAACCACTCGTGCAGGGGCGCCGGCTCGTCGTCGACGACGTTGTAGATGCCAGGGGCGCCCCGACTGAGGGCGGCGACGGTCGCGCCCGCGGCGTCGTCGACGTGAAGGAACGAGAAGGTCCCGCTGCCGGGGCCGACGATCGGGAAGCGGCGGCGGCCCACCTCGCGGCCGAGGTGCCCGTCGCGGGCGAAGTACGTGCCGGGGCCGTAGAGCTGCCCGTAGCGCAGCACCAGCCCGGCGAAGTCCTTCGACTCGACCGCCTCGCGCTCGTGCCCCAGCATGACGCTGACCGCAGGGCCAAAGTGCCCGGGAGCGTCGTCGAACGGGCGCGCCTCCTCGTCCTTGACCCAGCCTCCTTCGGGCGCGTAGAGGAAGGAGATGCTCTGCGTGAGGAAACGGCGGGCGCCGGCTGCCCGGGCCGCCTCGATCAGGTTATGGCCGCCCTCGCTGCGGACGCGGTTGGTCGCCCCGTAGAAGGACGCCCTGCGCGGGTCGTAGCGCTGCGGAAGGCTTGTGAGCTGGTTGATAACGACCTCTGGCGCCGCCTCCCTCACGACGGCCTCGAGTGCGGGGCGGTCGAAGGCGTCGCAGACGACCGCTGTCGCCCCGGCCGCCCGGATCTCCGCCGCCCGCTCCTGGCGCCGGGTCGTCCCGGTCACCTCGTGGCCAGCGGCAACCAACTGCCTCACCAGCGGCTTGCCGATCGCCCCGCTCGCGCCGGCGACGAAGACCTTCACACCTAAGCCTCAGAGCCTCGGGGACTTGCCATGGTCAGCTCCTCAGAATACGAAGATGCTCTCGCCGTAGTTGAGCTCGTCGTAGATACGCGGCTGGTCGGCGATGAAGGTGCGAACGCAGCCGTGGCTGGCCGGGTAGTTGGGGACTTCGGCATAGCCGTGGACGGCGTAGCCGTTGTACCAGTAGAACGAGTAGTACATGCCCTCCGAGTTGTAACCGGGGGAGCGCAGGTAGAAGTGGTAGTGGCCGGTTATCGTCGGGGTCGAGGGCTTGCCCGTCGACACCGGATAGATCGCGAACGGCCGGTCGCCCTTCGCGAGGACGAGCACCTGCTTGGAGAGGGAAACCTCGGCGTGTTCGCCGGCATCCGGGTAGCGAACGCGGTAGCCGCCGCGTTCGCCGAAGACGTCTTGGACCAGGCGCTGGCCGGCCTGCTCGGTCCGCGCCATCCCGTTCACCTTCCGGTAGGCGAGCACCTCCCGTCCGGTCCGTTCGTCGAAGCAGGAGCCGCCGCCGGCGACGTAGCCCATCTTTGCGAGATCCTTCTTGAAGCCCCTGGCGACCCGGTCACATTGGCCCGCGCGCAGGGAGGGGAAGCGGACCCGCCAGCTCTTGCGGGTCGTGCTGTCGCCGCGAAGCGACTCCGTCGCCGGGAGGTGGGCGCTTGCCGCGTACCTGCCGTCCTCGCGGAGGATGACGCTCGCCCGGAAGACGCCGTCGCCGCCGGCGCCTTCATGCACATGCGCGCTCCTCCTCAGGAGCTTGTGGCCGTTGAGGTAGAAGCTGATATCGACCTCCTGGCCGGGCGCAAACGGCGCCACCGACCCGACCACCGGCACGGTGCTGAAGATCGGCGCGCTGCCCCCGTGCAGATGCCCGACCCTGATCTTCACGACCGCCTGCGGCACCGTGACGGGCTGTGACGGCTGGGCCGGCGCAGCAGCGGTCGCCACCCCAGGCCATAGGAGCAGCGCCGCGAGTGCTGGTCCGGGGACGAGGCGGCGGATCACCAGCCACATTCTGCCGTACCCGGCGGCCGCGGGCGGTCGCCCGGACGGGCACGTCGATCGGCTGTTCATCAGTGCGCCAATAGGGCGACGGAGTTGTTGAGCGCATGCAGGAGAATCCCCGGAACGATCGAGCCGGTCTTCTCGTAGAGCAGCGCCAGGATGAAGCCGAAGCCGATCAGCGGCGGCACGACGCTGAGACCGGTATTCGCGTGCAACAGGCCGAAGACGACGGCGCTGATCAGCGCCGCGGCGATCCTCGGCAGCCGTTGCCGCAGGCCGCCGAACAGCATCCCCCGGAAGCAGAGCTCCTCGCTGATCGGTGCGGCAACCACGATCAGCAGGACCTGGACGGGAACCGCCCCGAAACCTTCGGCGATGTCCTTCTGCTTCGGGGGACCGAACAGCGCCGAGTATGCGGCGGCAAAGACCAGATAGGCAACTACCGCGGCCACCATCCACAGGGTGGCCGAGTGCCGGAAGGACCTCACTCCCAGCCGGTCCAACGCGGTCCGTACCGTGGCGCCGCCGCGCGAGGCGACGAGCAGCGGGACCACGAGAAAGCTGATGGCCGTCGCAACCTGGAGGGCCACGGTCCCCGCCGTGCTGAAGTTGCCGCCCTTGGGCTGGTCGATGAGAGCCACCGGCGCGGCCAGGAACAGCTGCAGCCCGAACACGCCCAGAAGGCCAAGCACCGCGGCGAGGGGGCCCCAGCTCGCGTGCGGAGCGGCGGGCTTTGGAGATAGGTTTGGCTCCATGTCGCCGGCAGTCTCACAGGTCTCGCGATCCACCAAGACGCGCCTGCGGTTCCTGCGGCGCCTCGTCATTCTCGTTGTTTTCCTCTTCCTCGTCGCCCTTGCGCTCAGCCAGTTCACCGAGCTGAAGCGCCTGGCCACAGGCATCCTCGCCTCAACCGCGGTGCTGGCCGCAATCGTCGGCTTCGCCGCCCAACACACCATCGGCAACATGGTCGCCGGCGTTCAGCTTGCGATCTCGCAGCCGATCAAGATCGGCGACCGGATCGCCTTCGAAGAAGTGAGCGGCCGGGTCATCGACATCACCCTCTCCTACACCTACGTCGATCCCGGCGACGCCAGCACTATCGTCATCCCCAACCGGATGCTGGTCGACGGGATCATCCACAACCTCTCGACCGGCGACACGCAGGTCTGAGCCGTACCCTCCTCCCATGACGCAGCGCAATCGCCGCCGTCAGCGGCACCGCGGGGGGCGGGCCGCAAGCTGCTCCTCGCCGCGGGCGGCGTCCTCGTGGTGGGTGCGATCGTCGCGGTTGGCGTCACCTCCTGGGTGCTCGGCGTCGCCGCCAAGGCCCCCTCGCTCGCCACCTGCAAGCCGATCGAGCACGGTGGCAACTCGACCCTCTACGCGGGGGACGGCAGCAAGCTGGGGATCATCGCGTCCGAACAGGTGCACAACCCCATCTCCCTGAAGCGCATCCCCAAGGATCTCCAGCTCGCGACGGTCGCGATCGAGGACCAGCGTTTCTACCAGGACGGCGCGATCGACCCGCAGGGGATCGCGCGCGCCGCGCTCAAGGACATCGAAGCCGGCGAACCGGTCGAGGGAGGCTCGACGATCACCCAGCAGCTGGTGCGCAACCTCTGCATCGCCCACCCCGCCCGCGACCTCGAACGCAAGATCATCGAAGCGAAGCTGGCGATCGAGTACGCGCAGCGCCACTCGAAGGGCGAAATCCTCGACCAGTACCTCAACGCCGCCTCCTACGGGACGATCGATGGCTCGACCGCGGTCGGCGTCGAGGCCGCGTCTCAGATCTACTTCTCGATGCCGGTCTGGAAGCTGACCCTGGCGCAGGCGGCGCTGCTGGCGGGCCTGCCGCAGGCGCCCTCCGACTACAACCCGATCCTCAACCCGCGCGGGGCGCTGGCCCGCCGTAACGAGGTGATCGCGAAGATGGCGAACCTTGGCTTCGTCTCCCGCAACCGCGCCCTGGCGGCGGAGCAGCGGGGCCTCGGCCTGCGCCTATCGAAGACCTATTTCAAGCGCCGCCAGCCCTATTTCTTCGACTACGTCGAGAACAAGTTGATCGACCGCTACGGGGTGAACACGGTGCGCAAGGGCGGCCTGCGCGTCTACACGACGATCGAGCCGGCGCTGCAGGAGGTGGCGCTGGAAGCGATGCGCTCCACCCTCCCCTACTCGACCGACCCGGCCTCGGCGCTGGTCTCGATCGACCCCTCGAACGGCTACATCGAGGCGATGGTCTCCAGCTCGCACTATGGACAGAGCCAGTTCAACCTCGCCGCGCAGGGCCACCGCCAGCCTGGTTCGACCTTCAAGGCGTTCGTGCTGACGACGGCGATCAAGCAGGGGATCGACCCCTACACGACCTACTACACGTCCAAACCGCTCAACCTCAACCTGCCCAAATGGGGGCACTGGGAAGTGCACACCGCCGACCTCGGATACCTGGGGAGGATCAACCTCGAACAGGCGACGGTGGCCTCCGACAACACGGTCTTCGCCCAGCTCGACCTCGACGTGGGGCCCGCGAGCGTCGCCGCGACGGCGAAGTCGATGGGGATCACGACGCCGCTCGACGGCATCCCGGCCGAGGGGATCGGCGGGCTGCGGATCGGCGTCTCACCGCTGGAGCTGGCCGACGCCTACGCGACGCTCGCCTCGGGCGGGATCCACCACAACCCGATCGCCATCCGGCGCGTCGTCTTCTCGAGCGGGCGGGTCGACCGCCCCGAACAGGCCGAACCCAGGCGCGTCATCACCGAAGCGGTCGCCTACGAGGTGACGCGCCTGCTGCACGACAACATCGTCCGTGGCACCGGCACCGCCGCCTACACCGGCTGCGCCGGCCAGGCCGGCAAGACGGGGACTACCGACCGCTTCACCGACGCCTGGTTCGCCGGCTACCAGCCCAATCTGGCGACCGTGGTGTGGGTCGGATATCCGCAGTCCAACGCCATCGAAATGACCGACGTGAACGGGATCACCGTCTTCGGCGGCACCTTCCCGGCCGACATCTGGAACTCGCTCTATTCCAACGGCGAAGTGCCGTGCGAGGAATTCAGCAAGCCCAGGGTGCCGATCAGCTGGGCGCCGTTCTACGGCCGCTACACCGCATACGCACCGCGCCGCGGCGGGCCCTCGTTTGGAGGTGGAGGCGAATCGGCGCGGAGAAAGGGCGAAGAAGCGACCGGCGGCTACAACCCCGACGCCTACGCCCCGGGCGTCGGGCAGAAGCCGACGCCGGTGCCACCGATGCCGCCGCTCCCAAGCCCCGGCGCAGGTGGAGGCGGCGGCAAGGCGGGCGTGGGCGGCGCGGCGCCGCCCGCTGGCGGTTAGATTCGCGAAACCATGAATCCCAGCCTGGCGTACGCGCTGATGTGGGTGGGGTTACTCGGCTATGTCGGCGTTCTGACGGCGACCTCGAGGCTCGGGCGGCGGGTCGTCTGGGGGGCGATCGGCGTGCTGCTCGCCGGCTTCGCGGTGGCGCCGGTCCTGCTGTCCCACGACGTCTACAGCTACGTCGACTACGCCCGGCTCGGCGTCTTGCACGGGCTGGACCCCTACGTCCACCCGCCGTCCGCGGCGCCGGCCGACCCCGCCTTCGCCGACGTGACCTGGACCGGTGCGAGGAGCGCCTACGGGCCGCTCTTCACGCTCGCGACCTACCCGCTCGCCTGGCTGCCGGTTGGGGCGGCGGTGGCGCTGCTGAAGGCGCTCGCCGCCGCCTCGGTGCTGGGGCTGGCGGCGCTGGTCGCCCGCCTCGCCGCCGCCCGCGGCGTCGACCCGCTCCGCGCCGCCGCCTTCGTCGCCCTCAACCCGCTCGTCCTCGTCCACGTCGTCGGCGGCGCCCACAACGACGGTCTCGCGATCCTGGCCGCGACGCTGGGTATCGCTGCGATCCTGTCAGCACGCGAGGGCGCCGGGGGGGCCGCCTTCGCGACGGCTCTCGCGATCAAGGCGCCCGCCGCGCTGGCAGCGCCCTTCGCGCTGCTGGGGACGGGCCGGCGATCTCGCTTCCTGCTTGGCGCGGCGCTGGCGCTGGCGGCAATCGGCCTCGCTGCCAACATCGCCTTCGGCTGGCACTGGCTCGATGCGCTCACGCTGGCCGGCAGGCACCAGGGCAAGACCAGCCATTTGAGCATCCCGTCGACCGTTGCCCGTGTCGCGGGCCTCGACTCGAGCTCGGTCCGCATCGTCGCGCTGGCGCTCTACGCCGTTCTGGTTGGCTGGCTGCTCGCCTGGACCTGGCGTGGCGGCGACTGGCTTCGCGGGGCCGCCTGGGCCTCTTTCGGCCTCCTCCTCGCCACCGCATGGCTGCTCCCCTGGTACCTGATCTGGTCCCTCCCGCTCGTCGCCCTCTCACGCGACCGCCCCCTACAGCTACTGCTACTGGCCCTGACGGCCTTCCAGCTGGGCGCCCGCCTCCCCACGTAGAGAGACCCCAAGCACCTCAAGTGGTGCCCCCGAAACGTCGCAGTTCGCAGGCCCACTGGATCAAACCAAGCCCTGTGTGGGGAGGGAGGGGGTGTCCCCCGAGCGGGCGGATACTCAAAGCAGCCCGAAGGGCTGCTTGTCCGAGCGGGGGACACCCCCTCCCTCCCTCCAGCCAGCAGCTAGAGAATCTCGGGCGCCGGCCCCTCGTCGTCGCGGCGGGGCACCCCCGCCGTCTCCTCCGGCGAAGCATGGATAACGCCGGTTGGGATCGACCAGCCCTCGCGCTTTCCGAGCGCCGTCACGAGCCCGACGTAGATCAGCTCGACCACGGTCAGAACGCCTCGCACGGCAATCGCGATCAGCGAACCGACGGCAAAGCTCTTGCTGGGGACCGCGACCTTCACCGCCCAGGCGAACGCGGCATCGCGGATTCCGAGCCCGGCCGGAGCGACCAGGGTCACGAGGGCCGCAACGTAGCCGACGGCCTGCGCCGAACCGACGACCGGAATGTCGCTGAACGGGATCGTGCTTACCGAGCGGGCGACGCAGTAGATGCCAACCGCGACGACCCCCCAGTTGAGGGCATAGAAGACGAGCAGCGCCAGCACCCCACGCAGCGAGATCACGGCCGGCAGCGGCTCGCGGCCGAAGGCCCGCATCACCCGATCGGCCAGCGGGCCGAAGACGCGCGGGTGCAGAACCACGATCGCGGCGGGGATCAGCAGCAGCACCGCCCAGCGCAGCGGCTCGCCCTGCAGATCGGGGTGGCTGATGATGAAATAGGCGGCAACGCCGATCGCCGAGGTGGCGGAGACTGCCTGTTCATAGACGATGCTCGCGATCGTGATGCGACGCGGCACCCCCGCCCGCTCGGAGAGCAGCACCCTGCCCACGACGTAGAGGACGCTGCCCGGCACGTAGCGGGCGAGCAGCGGCTGCCCCCAGGCCACCTGCGCGCGCCCCATCCCGATCCGGTAGCCGAGGAAGCGCAGGGTCAGGTCCCAGCCCAGAGCGCTGAACGCGTAGAAGAGGGGCAGGATTGCGAAGGCCGGAATCAGCCAGAGGACGTGGAAATGGACGCCCTTGGCCTTGATCTCGGCCCACTGGTTGACCACCGTGAGGACCAGGAAGCCGAAGATGATGATCGCGATCCCGAGCTGTATCGCGAGGCGAAGGCGCTTGCTGCCCGGCGGCTTGGTCCCGAACCGCGCGCCGGCCTCGCCGATCCGGTGTAGAAGTGGCTGGCTCTCCTCCACGGTCATCGCACCTTAGTGACGTCGGGGACTGCCCAGCGGCGAGAATGCGCGTATGGGCGAGTTTGAGCTGCTGGCACGGGTGCGAAAGCGGCTGCCCGCGCCCGGGCCGCGGGTGCGGATCGGAAGCGGCGACGACGCCGCGGTCACCGTGCCGGGCGGTGCGACAGCCACCTCGGTCGACGCCCTCGTCGAGGGAGTTCACTTCCGTCGAGAGCACAGCAGCCTGAAGCAGATCGGCCATAAGGCGCTGGCCGCAGCGCTGTCGGACCTGGCCGCGATGGGCGCCGAGCCGGGCGAGGCCTACGTGGTCCTCGGCGTACCCGCGGACCTCGGTGAGGACGGCTGCATCGAGCTGCTCGATGGGATCGCCGAGCTGGCCGCCGCGACCGGCACCAGCCTTGCCGGAGGCGATCTGACCCGCGCTCCCACGCTGACCTTGGGGATGACGGTGGTCGGTCATGCGCCGGCCCCCGAGCTGCTCGTGACCAGAGGCGGAGCGCAGCCCGGCGATGCGCTCGCGGTGACCGGTGAGCTCGGCGCCGCCGCTGCCGGCCTCCTGCTGCTGGAGCATCGGCACGCCCCGAGTTCGCCTTTTGTCTCGCATGGCGAGACAAAAGGCGAACTCGGCGGGGAGGACGGCTCCGCGCTCGTGGCACGGCAGCTGGAACCGTGGCCCCGGCTCGCGGAGGGGCGCGCCCTGGCTGCCGCCGGCGCCACGGCGATGATCGACCTGAGCGACGGGATCGGCGGCGACGCCACTCGCCTCGCCGAGGCGTCTGGAGCGAGAATGAGGATCGACGCCGGGGCTCTTCCGCTGGCCGCTGGCGTGGCCGAAGTCGCCGCGGCCGCCGGGCGAGACCCGCTGCGGCTCGCCGTTTCCGGCGGTGAAGACTACGAGCTTCTGGTGGCCCTGCCCGCCGACCGGCTGGCGGAGGCAACCGCTTCGGTGGACGAAGCGACGGGAGTCGCGCTGACGCAGGTCGGCGAAGTGGTCGCCGGCGCGGGGGTGGAGATCAGGCTGCCTGACGGCGAGTTTCTGGAGGCCGTTGGGTTCGATCAGTTGGGTTGAGCGGCCCCCAGCCTTCGGTCAGCAGCTCGCGCACGCTGCGCCGGCGCAGCATCGCCTGTGCAACAAGGGCGGGCTCCGGCCTGTAATGGCCGGTCTCGATCAGGGTCTTCAGCTGTCGTGGCTGCATCCTTCGCTTCATATCGGCTCCATACCCGTGATCCTTAGTTCTAGGTACTAGCACATATGTCCAGCGCGATGGCTCAATGCACTCGCTCCACAAGGAAGGGTGCGCGGCTACGCTTCCACAATGGCGAATGGATCCACGCGCATCCTCCTGGTTGATGACGAGCAGTCGGTCCAGACGCTGCTCAGCTATCCGCTTCGAAAGGACGGCTTCCACGTCACCTCGGCGGCTGATGGCCAGGAAGCGCTGGAGCGCTTCAGGGAGGGCCGCTTCGATCTCGTCATTCTCGACCTGATGCTGCCCAAGCTCGACGGCGTTGAGGTCTGCCGCCAGCTTCGTCGCCGCAGCCAGGTCCCGATCATCATGCTGACGGCGAAGGGGAGCGAGACCGACAAGGTGGCCGGTCTCGAGGTCGGGGCCGACGACTACATCACCAAGCCGTTCTCGATGCGCGAGTTCCGCAGCCGGGTCAAGGCGGCGCTGCGACGCTCTCGCATGGCCGGCCAACCTCGCGAGGAAGAGGCGATCGACCAGGGCGACCTGAAGATCGATCCCGCGCGTCGCATGGTCACGCTGCGCGGCGACGAAATCAAGGTGACCTACGTCGAGTTCGAGATACTCACCGCGCTCGCCCGCTCGCCGGGCCGTGTGCTCAGCCGCGAGACGCTGCTGGAGCACGTCTGGGGCGATTCCGAGTACCGCGACCCGCGAACCGTCGACGTTCACATCCGCCACCTGCGGGAAAAGCTCGAGCACGATCCCAAAGAGCCGGAGTTCCTGTTCACGGTGCGCGGCGTCGGCTACCGCTTCCAGAAATGAGGAGGCTCCGGCTCACCCCGCTGGGCAGCATGATCACAACCGTCTCGCTGGCGATCGGGGCGGGAACGTCGGCCATCGTCTATGTCTGGGTAACGCTGATCGGCGGCCATTCCGGAGTGGCGCACGAGATCGTGATCGGCGGCCTGGTCGCCCTGCTGCTGGCGCTGGCCATCGGCTTCTACTTCGCACAGCTCGTCGCGATTCGGGTGAAGCGAATCGAGGAGGCTGCCCGCAAGGTCGCGGACGGGGACTTCGCGGCGCGCATACCGGTTGACTCCTCCGGCCAGCTCGGCCAGCTCGCCCGCACCTTCAACGAGATGCAGCGCCGCCTGGCCGAGCTCGACAGCGCCCGCAAGCAGTTCATCGCCAACGCCTCCCACGAGTTGCGCACGCCGATCTTCAGCCTGGGCGGCTTCATAGAGCTGCTCGAAGACGACGAACCGAGCCCCGAGGAGCGGGCCGAGTTCGTGCGCACGATGCGGCAGCAGATCGAGCGCCTCACGAAGCTCACAACCGACCTGCTCAACCTCTCCCAGCTCGATTCCGGCGGCATTGAGATGGAGATCCAGAGCGTCGACCTCGGCTCGCTTGCGCGCGAAGTGGCACGTGAGTTCGGACCGCGCGCCGACCGCCGCGGCTCGCGGCTGGAGCTGCGCACTCCAAAGAATCCGGTGATCGCCAAAGCCGACCCGGACCGGGTGCGCCAGATCGTCCGTATCCTGCTTGACAATGCGCTCACCCACCCCCCCGAGGGCACCAGCGTTACCGTGACCGCCAACTCCGCGAACCGTCGCGCCGAGCTGGCGGTTTCCGACGAAGGACCAGGCATTCCGCAACGAGCCCACAAACACATCTTCGAGCGCTTCTACACAGCCGACTCCGGGGGAGGCTCGGGGCTCGGACTGGCGATCGCCCGCGAGCTCGCCCAGCGAATGGACGGCAGCATCGCGATCACATCGAACAAGCGCTTTACCGCCTTCAGGCTCGATTTGCCACCGGCTCATCCAAGGATGGGCCTGCCTGCGACGGCGGCGCTGACCGGGGCCAACACGTGAGAGGACGGGCAGCCTTGACGGCGGCGCTGCTGGCGCTGTTGGCTCTCGCTGGATGCGGAGGCTCCGGCGGCGGCTCCACTTCGACCGCGCCCCAGGCCGCGAGGACGACGACGCAGGTGGTCGTGCAGACGGCCGCGAGCGGCTTCGACGCGGCCAGCGTCTACCGCAAGGCGGCGCCAGGGGTCGTCACGATCCGCTCGGTCTTCGACGAAGGCGGTGCCGAAGGCTCGGGGTTCGTGCTCGACAAGGAAGGCAGGATCGTCACCAACGCCCATGTGGTGACCGATGAATCGGGTGGAAGCCGCAAGGCCGCGAAGGCGGTCTTCGTCGAGTTCCCGGACCGTAACGTGGTGCCCGCCCATATCGTCGGCTTCGACCCCTTCGCGGACGTGGCGCTGCTCGAAGTGAAGCCGGACGGCTTCAACCTGCACCCGCTCGAGCTCGGCGAAGACAGGCACCTCGTCGTCGGTCAGCCGGTGGCGGCGATCGGCAGCCCGTTTGGCGAGCAGCAGTCGCTCTCGGTCGGCGTCGTCTCGGCAACCGACCGTTCGGTGCGGTCGCTGACCCAGTTCCAGATTGACGGCGCGATCCAGACGGACGCCTCGATCAACCCGGGCAACTCGGGTGGCCCGCTGCTCGACGCGGGTGCCCGCGTGGTCGGCATCAACCAGCAGATCGAGACCAGCTCCGGCGCCAACGACGGCGTCGGCTTCGCGGTGCCGATCTCGGCGGTGAAGCGCTCCATCGCGCTGCTCGAGAACGGCGGCAAGGTCGAATACGCCTATATCGGCGTCTCCAGCCAGGCGCTGTACCCACAGCTCGCTCAGAAGCTCGGGCTGAACACGGACTTCGGCGGCCTGATCGCCGAAGTCGTCCCAGGCGGTCCCGCCGCCCACGCCGGGCTCAAGGGGGGCGACAAGAAGCTGCGCTTCCAGGCGGGTGCCTACCGCGTTGGAGGCGATGTGATCCTCGCCGTCGACGGCCACAAGGTGGTCCGCCCCGACGATCTCGCCCGCTACATCTCGTCGTTCAAGCCGGGTCAGAAGGTGACGCTCGAAGTCCTTCACGCCAATGGCGAAAGGGAGAACGTGGCGGTCACCCTGGGCGAGCGACCGCGGAGCGGGCCGACCGGTTAGAGAAGCTTCGCGGCGTCTAACCGGCGCGGCCTGTAGAACTCGCGCGTGCTCCAGGAAGTCTCACTCGGCCAAAAGTCCCTTGCGGACTACACCCACATTGCCGGCAAAGACCTGATCGCGCGGATCCGATCGCTTGCCGAGCCGTTGAAAGGCCATCGCGTGCTGCACGTCAGCGCAACCGCCTTTGGCGGCGGCGTCTCGGAGATCCTCTACACGATCGTTCCCCTGATGCGCGACGCGGGCCTCGACGCACACTGGCACGTGATCTTCGGCAAAGAGGAGTTCTTCAACGCGACCAAGCTCCTCCACAACTCGCTCCAGGGTGCGGAGGAGACGCTGACCGACGAGCAGTGGGCGCTCTTCGACGAGATCAACGCCATGAACGCCAAGGACCTGCATGGAGAGTGGGACACGATCATCGTCCACGACCCCCAGCCGATCGGGTTGCGCCGCGGCGCCGCCCAGAAGAGCCGCAACTGGATCTGGCGCTGCCACATCGACCTCTCCGATCCCAACCCCGCCCCACTTGCCCGTCTGCAGCCGCTGATGGAGGAGTACGACGCGACCGTCTGGCACATGCCGGCCTACGTGCCCAGCGGGATCAACGGCCACAACGGGGTGCGCATCGTGCCGCCGGCGATCGACCCGCTGTCGCCGAAGAACATGGCCTTCTCGCCGGATGACGCGGCCTTTGTCTGCCACCAGTTCGGGATCGATATCGACCGCCCGCTGATAACCCAGGTCTCCCGCTTCGACCCCTGGAAGGACCCGATCGGGGTGATCGACGCCTATCGCAAGGTCACCGAGGAGATGCCAGACGTGCAGCTTGCCCTGGTCGGGTCGATGGCCACCGACGATCCCGAGGGCTGGGAGTTCTTCCAGCACACCGTCGAGTACGCAGACAGCGATCCCGACATCAAGATCCTCAACAACCTCAACAACGTCGGCGCGATCGAGGTCAACGCCTTCCAGTCGCAGTCCGACGTCTGCCTGCAGAAGTCGATCCGGGAGGGGTTCGGCCTGACGGTCACCGAGGCGCTCTGGAAGGGGCGACCAACCGTGGCCGGCAACGTCGGCGGGATACCACTGCAGATCGAGGACGGCGAGAGCGGCTACCTGGTCGACTCGCCCGCGGCATGTGCCCGCCGCTGCGTCGAGATACTGGCCGATCCGGAGCTGGGCAAGCGCCTGGGCCGCGCCGGCAAGGAACATGCCCGCCGCCAGTTCCTCTCGCCGCGCCTGCTGCGCGACTGGCTGGAACTGATCGCCGACCTCGATACATAGACCCAGGGCGGCCAGGGTAGGCTGGGCTTGTGGCGGAGAGCTCCGAGCCCCTGATCATCGTCTCCAACCGCGGTCCGGCCCAGTTCGAGCGAAACGATGCGGGCGAACGCACCGTAAAGCGCGGGGGGGGCGGGGTGGTGACGGCTCTCTCCGGTCTCGTCTCCCATCGCGACGCCCTCTGGATCGCCTCGGCGATGAGCGACGAGGACGTCGCCGTCTCCGAGGCGGAGGGCGGCCCGGTCGAGGTCTCGATCAACGGGATCGACTACCGCGTGCTGCTCGTCGGCAGCGATCCCGAGGCCTACGACCGCTTCTACAACGTGATCGCCAACCCGATCCTCTGGTTCATCCAGCACTACCTCTGGGACCTCTCCAACGCGCCCGACATCCGTCAGGAGGAGTTGGACGCGTGGGACTACGGCTACCAGGCCGTGAACCGCGACATCGCCCGGGCGGTGCTGGGCCAGATCGAGTCCCGCGAGCGGCCGCTGGTGATGCTCCACGACTACCACCTCTACACCGCTCCCGGGATGATCCGCGCCGAGCGCCCCGACGCCTTTCTCCACCACTTCGTTCACATCCCCTGGTCCCAGCCGGACAGCTGGCGAACCCTGCCGGGACGCATCCGCGAGGCGATCTTCCGGGGGATGCTCTCCAACGACATCATCGGCTTCCACACCCACGCCTACTGCGTCAACTTCCTCCGCTGCTGCGAAGAGCTGCTCGAGGCTGACGTCGACTACAACAAGTGCCTCGTGCGCCATGCGGGCGGGCAGACGGTGGCCCGCGCCTATCCGCTCTCGATCGACGCCGAGCGCCTGCGCCGGGTCGTGGAGTCGCCGGAGGTCGCCGTGGCCGAGCGGGAGGTGCTCGCGCGCCGCCGCGAGCACCTGATCATCAGGGTCGACCGTGCCGACCTGTCGAAGAACGTGCTGCGCGGCTTCACCGCCTTCGACGCCTTTCTCCAGCAGCATCCGGAGTTCCGCGAAAAGGTGACGTTCGTCGCTCATCTACAGCCCTCACGCCAGGACGTCCCCGAGTACGCCGAGTACCTGGAACGAATCGAGGCTCTGGTCGCAGTCGTCAACCACCGCCATGGCACCACCGACTGGATGCCGATCGACCTCAAGATCTACGAGAACTTCCCCGAGGCGGTCGCCCGCTACAAGCACTTCGACCTGCTGATGGTGAACTCGCTCTTCGACGGGATGAACCTGGTCGCCAAGGAGGCCCCGGCGGTCAACATCCGCGGCGGCGTGCTGATGCTCTCCGAGAACACCGGCTCGCACGAGGAGCTTGCCGACTGCGTGCTCTCGGTCAACCCGTTCGACATCCAGGAGCAGGCGGATGCGATCTACCGGGCGCTGACCATGGGCCCAGACGAGCGGCGGCTGCGAGCGCAGCACCTGAAGGAGATCATCTACTCGCGGAATCCCGGCGACTGGGTCGACGACCAGCTGCGAGACATCGCCGAGCTGCGCGAGAGCATGGTCTGAGCGAGCCTGGGGCGAACTCCGCGACGACCAGCCTTAGAGAGCTATGGGACTGCGGGTTCGGTGGAGTGCGGCCGGGAAATGGGCGGCGGCGGCGCTCGCCGGGGTGGTGGCGCTGCAGGCTATCCCCTCGCTGCTGAAGCCGCCGGAGCCACCGCCACTGGCCCCAGACATCGGCCTCCCCCGCCACCTGGACTCTCCCCCGCCTGCCGAAATCCCTCCGAGATCGACAGAGCTGTCGAAGCGGCGCCCGAAGTCCCTTCCCAAGCCCCAGCACCGACCCGGCCGGCGCCGAAAGGCATCCACACCATCCCCTCCGCCGGCGGCGCCGCCGGTGCCCACACCGACGCCGTCACCCGCCGCGCCAGCGCCCCCGGCCTCCGCAGCTCTGCTGCCCCCGGCGCCGCCTCCTCCACCCGACGACGGCTCGGAGGAGTTCGCGCCGCGCTGACGCGGCGGAGAAGAGGCGCCACGCGGACGCCGCTATAGTGCGTCGCCGTTTTGGCAGCCGCACCCCGTGAATACGAGCTGGTCCTGATGCTTGACCCTGGGCAGGATGCTCCCGCTCGCGACGGCATCGCCCAGGAAGCGCGGGGGAAGATCGAGGCTGGCGGAGCGCTGAAACACGAGAACAGCTGGGGCCTGCGCAAGATGGCTTACGAAATCGGCCAGTGCACCGAGGCCGATTACCGCTGGTTCCGGTTCGAAGCGCCGGTTGAGCTGCTCGAGCAGCTCAACCACAGCCTGAAGATCACCGACGGCGTCCTTCGCTTCCGCATTTTCAAAGTGGACGCCGATACGCCGATGATGGCCCCGCCGGCCACCGCCGGCTCGGCCCCCCGCGAGCGCCAAGCAACACCCGAGGCCGTCGCTGAGCCGGCAATCGCCGAGCCGGCCTCCGAGGCCGAGGCCGCCGCGGACGACACCGGCAAACCCGCGGAGCCCAGCGAGTAGCGGCACCCGCCCGTCCTTCAGCCGTCCCCCTTGCGAAGATTCCCGCAAAGGGGGGCGAGATGCGCCGCCTCCGCTCTTAGACTGGTTATCCAGACACCGATTCAGAGGAGTGAGAGTCGTGGCAGCCTCAAACATCAACGTGGTGGTCATCACGGGGAACTTGACCCGAGACCCAGAGACACGCAGTACGCCAGGCGGCACCTCGGTTTGCAAGCTGCGGGTAGCGGTCAACAGTCGCCGCAAGAACGGGCAGACGGGCGAGTGGGAGGACAAGCCCAACTACTTCGACGTCACCGTATGGGGAGCGCAGGGCGAGAACTGCGCGACGTACCTCGCGAAGGGCCGTCCGGTGGCCGTTGAAGGACGCCTGGACTGGCGCGAGTGGGAGGACAAAGAGGGAGGCAAACGCCAGGCCGTCGAAATCATCGCCAACTCGGTGCAGTTCCTCGGCTCTCGCGACGGCTCGGGAGGCGGTGGCGGCAACAGCTTCAGCCCCAGCAGCGACGTGCCGGCGGACACTTCGGACTACGAGGGCGCACCGGCGGGCGGCGGCGGCGCGGAGGACGACATCCCGTTCTGAGCCTGAAGCCCGTCCCTGCGCCTGCCGACCTGTAGCATCCCGGCCCGGATGGCCAGGACAAGAGACTCAGGAACAGCGGGCCCGCGGCGGGGAAAGCGCGCGGCGGACCGGGCGCGTCCACGCAAATACACCCGCATCAACTCGGCCACGGTTGACTACAAGGACCTCAACCTGCTGCGCCGCTTCCTCTCCGACAAGGGGAAGACCCGCGGGCGCCGGGTCACCGGTCTCTCGCGCAAGCACCAGCGCCAGCTGTCGGTTGCCGTGAAGCGGGCACGCGAGATCGCCCTGCTGCCCTACGTCGGCGAGCGCTGATGACGCAGGCCATCCTGCTGAAGGACGTCGAGAGCCTCGGGGAGCAAGGCGATCCCATTGATGTTTCTCCGGGCTACCTGCGCAACTACCTGATCCCCCGCAAGCTCGCCACACCGGCAACCCCGGGTGCCCTCGAGGAGGCACAGCGTCGCCGGGCCGCTGCCGAGATAGCCGAGCGTGAGCGCGCTGAGCGGGAAGAGCAGGCGGCGGCGCTGCTCTCAAAGACCGTGCTGACGATCCACCAGCGGGCGGGCGACGACGGCAAGCTCTTCGGCTCGGTTGGAGCCAAGGAGATCGCGGAGGCGATCCGCGAGGCGCGCGACCTGCGCATCGACCGGCGCAAGATACGGCTCGACCAGCCGATTCGCGAGGTTGGCACGCATATGGTCGAGATCGAGCTGGCCGACGGTGCGGTTGCCAGGGTGAAGACAATCGTCACCGAGCAGAGCTGACGCCACGGCCCGAGGGACTGGCGATAGCCTCCGCTGGGTGGCCTCGCTTCGTTTCCCGACTCGCCTGACCCGGCGCGCCAGGGCCAGGGCGCATTTCGGTTGGGCGCACTCCGAGCGGGCGACCGTCGGCCTCGCCGCACTCGCGCTCGGAGGTGCAGGGGCCGTGCTGGCGGGCCAGTTCGCGCGGATGCTGCGCCGCCGCTCGCGCGAGCATCGCGACGGCGACGGCCTCGTCGAAGTCGCGCCGGCGGCCGCGCTCGACACCGTCGGCGTAGCGGTGAGCGGCTACGCCGCCACGCCACGCAGCGAGACGGTCCTCTTCAACCTCCTCGCCGGATTTCTCGGCTCGTTTGCGCTTGTGCGGCTGTCCACCTGGGGAATCCGCGATCACTGGTGGCCGTTCCGCAACGTCAGCGTCGGGGGGCGCCACATCCACCACTTCATTCCGGGCATCCTGATGGCCTTTGCCTCCGGTACCGCGGCCCTGCTCACCGACGACGCCGCGCTCGAGGATCGTCTCGCCGTACCGATGGGCGTCGGCATCGGCCTCACCTTCGATGAGGCGGCGCTCCTGCTCGACCTGCGCGACGTCTACTGGACTCGCGAGGGCCTGCTCAGCGTCCAGCTCAGCCTCGGCGCGACCGCGATCCTCAGCATCGCGATCCTGACGCAGCGGATGCTGCGCCGCGGCGAGCGCCAGCAGGAGGAGGCGGGCCAGATCCCGCTGGCCGGTGACCGCCTCGCCGCCGGTGTGGGCGCCCTCGGTTAGCGAATCGGATTCTCTCCCTAATTGCAGACACGTTCGCCTTGGCGGCGGAGTGCCTCTGGTTTGCTTGAGACAACCTGGGACGGGAGGTAAATCCGCCGCCCCGGAGCCTTTACTAAGTGTCGATGCCGCAGCCGTCCACAGCCCACGTTCCGCCTCAGAACATCGAGGCCGAGGAATCGGTGCTGGGTGCGATGCTGGTCTCCGAGCCGACCCTGACTCGCGTCATCGACGAGGTGAAGCTGAACGCCGAGGATTTCTACCTCGAGAAGCACGGGCTGATCTTCAACTGCGCCCGCGACCTCTACGCCGCCTCGAAGCCGGTCGACGAGCTGAGCGTCGCAGAGGCGTTGGTCCAGCGGAACGAGATCGAGCCGGCCGGCGGCAAGCACTACGTCTCCGAGCTCGCCGCCAAGGTCCCCGCCGCCGGCAACGCCAAGCACTACGCGGAGATCGTCCAGCAGAACTCGCTGCTGCGCCGCCTGCTCACCGCCGGACAGGAGATCCAGGGGTGGGTCCATGGCCGGGACGGCCAGCCGCGCGAGCTGACGGAGCGGGCCGAGAAGCTGCTCTTCGACGTCGCCCACAAAGAGCAGGCCGGCGACTTCCGCCAGCTTTCCGAGATCCTCCACGACGAGGTCGACCGTCTCGAGAAGCTCTCGACCGGCGAGAGCGAGCTGACCGGCACGCCATCCGGCTTCAAAGACATCGACGCGATCACCGGTGGCTTCCAGCCCGGCAACCTGATCATCGTCGCGGCAAGGCCGGCGATGGGCAAGTCCGCGCTGGTCGCCAACATCGCCGAGAACGTGGCCGTGAAACGGAGCATGCCGGTCGCGTTCTTCTCGCTCGAGATGTCGGAGGTCGAGCTTGCGCAACGCTTCATCGCCTGCCGGGCGCGGATCTCCGGCGACAAGCTGCGGAAGGGCCAGGTTGCCCAGAAGGACTGGCCGAAGGTGGTGCGCGCCTGCAACGAGCTCGAGGAGGCGCCGCTGTGGTTCGACGACTCCTCCGACCTGGGCATTCTCGACCTGCGGGCGAAGGCACGCCGGCTGCACGCGCAGGTTCAGGACCAGGGAGGGCTGGGGCTGGTGATCGTCGACTACCTGCAGCTGATGCGCTCCGACGACCCGCGCGCCAACCGGGTCGAGCAGGTCGGACAGATGAGCCGCGGGTTGAAGATCCTGGCCCGCGAGCTGGAGGTGCCGGTGCTGGCGATCTCCCAGCTGTCTCGCGCCCCGGAGCAGCGGCACCCGCCAAAGCCCCAGCTCTCGGACCTGCGCGAGTCGGGGCAGCTCGAGCAGGATGCCGACCTAGTCGCCTTCCTCTACCGCGAGGACTACTACCGCGATTCCGAGGACGAGCCGGACGGCCTCGCGGACGTGATCATCGCCAAGCACAGAAACGGGCCGATCGGGAGCCGAAAACTCGTCTTCCTCGACCGCTTCCCCAAGTTCGCCGACTTCTCGGGCCAGGAGCCTCCGATCGAACAGCCGGCCGGCGTGGGGCCGCCCTTCCAGGACGTGGTGTCGGCCGGGCCTGAGCTCTGATGGCGGTTGCGCGCAGCGAGCCGTTCTCCCAGCAGGTCTGCCCACTCGGCGCCTGCGACGGCTCCGGCTGGATCCTCGGTCCCGAGGATGTGGCACGACCCTGTGGGTGCCGCGAGCAGAAGTTGAACCGCGCCCGCAGCCGCGGGGTCGCCTCGGTGATCCCGCCCCGCTATCGGGGCGTTTCCTTCGACCGGCCGCCGGTTTCCGACATGGCCCGCGATCTGACGACCAAGGGAGCCGTGGTCGAGGTTCGCAGCTTCATCGACGAGCTCAACGAGCGGCTTGACACCGGACGCGGCCTGTGGCTCTTCGGCGATACCGGAACCGGCAAGACAACACTTGCAATGCTGGTCTCGAAGGCGGCGCTGGAGGCGGGGCATTCTGTGGCGATCTACTCGCTGCCGAAGCTGCTCGCCCGCATCCGCCGCACCTACGAGTCCGAGCCAGGAGGAGACTCCTACCTCTCGTTCTTCGAGCGACTCACCTCGGTTGACCTCCTCCACATCGACGATCTCGGCGCCGAGAAGCGCTCCGACTGGGTCTTGGAGCAACTCTATGCGTTGATCAACGAGCGCTACGAGACACAGCGATCGGTGCTGATCACCACCAACCTGCCACACGACGAGCTGGAGGAGCAGATCGGCAGCCGAACCGTCTCCCGGCTGAGTCAGATCTGCGACGAGGTTCCCCTCTTCGGTGACGATCGGCGGTATGGCAAAGATGCTTAGAACAATCCTGGGGACGCATGTGGCCGAGCAGGTCGGCGCGCGCTCGAGCGGTAAGCGGCACAATCCCGTTCCGTCATGCCTGGCATCGTCATAGTCGGAGCCCAGTGGGGCGACGAGGGGAAGGGCAAGGTCACCGACCTGCTTGCCGAGCGCGCCGACCTGGTCGTGCGCTTCCAGGGCGGCAACAACGCCGGCCACACGATCGTCCGTGACGGCGAGGAGTTCAAGTTCCACCTGATCCCCTCGGGCATCCTCTACTCGGAGAAGACCTGCGTGATCGGCAACGGCGTCGTGGTCGATCCCCGTGTCCTGCTGGGCGAGATCGATGCGCTGAAGCGCCGCGGCGTCGATGTCGGCAACCTTCGGATCTCGGCCAACGCGCACCTGATCATGCCCTACCACGTGCTGATGGACACGGCGGGCGAGGTGAAGCTCGGCAAGCTCTCGATCGGCACCACGCGGCGCGGCATCGGCCCCTGCTATGCGGACAAGGCCCTGCGCCTCGGCATTCGCGTCCAGGACCTGCTCGACGAGAAGATCCTCCGCACCAAGATCCGCGCCGCGCTCGAGCCCAAGCAGCAGGCCCTGCGTGAGCTCTCGGTGCGGCGGCGGAAGCTGCGCAGGGAGGCGGGCGAGGAGGCTGGCAGAGCCGTGGCCGGGCAGGCAATCGACAGTGCCCCCGACCCCCGCCTCGACCTGCACACGATGACCGAGGAGTACCTTGCCTACGGCCATCGCCTCGAGCCGCATATAGCCGACACCTCCCGCCTCTGCTGGGATGCGCTGGACAGCGGCGGCACGGTCCTGTTCGAGGGTGCGCAGGCCACCCTGCTCGATCTCGACCACGGCACCTATCCATTCGTCACCTCGTCGAACCCGATCGCCGGTGCGGCCTGCGTGGGCGCCGGGGTCGGGCCCACCGACATCGACGAGGTCTGGGGGGTGGCCAAGGCCTACGCGACCCGGGTCGGCGCCGGCCCGTTCCCGACGGAGCTGGACAACGAGATCGGCCGGCACCTGCTGGAACGCGGCCACGAGTTCGGCACGACCACCGGCCGCGAGCGACGCTGCGGCTGGATGGATCTGGTGGCCCTTCGCTACGCGGTGCGCCTCAATCGGATGAGCGCCCTGGCGATTACGAAGCTCGACGTGCTGAACGGGATCGACCCGCTGCGCATCGCGGTTCGCTACCGCTCCAAGGAGGGTGCGATCTTCGACCGCTTTCCCTACCACCAATCGATCCTGCACTCGGCCGAGCCGGAGTACAGGGAGCTGCCCGGCTTCAATGTCGACCTCGGCACCTGCCGCAGCGAGGCCGACCTGCCTCCCCAGGCTCGTGCCTACCTCGAGTTCATTGCCGACTCCGTCGGCGTGCCGATCCGCCTGGTCGGAGTTGGACCCGGCCGCGACCAGGTTGTCTGGCTCGGCGACAAGCCAAGCCTCAGGGCCGCCTGATACACCGGGGTACAGAAAGCCGCGGTCGCTCTGCTCTACAGTCTTGGCGTGGCTTCTGGTAGACGCGCAGCGAGGTTGAGCCAGCGCCTGCCGAGGGGGCGTCATGGGCTACCGCGGGAGGCGGTGACGGAATCCCAGCGGCGGCGGATACTGCAGGCGATGATCGAGGTGGTCGCCGAGCGCGGCTACCCGGAAACGCGCGTGGTCGACGTGATCGGTGTTGCCGGCGTTTCGAGAAAGACGTTTTATGAGCTGTTCACCAGCAAGGAGGACTGCTTCCTCGCGGCCTACGACGTCCTGCTCGGAAACCTGCTGAGCGACACCGCCAGCGGGTTCGAGACAAAGCCGGGAGCACCGTGGGCGGAGCGCGTGGCGGGCGGCCTTAGAGCACTGCTCGAGCACCTTGCGGAGCATCCCGACGAGGCACGCTTCGCGATCGTCGAGGTGCTCACGGCGGGGCCAAATGCCCTGGCACGGCGCGACGCCGCGCTGCGGCAGTTCATCGGGTTTCTGGACGCCGGGCGAGCGGAGACCTCGGTCGAGCTTCCGGGCATCACGTCGCTGTCCCTGGCGGGCGGCGTAAACGAGCTCCTCTACAGCGAGATCCTGCATGGAGCGGCCGCGCGACTCCCCAGCCGCCTGCCCGACCTGATGTTTTGGATCACCCTGCCGTTCCTCGGCCCTGAGGGTGCGGCGGGAGAGCGCGAGCGGGTGCGGCTGTCGATGGCCGGCAGCTAGCTCGTGGCCTTGTTAAGCCGATCTTTTCTGTGAATGCGGGGGTTTATCTAATCGTCCAGCTTGGTAGCTTTGCCATGGAGGGATAGATCAAGGCTTTCAAAGGCCGGGGGCCCGAACGGGCAGGCCAAAAAGGAGAGAGATACGGATATGCGAAGAAAATTGGCTCTGACGCTCGTTCTGGGTGCGGCGCTGGCCGTCACCGTCGCGGCAGTCGCGGCGGCGACGACGACCACGATCCGGGCGGGGAACCTGATCCTCACGTTCGGCGGAACCACCTCGCCGAAAGCGCTGCCGAAGAAGACGTTCGCCCCGGTTGCGCTCAACGTGAGCGGCAAAATCGCGACCACCGACGGTACCCACCCGTCGGCGTTCAGGGAAGCGATCGTCGAAATCGACAAGAACGGGATGGTCAACGCCAAGGGGGTGCCGGTCTGCAAGGGCAGCCAGCTCGAGGCGCGCGACACCAAGGCTGCGGAAAAAGTCTGCGGCAAGGCGCTCGTCGGCAAGGGGCACGCGGAAGTGGAGATCGCCTTCCCCGAATCGAGGCCGATTGACGTGCCCAGCCCGCTGCTGATCTTCAACGGCGGCACCAAGGGCAGCACTACGACGATGTTCATCCACTCGTTCATCACCGTGCCGGTCCCGGCCGCGATCGTCACCACGATCACGATCCAGAAAGTCCACAACGGCCGCTACGGGCTGCACACGATCTCGAAAGTTCCGGTCATCGCCGGTGGCAGCGGTTCTGCGCTGAACTTCAACTTCAAGATCAACAGGAAGGGCTACCTGCAGGCCAAGTGCCCCGACGGCCACTTCAACGCCAAAGTCACGAAAGCCATCTTCAAAAACGAAGCCGACACCTCGGGGGTGGCGCCCACCACGGAACTCTCCGGCGAACTGGTCGTGCCCTGCACGCCGAAGTAGCGGAAGCTCCAAGTCAACAGTCGTCTCAGGACGACAGGGGAAAGGGCGGCCTTCGGGCCGCCCTTTTTCGTGCCCGGGCCCGGTTAAGCATGCGCCGGTGCAGGTAGCCGCGAGCCGTGGAATCAACCCGGTCTAGGGCTGTGCGTAGGTGTGCTGGTAGGTGGTCGGCGGTTCGTTGCCGTAGATCGGCGTGAACGGGGGCTGCTGGCCGCAGCCGGGGGCCGGCATCGTGGCTGAGCTTTCCTGGCCGCCGTAGGCGTAGTGCTTGAGCCGTTCGAAGAAGTCTGTTGCCTTTTTGACGTCGCCTTCCGTGCGTTCGTTGAAGGCGGGTTCGTTGGGCGCGTTGGGATTGAGGGTGGCGACGATCCCGGAGCTGCACTGGCGGGTGTCGAAGTTGCCCAGGCCCTGGGCGAGCTGTTGGGCGGTGAGGGGCTGGCTGTAGGCGCTGTTGCGGTTGCTCGTCAGGCGATGGGGGAAGGTGGCCAGCGATTCCGGGCCGAACGGGGCCAGCGCCCGCAGGTAGTGGACCTGCGTGCCGGTCGCACCTACGTGCTTCGCATTGGTTGCCGCCGCGACGTTGGCCATCACCGCCGTGATCTCGTGCTTGTAGAGGCCGAGGCCGGTGAGGATCGGGTTGAGGTTGCGCAGGAACGGGTTCACCGCCCTCAACAGGACCGGGAACTCGTCGCGGAAGAGCTTGCGCAGGGCCGGGAAGCCGGTCCCGGAGCGATCGATCACCGTTTCCAGGCCTTCGAAGAAGCCCTTCGCCTGCGGCGCCAGCCTGGAGAAGGCGATCAGCGTCGGCGAGAGCTGTTCTGCCGCCGGCACCAGCTGGCGCATCAGCGGATCGGCGTTGAGCGCGAAGCCCTTGAGGCGGTTGAGCGTCAGCCGCGACTGTTCCTCGAAGGTCGGGAAGGCGCGGAAGAGCGCTTCGATGTCGCGATTGCGGGCCGCGGTCGTCTGGAAGACGGCGTTGGAGTTGCGGATCAGGCCGGCGAGCTCGCCCTGGCGCCCGCGCAGCGCCTGGAAGGTGACGGCGCCGTTGCGGAAGAGCTGCCTGATCGCGAGCCGCTGCGTGTCGAGGACCCGGAACAGGCGGTCGAATTCGGAGAAGGTGGGTTCGAGCTCCGCGAACGCGTTGGAGAGGTCCTGGCCGCGTCCCTGGATCGCGATCGCCGCGTTCTGCATCCATTCCTGGAAGGCCGCGCGGGTGCGGGGGCTGAAGGTGCGGAAGATCTCGTCGAGCTGCACCGATTCGGCGACGTTGGCCGCCGGGAGCTCGGCGCCGTCGGGGAGCTTCGGCCCGCGGGAGTTGCCCGGCGTGAGTTCCACGTAGGTCTCGCCGAGCAGGGTCTTGGTGCGGAGCATCGCGCGCGTGCCCCGCGGGACCGGCCCGTACTTGTCTTCGATGTCAACCGTCGCCAGGGCGTGCACGCCGTCTGGCGCCACTTCGATGTTCTGGACTTTGCCGACGCTGACGCCGGAGATGCGCACGTCGGACTGTTCGGCGAGCTGGGTCGCCTCGGTGAACGGGACCTTGATCTCGTACGGCTTCGCCTTGAAGGGGGTCGGGCCGCCGAACGTGATCCAGAGGAAGAGCAGGATCCCGAAGCACGACAGCGCGAAGCCGGCGATGACCAGGAGCTGCAGGGTGCTGGGGGCTCGCTTGCTCATCTCGGGCCGCAGCTGACGCCAGGATCTTGGCTGACTTCCGGGATGGACGGGAGTTCGCTGGGCGAGGGGATGCGCAGCCCCTGCAGGACGGTCTTCAAGTATGGCTTCAGATAACCGACGCCATAGGCAAGGACGGAGCCGGTGCAGGAGAGCATCGCCTGGCTGCGGAAGACCGGCCCGCCGGCGTCGGTGAGGTTGAAGCTGGCGTTGAGGTCGTGGTTCAGCCAGGGAAGGTAGAAGAGAAGGCTCTGCCTCGATCCCGTCGGCTTGTAGGCGAGCTCGTTGAGGAAGCTGTTGAGGCCGCCGAGCGCGTTGCCGAAGCTGTTGACGGTCGTCTTCAGGTCGGCGGCGCCCTGCTTGGTGTGGACGAGCACCGGCCGGATCTGGCGGGTGAAGGGCCGGATCTGGTCGCGAATCGGCGCCGTCGTCTGCTTGAAGAGCCGCTCGTTGGCCTTGATCGCCGGGCCGAGCGCCTGCGCCTGCGGGATCAGGCCGAGCAGCGCCGGGCGCGCCGCGGTCGAGAAGCGGTTGGAGCTGGCGAGCCCAGCCTGCAGGGCAGCCAGGGTGGCCGGGAACTCGACCAGCGATTCCTGGATCGAGCTCTGCTGGTGGGCGAAGTTGCCCAGCGCCGCGTTCGAGCCCGTGACGAAGCGTTCGATCTCGGCGTCGTGCCTGCCCAGTTCGGTGGTCAGCAGGCCGAAGTCGTGGATGACGCGGGCCAGCGCGACGCGGCGCTGGGCTACGGCCCGGTTGAGGTCGGCGATGGAGTGGGCGAAGGGCTGGAGGCGGCGGAATGCGCCGGAGAGCTGCCTGCCCCGGCCGCCGATCCCCTGGGCGCCACCGGCAAGCAGCAGCTGCAGGTACTGGCGGGTATCGGCGTCGAGGGTCGAGAGGAACGCTTCGAACTGAATGCTCGGTTCGGTGCGCGAGAGCGGGAAGTTAGCCCCAGCTTCGACGTGCCCCGGCGCCTTGCCCGGATTGATCTCGACCACCATGTCGTTGAGGTTGGTTTTTGGGCGCAGCAGCAAGGTCGCGTCGGGATGGATCAGCTTCAGGTACTTGGGCTGGACGTCCATGCCGACCACGGCGTGACCGTCTTCGAGGTTTACCGAGGACACCTTGCCGACCTGGACGCCGGCGATGTCGACCGCCTGGCCCTGGCCCGGGGTGACCGCCTGGGCGCTGGTGAAGTCCCCCGTGAGGTGGACGAAGTCTTCGCCCACCAGCGGCGCCCAGGACGGCAGCGAGGCCTTCTGCTGGGTGAAGATCCAGAGCGTGATCACGATCGCGGCGAGGGTCAGTACGGCGATCGCGATCGTGTCCTTGCCGCGGCCGCGCGCCTGGCGGCTCAGCGAGGCGCGGAAGCGCATCCAGCGGCTTGTCGTCGGGGTTGGCTCGCTCATGGGCTCACCGGCGTCAGGCTGGGCGGGCCGACCTGTCCCAGCGGTCCGTTGACGTCCGGCACGGGCTGGCTGTCGCAGCGCACGTCGGGCTTCTTGGGCGGGCGGCCGGCCATCTGCGGCTGCACGCCGATCGGCAGGGTGGCGGAGCGCGTCCACTCCTGTTTGTCGGCGGGGAACTGGCCCTTGGGGTTTTCGAGCTTGAGCAGCTTGTCCCCTCCGCCCGGCTGAGCGCGCAGGTAGTTGCCGTTGCCGTCGAAGTTCTGGGTCACGCCGGCGAAGTCGGCCAGGGCGAAGAAGAACTCGCGGTAGTTGGGGCCCCCGGTGCTGAAGCGGTCTTCGATCGTCTGGTTGCCGGTCGGCACGAGGACCTTGGTCGTGCAGAGGCTAATCCGGTTGATCTGCGGGATCGTGTTCGCCTTGCCCGCCTGGGCCGCCCCCGCGAGGCCGGGGGTAGCTTCGCGCAGCAGCTTCGCGACGCCGCCACCCTCCCGGCCGGAGAGAAGCGGGCGCGCCTGGGCGATCCACGGCTTCGCGGCTGCGATCAGGCCGGGCAGCTCGGCGACGGCGGGCCGCAGCTGGATGGCGTAGGCGCGCAGCGGCGGCAGCGTCCGGTTGAGGCTGACGAGCGAGGTGTGCGCCGTCCTCAGCGTCGGCGCGAGGCGATGCACCGTGGTCGACAGGTTCGCCGACTGGACGGCGAGGGCGCCGGTGAAGACGTCGAAGTTGACGATCAGGCCCTTGAGGGCCGCCTCGCGGTTGGCGAGGGCGCCGAAGGCCCGCCCGGCCCCGGCCACAAGGCGGGCGAGGTCGCCGGGACCGGTGCCGAGGAGGGCGTTGGTGACCTGGGCGCTGTAGCGGCCGGCGGGACCGCCGTAGAGGAGGGCGCCGTTGAGTCCTTCGGCACCGGTCTTGCCTTGCACTTCGGGTAGCTGGGTGGCGTCTTCCGCCGCTGTCGGCTTGTGCGTCAGCGCTTCCCCGTAGCTCTCCAGCAGACGGCTGAGGTCGGCCCGCACGGGCGACTGCAGCGCGGTGAAGATTTCGTCCAGCTGCACCGCGGTCGAGGTGTGGCTGACCGGGATCGTCGCGCCGCTGCCCATTTCGGGCGCGCTGGGGCTGCCCGGGCTGAGGTCGATGTAGAAGTTGCCCTCGAGGAAGATCCGCGGCCGGATCTCGGCGAAGGCGTCGTTGTGGATCGGCCGTCCGCTGCCTTCGACCGTGAAGGTGACCGTGGTGGCTTCGCCGTCGCGTTCGGATTCGATCACTTTGCCGACGTCGACGCCGGCGATGCGCACCGGCGAGTTGATGGAGATGTTGGCCGAGTTCGAGAAGGTGGCCTTCAGCGTGTAGCCGTAGCCGGTGAAGGGCACGTGACCGGTGAAGGCCAGGTAGGGCCCGACGGTGAGGATGAGGATGAAGATGATCGCGATCGCGACGTTGCTCGGCCGCCACCTGAAGCGGCTGCTGCTGACCCCGGCCCTGATGTCGCGCTCCGGCAGGCGGCCCATCAGCGCTTGCCTTCCTTCAGCTGGCCGGCGGTGGTGGTGCCCCAGACCTTCGGCGAGTTGCCGATCAAGGTCTGACCGGGCGCATAGTGCTCGTTGCCGGCTTCGCACTCCTTCGGTTGGCCGGGCGAGGCGGTATTGGGATAGGGGTTGAAATGGAGGTGGTTGCTGGCTTCCGGGCCGTTGGCCGGCGCCGAGGCGGGGGCACCCTCTGCGTTCGGGCCGCTCGGCGGCTCGAAGACGATGGCGCTGAGCCAGTTGGCGCTGCCGTTGGTTTCGCTGAACGCGTCGGCGAGGTTGAGGAAGGCGAGGCTCAGGTAGTTGCAGCTGGTCTGGGCGGGGGCGATGAACCTGATCGCCGGGTCGAGCACGGTGTTGGTGTCGATCAGGAGTTCGAGGCCGCTGATGACGCCTGGGGCGTTCTGGAAGGCGAGCAGCGCTTCGGCGGTCGGGGTGAGCTGCGCGTACAGCGCCGGCGAGCGGTTGAGGGCGGGGGTGCCCGCGCGCAGGGCCGCGGCGATCGTCGGCGAGGTTTCGCCGAGCGCCTTGGCGCCCGGCTTCAGCGCCGTGAAGAACCGCGCCGAATCGTGGAAGAAGGGCCGCAGCGCCGGCAGGTCGGCGTTGACCGCGTCGAGGGTCGAGGGGCCCTTGGAGATCGTTTCCTGGATGTAGGGGCGCGAGACGCGCGCGAAAGCGGCGAAGGTGCGATCGAGCGCGACGAAGAGGCTGGCCTGCGCCTCGGCGACCGGCGCCACCGTCGCCGAGAGGTCCTCCAGCGCGCGCCAGAAGCCGGCGAGGTTGGTGCCGGGGGCGACGATCGTCCGCAGTACCGGCTGGCCGCTTTCGACCAGCCGCCGCAGGGCGCCGATCGCGCCGTTGATCTGCGGGCCGCGGCCGGCGAGCGCGTTGCCGAAGCCGGCGTCGTTGCGTTTGATCGCGATCCGCGTCTTTTCGTTGAACATGCTGAAGAACTGGTCGATGTCGACCGGTTCCGGCCGCGCCGCCGAGAGCGGAATCGTTTCGCCGGCGGCAAAGCCCCTGTGGGAGTTGCCGGGCACGATCTGCAGGTACTTGAGCCCCAGCGGTGACTTGGGCCTGATGATCATCGTCGAGTTGGCCGGCAGCGGTTCGGCGCTCTTGTCGAGGCTGAGGCTGAGCTGGGCCGCCACGCGACCGTCGGCGAGCTGCACCGGCGTGACCGACTTGACGATGCCCACCCGCGCGCCGCCGATGCGAACCTCGTTGCCTTTGACCAGCGCGTCGGCGTTGGGAATCCTGGCCTCGAGGTTGTAGGTGGAGACGAAGGGCAGCCCGTTGTTGGCGTTGTAGGCGAGGAAGACGGCGACGATCACGACCAGAACCGTGACGGTGCCGACGATCACCGGGCTGCTCGCGACCCCCTGTATGCCGCCGCGGTTCCTCATGGCCCCAGGAGGTAGTTGAGGAGGGCGCGCTGTGGCGCCGAGGGTCGCGCGCTGGCGCCGAGCCGGTGGCCTTCGCCGAGGCCGGCGGCTTCCGGAGCGGGCGCGGGAGGGCTCGAGCTGGACGGTGCTGTGACGGCGCCCGATTCGACGGAGGTGCCGCCACCCTGTTCGGCCAGGACTTTTTGGATCAGCGCGTACGCGGCCGCGCTGTTGAAGGCTGAGGCTTCCGCGTGATGCGGGCCGTTGAAGGTGGCGGCGCATTCGCTCTGGGGTTCGAGCACATAATCGACGCAGTTGGTCAGCGCCGCGACGCCGCGGCCGAAATGGCCGTACTGGTCGAATTCATTGTTCGTGGCAGCGCTGTTGTAGATCAGGTCGAAGAGGCCGTTGAAGCCCTTGGTTTCCCTCGTATTGACGAGGAACTTCGCCAGTTCGGTGGTGGGGCTGACGCCGGAGATGGCGAGGTCGCGCGCCTTGCTGACCACCGGGTCGGCGGCGCGCAGGATCGGCCCCGCAACTTCCCCGGTCGCGCCGAGCGCCTTCAGCGAGACGGTCGAAGCGGCGGAGAACGGGGTCAATGCCCGGGTGGCGCTGGTCAGCGAGGGAGCCGCCTTGCCGAGGTCGGCGAAGACCGGCGCCGCGGCGTCGGAGAAGCCCTGCAGGCTGCGCATCGTCGTTCTCAGCTCGCGCAGGAAGTGGGGGAACTTGCGCAGCGAGGCTTCCAGCGCGGCGCCCCGTTCGGAGCTGGCCTGGCCGGCGGCGCCGGCGTTGGCGAAGAAGCCGGCGACGTGGGTCCGCTCGCGCGACAGCGGCCCGAGGATCTGCTCGGAGTTGGAGGCGAGCTGGGCGAGCTGGTTGCGCTGGGCCGCGAGGATGGCGAAGAGGCGGTCCGTATCGCGCAGCACCGGGTTGGCCCGTTCGATGACTTCTTTGAGGTCTTCACCCCGGCCGGCCAGCCCGGCCCCCAGTTCGTTGAGGATGAGCCGGAAGCGCTGCGCGTAGGGAAGCTGCTGGATGTTGTTGATCAGGTCGGGGTCGACGCTGGTGCTGTTGTTCTCCAGCGGCAGCAGGTACTGGCCGACGCCGGGTTGGCCCTGGGGGATCTTCCCCAGCGGCGGCGCCGGCGGCGAGCCAGGAGCACGGGGCAGAGTCGGGCGGCAGTCGACGAACTTCTCGCCGATCAGCGACTGCGGCCGGATCAGGCAGCTGGCGTCGCGGCGGAAGTCCTGAAAGCCCGGGTCGGTGATCTTCATCACGATCACGGCCTTGCCGGGAATCGCCCGCGGCCGGCCGTTCTTGTAGCTGTCGATCTCGCCCGGCATCGTCACTTCGACCGATTCGATTTCGCCAACGTTGGCGCCGGCCACCCGCACCTGCTCGCCCGAAACCATGAAGGAGGCGTTGTCGAAGATCGCGCGGACGACATAGCCGTTGCTTGACCCGACGCCGCCAAGCAGCGCCACGACCCCGACGATCGCTGCGACCACGACGGCTGCAATCAGCAGTTTCCTCATGGGCCGGGTGGCGCGGCGGACGGGTTGCATTGGGACGGGGTCACGCCGGCGCCCGGGAAGGGCGGTTCGGTGAACGGGTTGGAGCCATCCGGCGCGGACTGGGTGGCGCCGCCGGGACAGGGGCGCCTGACGCCGGCCGATTCGCCGAAGGCTTCGTACTGCCTGCTCGGCGAGATCGGTTCCAGCTGCCCGCTGCCGCTGTTGTACTTGAAGATGTTGAGGTCGCTGAACTGGATGCGGGCGTAGTGGCCGTTGCCGTCGTAGTAGCCGGTGACCTGGCCGAGCTTGCCGAAGCCGTTGAAGATGTCCGGCGTGTAGGCGCGGGCGAAGCTCAGGTTCGGCTGGAAGGCCGTGATCGCTTCTGCGGAGTGCGGGAAGGCCTTGGCGGCCCCTTCCTGCACCGCTGGCAGCGTGGCGAGCAGTTCGCCGGTGTCGTTGGCGAAGCCCTTGCGGCGCACGCTGAGGCGGAGGTTCTTGAAGAACGGCACCGCGCTGGAGAGCACCGGGCGCAGTTCGCGCAGGAAGGGGGCCAGCTTCTTGGTCGCTGGCTTGGCCGTTTCGACCAGCGGTTCGATGTCGTTGAGGGCGGCGCGGAGGTTGACGAAGGTGGTGTTGCTCTGGCGGAAGACGGGCGGCAGCAGTCGCAGCGTCCGGTCGAGGGCGACGTTCTGGCCAGCGATGGCGCCGAAGGCGGTGCTGGCGTTGGAGATCGCGCTGGAGAGCTCGTTGCCGCGCTGGGCGACCACGGTTGAGAGCTTGCTCGAGCTGACGACGAAGCGTTCGAAGAGCCGCTGGTCGGCATTCAGTTCGTGGACGAAGGCGTCGGTGCGGTTCAGGGCCGGAGCGAAGTACTTGTAGGTCTGGTTGGCCTGCGGGCCGCGGGCCGCGTAGATCGCCGCGTTGCCGCGGATGAACTCGCCGAGACCGCGTCGCACGGGGGTCGGGAACGTGTTCAGGAACTGATCGAGGTCGACCGGCGTGGTGGTCGACCCGAGGCCCAGGGTCGCGCCGTCGCTCAGCGGCTGGTTGCTGTTCGGGCCGGGGCTGATCGACACGTAGTGGTTGGCCACCCCAGCGAGGCCGGCGGCGCGGATGACCGCGGTGGTGCCTTCGTGCAGTTCCTGTTCGGAGCTGATGCTGATCTTCGCCAGGTTGTCGCTGGTGAGTTCGATGTTTTCGACCGAACCGACCGGGGAGCCTCCGATCAGCACCTGGTTGCCGGGCACGAGCTGGCCGGCGTTCTGGAAGATGAGGTTGTAGTTGTGGCCGCCGCTGCCGCTGAAGGCGACGATCCCAAGGGCGACGACGACCGCCGTGAGGGCAGCCAACGCCGCGACGCGAGCGGGAGTGATTCCCGCGCTTTGCGCCGCATTTGTCTCCTCGCCTAAGGGGTTAGCAGCCACGGATCGTCGCCTGCGGTTCCCCCGCCTCCGGCCCGGAGGAACTGCGGCCGAAATCGTATCCGAGCCGTCACGCGCCAAACACGACCCGGGTCTTGGCTTAACTGGAAGTCAACGCGCTGCCAGCCGCCCGATGGGACGCCACTCACACGTTGAGACGAGGCAGGATGCGCCGCAGGGGGCGCGGCAGCCACCAGACCCGCTCGCCGAGCAGCAGCATCAGCGCCGGCAGCAGGACGATGCGGACGACGGTCGCGTCCAGCAGTACCGCGACGGTCAGCCCCACGCCGAGCTGGCTGACCGTCGCGATCGACGCCCCGGCAAACGCAATGAAGACCGCCATCATGATCGCCGCGGCGCCGGTGATGACCCGTGCGGTCCGCTCCAGGCCGAACTCGATCGCGTCTGCGTGGCCGTCGTCCGCGTCGTAGCGCTCGCGCATCCGCGTCAGGAGGAAGACCGCGTAGTCGATCGAGAGGCCGAAGACGACGCCGAAGATCGCAGTTGCCCCGACCGCATCGACATAGGTGTTGCCGCCCAGTGGCAGGTTCTTGGGCACGTTGAAGAGGAGGGTGAGCACGCCGAAGGCGACCGCGACGGTGGCCAGGTTCAGCCCCACCGCGATGATGGCGAGCGGCAGCGCTCGCAGGATGAGAACGAGGAGCAGGAAGGTGACCAGCGTGATCGCGGCGACCACGAACGGGATCCGCTCGCTGGTGACCTGGCTGTAGTCGTTGAGCTGGGCGGCGCCGCCCGCCACCCCGGTGGAGACGCCCGCTTCGCGACCGAGGGCGCTCGCATCGTTTTCCAGGCGCTTATTGAGGGCAATCGAGCCGGCTGAGTTGAACGTGTAACGCGAGATGACCAGCAATTTCGCCCCCTGGCCGCCGCCGTTCAGGTCGACTGCGCTCGCGGCCTGTTCGCGCAATGGCGGCGAGGCGCCGTCGAGCGCCGAAAGGACGAAGTAGCCGGAGTTGAAGAGGCCGGGCGTGGTGCGCCGAAGACGCCCTGTCTGCCGTTGCAGCGTTGCGTTGCTGGACACGACCCGGACGCCGGCGCGGCGCAGTCCCGCCTGCAGGGGATAGGAGCGCCGGAAGCCCGCGGCAAGGTTTTCCTGAAGCGTGGATGTGCCGTTGGTGAGCCGGGTGAGGCCGGCGGCAAGGGCGGTCGCACCATCGCCGAGGCGGGTCAGTCCGTGGCCGAGGCTCGCCGCGGCCGAGGCCAGGCGCGCGGATCCGTGGGCGAGCTGGTTGCCGCCGTGTTCGATCTGGTTGAGCCCGGCGGAGAGCCGTTCCACCAAGGGTGTCATCTGCTTCAAGTTGAAGATCGTCGAGGTCAGCCACGAGCCGACCTGTCGGGATTCTTCGGCGTCTTCAACCAGGCGGGAGTCGAGCGCGGCCAGCTCTGCCGGCAGGCCCGCGTAGCCGGGCGCATAGGGCTGGCCGCTGACCGGATCGGTGCCGCTGACCGCGGCCGAGGCCTTGCGAACAGCTTCCAGGGCCGCCGCGTAGTTCGGATCGGATCGGCCCACCGTCATGCCCCCGAGCTGTTCCAGAGCCGTCTTGAGCTGCGCTTCCGCATCCGCCGCCGGAGCCTTGAGCTGGGGCACCTTGTCATGGGCGTCTTCGTTGAGCGACTTCTGCAGTCGGCGCGAACGCGGGACGGCGTTGCGGCGCAGGTTGGGCACGAGTTCGCGGACGCCGACCTTGACCACGAGGCCGCCGAGCGCGGCCTTGTGCTGCGCGCCGGCGAGGCGGCGAGCGCCGGCGGCGAATTTCTGCAGGGCGCTGATCGCGCGCCCACTGCCCGAGGTTGCCCTGGCCAACCCCGAGGCGATCGCGGTCGCGCCCGCTTCCGCCCTGCCGGACCCGGTGGCGAGCAGACCGGCACCGTAGGTCGCTTTGGATATCCCCTGGCGCAGCAGCGCGACTCCCCCGGCGGCGCGACCGAGGTTGCCCCCTAGCCGCGACAGCTGCGCGAGGGGGCCCGACCTTTTGCCCGGGGCAAGCAGCTTCGCTCCCGCTTCGCGCAGTGGGGCAACCGCGTGGGCGATCTGCGCGGGCCCGATCACGGCCTGCACGCCGGGCAGAGTGGCGATCCGCCGCTGCCAGCGGGAGAGCGCGGCGAGGCGGGCAGGGTCGGTCATCGCGCCGTGGTTGGTGGTCGCGATGATCACGAACGGCGCATCCCAGCCAGGCCCCATGGCCCGGTCGATCAGTTCGAAGTCGCGGCGTGCTGGATCGCTCGGGGAGAGCTGCTCCTGGCTCGGGGGACCGGTCTTGAGGGCGATGGCGGGAATCGCGAGGATCAGCACGACCGCACCGATCGCGGCGGCGACCGGCGCCGGTCGCCGCAGAGCCGCCGTGACCAAGGTCATCAGGGTCGAGCGCCCATCCGTCGGCGCCGGGCCGATCCGCCACCTGTCCACGTTCGGGCCAAGCAGGGTGAGAAGGGCGGGGGCGGGGGCGATGGCGACCAGGACGCTGAGCACGACCACGACCGCCAGCGACCCGGCCAGCGAGGCGAGCAGCGAGCCGGGCACGATGAAGAGCGCGACGAGCATCGAGAGCAGCAGCGTGCTGCCGGCGAAGACGGTGGTGCGCCCCGCGGTCCGGCGCGTCGTCCGGGCGGCATCGAGGGGCTCGGCGCCGGCGGCAAGCTCTTCACGGAAGCGCGAGACCATCAGCAGCGAGTAGTCGACGCCCAGCGCCAGTCCCATCATCGTGGTGACGGAGAGGGCGAAGGCGTCGACGCTGAACCAGGCGGTGGAGAGCGAGAGCAGGCCGCGCGAGCCGATCACCGTGGCGGCTCCGAAGACGAGCGGGATCGCCGCCGCAACCGGCGAGCGGAAGACGATTAGCAGGACGATCAGGAGAATCGGCAGCGCGATCAGCTCGCCCCGCTGCGTGGCCGCGATCGAGTCGTCCTGGATCGCCCGCGAGAGGGTGGCGAAGCCGGACTGGGCGGCCCTCACGGGTGGGTGGACCCGCTGTTCGAGGATCCGGTTCAGCTGGGGGACCGTCTTGTTGACGGCCTCCGTGACGCCGACGTGGAAGTCGACGAGAATGAGGGCCCGGCGCGGGGTTGGGCGAAGGCGCCCGACCGATCCCCTGTCCCACGGCGAGAGGGTCGTCACGTTCGGTTCGCGCCGCAGCGCCCGGATCAACGCCGGGCCCTGGCGGTCGACCGCCGCCGCCGGCCCGCGCAGGAGGATCGCGAACGGAGCGCTGTCGCCGAAGTGTTCGCGCAGCATCTGGTCGGCACGCGAGGAGGGGGTGCCGGGGATGTTGAGGGTGGTCGGGCTGAGCTTCCCCTCTACGCCGAGGCCGACGGCGCCGAGCACGACCAGGAGAACGACAGCCGCCGCGAGCACCCGGCGTGGGTGCCTCAGCACCGCCGAAATCCGCTCGCCGTCGTGCTTGCGCGGCTGATCGCTGCGGCCCCTGCTCCTCCTCAAACCCACGCCTGGTAGTTTGGCTGGCCGGGGGGATCGTAGAAGCGGAAGCTTCTGTTAAGGCTGTCGCAGCGCGACTTTCTCCCGGGGCCTACTGTTGAAGAAACGATGCGTCGAGTCCATCCCCTGACCATCGGTACCCTCCTCGCCGTCGGCGCGGCGATCATCCTGCTCGCTGCCGCCAACGCGGCGATGGTCAGGGTGGGAACGCTCGTGCTGCGGACGGACGGCGGCTTCCAGCCGCTGGCGCTGGCGCAGCGGACCTATACGCCAATCAGCTTCTGGGGCCACGCCGAGATCAGCACGACAAATTCCGCACCGCCGCCAGCGCTGCAGCACGCGGTCATCGACTTCGACCGGGACGGGAGGCTGACGACCAGTGGCCTCGCCGTCTGCCAACCCACCCAGATCGAAGGAACCACCCCGAGTCAGGCGAGACAGAGCTGCCGGTCGGCGATCGTCGGCACCGGCCACGTGACCGCGACAATCACGCTGCCGGGCTCGAGCCCGGTCGACGTGCGCTCGCCGTTGACGCTCTTCAACGGCCCCCGCCAGAACGGCAACCCGACCGTCCTCGCCCACGCGCGCACGACTTTCCCAGCAGCCGAAACGTACGTTGTGAGCGTGCCGATCGAAACCCGCCACGGCGCCTACAGCTACCGGGTGACATTCAACGTGCCCGAGATCGCGAACGGCTACGGCGCCCTCACGCATGTCGACCTGAAGATCGGCAGGCGCTACCGCTCTGGCGGCGCCATCCGCAGCTACACGTCAGCCCGCTGCTCTGACGGCGTCCTCGAAACCCGCGGCCGCTTCTCGTTCGCAGACGGCGTGATCATCAGCGGCACCGTCTTCAAGCCCTGCCAGATCCGCAGACCCTGACGACGGTCGGCCGCGTAAACGGAGCAGGCGCTTCCTATACTTGCCTGCCCTGGGCCGTTAGCTCAACCGGTAGAGCAGGAGCCTCTTAAGCTCAAGGTTGAAGGTTCGAGTCCTTCACGGCCCATGAAGTTGCAGCCCCCAAGGGTTAAGCGCAGATTGGCAGTCTGAAGCGGTTTAGCCCAGCTTGACCCCTGTTGATCAGTCAAGTAGGTAGTAGTGGTGTAACCGCTCGTCAGTCCCTTTACGCGGCTTGGAGTTCTCCGACCACCTCCCTTGCCGCCTCGCCCTGGTCCTTAAGGACCAGGGCGAGCGACTCCTCCGAGAGGTAGCGGCGGGCGACCAGCCACTCGTCGTTCTGCTCTATCAAAAGCGCCCCGACCAGGCGGATCACCGAGGTGTCGTCGGGGAAGATCCCGACCACGTCGCTGCGCCGGCCGACCTCGCGGTTGACCCGCTCCAAGGGGTTGGTGGAGCGCAGCTTGGACCAGTGGGCCGCAGGGAAGCGGTAGAAGGCGAGCAGGTCCTCCTCGGCGTCCTCGAGCAGCTCGGCGACCTTGGGCACGCTGGGGGCCAGGCGCTCGATCACCGTCGTGGCCCGCTCTCGGGCCTGCTCATAGCCCTCGGCGGCAAAGACCTCGCGCAGGGCGGCGGAGACCATGCCGCGCTGGGTCGGGCGGCAGTGCTGGTGCATGTCCCTGACGAAATGGACTGTGCAGCGCTGCCAGGGGCAGCCCAGCACCCGCGCGATCGCGCCCTTCAGCCCCTCGTGGGCGTCGGAGGCGCAGAGGCGGACGCCGGTGAGGCCACGGGCCCGCAGAGAGCGCAGGAACTCGACCCAAAAGGCGCCTGACTCGACCTCGCCGACGTCGAGGTCGATCACCTCGCGGCGGCCTGACTCGTGCACCCCGTAGGCGATCACCACCGCCTTGGAGCGCACGTGGCCGTCGGAGCGGACCTTGACGTGCTTGGCGTCGAGCCAGAGGTAGGGGTAGGCCCCTTCCAGCGGGCGCTCGCGGAAGGCCGACACCCGCTCGTCCAAGGCTCGGCAGATCGCCGAGACGCGATCCTTGCTCATCCCCGAGATCCCCAGCTGAGAGACGAGGCGGTCGACCTTGCGGGTGGAGACCCCGTTGACGTAGGCCTCCATGACGACTGCGAGCAGGGCCTGCTCGGCGGGCCGGCGCGGCTCCAGGAAGGAGGGGAAGTAGGCGGCGCCCTCGCGCTTTTTCGGGATCAGGAGCTCGATCTCCCCGACCCTGGTCTCCCAGCCGCGGGGGCGGTAGCCGTTGCGGTGGGTGGAGCGCTCGGTCGAGACCTCGCCTCTTCCGGCGCCAATCTCGCCCGAGATCTCGGCCTCCATCAGCTCGCGGGCGACCAGGGCGACGGCGTCGCGCAGGAAGTCGGCGTGCTCGGCGATCAGGGTCTTGGCTACGACCTCGGCGGTCGTCATGCTCTGGCTCTCGGCCATCGTGGTGTTCCTTTCGTCGGCTTGAGTTGGTGCTCTTCCGACGAGTCTGGGGCCCGCGGTGGCCGGAACTTTCTCCGGCTCTACCTTGGGCTCGTTACACCACTTCTACCGACGCGACCTGTTGATCCAGGTCAGCGCTGTTGCGCAGGTGTTGCGCAAAGAGCGGCGAAGGAATCTGCGCAACAGGCTTCTGCGCCGGGCGCCGATCTAGACTTTCTCAAATCCCTCCTCCAAGTGACGCAAACGCTTCAACAAGCCGAGGTTATTCCCCTCCGAAAAGAGTTTCGCGCTGCGGAGTTCTTCGCGGGAATTGGTCTCGTGAGGCTCGCTATGCAGCAGGCCGGGGGCGAGGTCGTCTTCGCCAACGACATAGAGCCTTCCAAGCAGGCGCTTTACGCTGCGAACTTCGGGTCTGACGAGTTTCGGCTGGGCGATGTGCGCGATGTCAGAGGCGTCGATGTCCCCGTTATTGAGGTGGCGACAGCATCCTTTCCTTGTACCGATTTGTCGCTCGCAGGCAATCGAGCGGGACTCGCTGGAGATCAGTCAGGAATGTTTTGGGAGTTTGCTCGCGTGTTGCGGGAAATGGAAGGCCGTCGTCCTCGCGCGGTGCTGCTTGAGAATGTTCCGAGCTTCGCAACCTCTCATGGAGGCCGCGATCTGCGAGACGCTATCGCCGAGTTAAACCATCTCGGCTATGTCTGCGACCTATTTCTCATTAACGCCAGTCGCTTTGTGGCGCAAAGTCGTTCCCGTCTCTTCGTGGTCGCGGCTTTGGATGGCATTGACGAAAAGGACGACTGGGCACCAAGCGAACTCCGCCCGGCTTGGGTCGAGAGGTTCGCCAGGCAGCATCCTGAGTTGAGGATGTGCGCAAGGCAGCTAGACCCGCCGCCGGAAGCCGTGAGATCTTTGGCAGAGGTCGTTGAGAGGTTTCGATCCTCCCATGCCCGTTGGTGGAGGGCAGAGAAGGTTGGGCGCTTCGTCTCCTCTCTATCGGCGGTTCAAGCTGACCGCGTCGATGGTCTGAAACGCCAACAGAGACTTTCCTGGGCCACGGGGTACCGACGAACACGGTATGGACGGGCCGTCTGGGAGGTTAGAGCCGATCAGATAAGCGGCTGCCTAAGAACCGCCCGTGGCGGGTCGAGCAAACAGGCCCTTATCGAGGCTGCGAGGGGTCGTTTGCGCGTGCGCTGGATGACCCCTCGTGAGTACGCCCGGCTCCAAGGAGTTCCAGACACCTACCGCCTCGGAGCAGTCAGTGAGAACAAGGCTTTGTTCGGCCTCGGTGATGCAGTCTGTGTTCCGGCAGTCGCTTGGGTTATATGCAACGCCGTGAAGCCTCTACTCGGCACCCCGGAATTGAAGTCGAAGGTTGCGGCCAGCCGTGCCTAACGAAGAGAATGCTGTCCCTGGCGCCCCCGAGGATGTCGAAGCGATCCGCGAATGGATTGTTGTTGCATTCGATGAGCTTGACGACCAAGGGCGACAGGTTGGCAACGCAAAGTTCGGCGTCTATGCCTTCTTTGACTATGACGGTGAGCCAATCTATGTAGGACAGACCCGAGAGGGTCTTAGGGTCCGCATTCGCAGGCATCTCACCAACCAGCGCACCGATGCAGTAGCCATGAATGTGCTTGATCCGTTTGAGGTCTTGGACATCGCGATGTGGCCCCTGTGGGAGCTGGAAGACCCAAAAATGAGCGCCGAGGAACGAAAAGAGCACCTAGACAATGCCGAGTACAGCGTTTTCGAGCAGGTTCTTGCCCAGTCAAGCTTCGGGGCGGTTCTCAATGAGAAGGATATGGCGGACGGATCACCGATTGATCTGCCTCGGCCAATCCGGTGCCGGATAGTTCCTGATGACATTTACCCCCAGCGCAAGCACCCCGATGTTCGCATTGCTCGGCGCGCCAGCACTATCGCGGCCCTTGCCAAGGTGATTAGCGAGCGGAATCCCTCTAAAGGGCTCCGGCGGACACTCCTGACTCAAGCGCGGCGGCTTGAACGGCTTGCTGCCCAGCGATACGCAGAGGTGGCTGGGCCAATTCCGGTCGAAACTGGCGAGGAGACGGGTGAGGAGGTAGAGCTGGGACCGCAGGAAAACAGGGAGAACGACTAGATGGCCGACACCTATGCACCCTCCATTCGGAGCCGGGTTATGGCGCAGGTCAAAAGCAGAGACACGGCACCGGAGCTCGCTTTGCGAAAAGCTCTGTTCGCTCTAGGGGTACGGGGATGGCGCTGTCATCGTAAATCGCTTCCCGGAAAGCCCGACCTCGCCTTTGGCAAGGCTCAGCTGGCCGTCTTCGTGGATGGAGGCTTCTGGCATGGGCATCCGAGCAAGTATTGGAAGGGTCGCAGTGGCCCCTATTGGGATGCGAAAATCGAGCGCAACCGAGAGCGGGATGCCAGGGTCAGCGGCGAGCTTGCGGCGGCTGGTTGGCGCGTCTTGCGGCTCTGGGACTTCGAGATCGAGCAGGATGCAAAGGCAGCTGCATCTCGTGTCATCGAGGCCCTTGGGAAAGGCTCGCGCGGTCCATGAGGGGGAAATAGCAGAGCTCAACGGAGGCGGCGCGCGACCAGGCCGGAAAGCCCGCTCAGCGAATTCACCTCCTTCACGGTCCGCTTAGGAGGCGCTCAGATCGGCTTAGAAATGCTGTGGACAATCGGGCCTGCAGCGCTCGATCACGGACCCTGGCTCCAAAGTGAACGTCCCGGACGCAACGAGACACGTTACGGCGGTGGCCTTGGCCGCCGCGAGCGGATTGATGGTCGCTGGGGCGATGCTCGGCTTCGGCGGCGAATTGCGGCTCGAGCTCGGCGTTGCCGCCTTCCTGTTGGCGGCGCTGGCGATGTTGCGGCGGCCACGGGAGGCAACCGACGGGCATCGATCCGAGGAGCACGTGCGGGCGCTTGAGATCGTCGAGTCGAACGGCTCAGATTCGCTGGCCCCGTTCACCCTGCGCGAGGACAAGTCGCTGCACTTCGCGGCCGGCGGCTTCCTCGCCTACAGGGTCTTGGGCGAGACCGCTGTCGTCTCGGGCGACCCGATTGGGCCCCCGGGCAGCGCCGCCGCGATCCTCGCGAGCTTCCGCCGCTTCGCCGCGCGCCGCCGCTGGCAGGTCGTCCTCACCGCCGCCTCGGATCGCCATCTCGGAGAGTACCGCGGGCTGGGCCTGCGGGCGATGCGCATCGGCGAGGAGGCCATTGTCGACTCCCGCTCCTTCTCCCTCGAGGGACGGGCGATCCGCAAAGTGCGGCAGTCGGTCAACCGGGTGACGCGCCGCGGCTGGACGGTAGAGGTGGCGCCGGGCCGTGAGCTGACGGGGCCGTTGGTCGCCGAGCTGGCCGACCTGGAGGCGGAGTGGCGCTCGCGACAGAGGCGACTGGTGGGCTTTGCGATGACCCTCGGCTGCCCGCCCGACGCCCGCGAGGACCAGGACGCCGTCTATGTGCTGGGCCGCGACCCCGAGGGCCGCCTGCGCACCTTCCTCCGTTTTGCGTCATTCCAGGAGGGCCTCTCCCTCGACCTGATGCGACGGAGCGGAGAGGAGCCGAACGGGCTGACCGAGGCGCTGGTCGTGGCGACCATAGAGCACGCGCGTGCGGCCGGCCTCGCCAGCGTCAGCCTCAACTTCGCGGGGTTCGCGCACGTCATGGCGGCCGACGCGGAGCTCAACCTCGGTCAGCGCCTGCTCCGCGTGATGCTGCGCGCCCTGCACGGCCGCTTCCAGCTCGAGCGGCTGGTTCGCTTCAACGCCAAGTTCATGCCCGCCTGGCAGCCCCGCTACCTCGTCTACGGCAGCCTTGCGCACCTGCCCCTCGCCGCGCTGCGGGTGTTGCAGGCGGAGGGCTACGTCCCCGGCCCGCACGCGCCCGTCATGCGAGGTCGCTGGGAGCCGCGCCCCCTGGGCGACGCCTTGCCCGCCCCGCCCCCCACCGTGCGCCGGCGCCCACGGCCCTCGTTTGCGTCGGTGGGCGCCGCCGCGCTCCTCGTTCTCGGCCTTGCCCTCCCCGGTCAGTCGTTGTCCGAGAGCGCCTCGCCGGCCGCCGCCGCGAACGAGAGCGACGGGCTGACCCGACCCGTCGACGCGCGCGCCTCGCAGTCCGGCCGCACCTCCGTCCTCGACGCCGCGACGACGGGCGGCCGGATGCTTGACGCGAGGGTTGGCCGCGCATCGGGCACCCGGCAACCGGCTATCTTGAGGCCCTTGGACCGCACCGGGCACATCGGGTGAGACGCTGGGTCGTCGTCCTGCTCGCAGCGGCGTTCCTGGGTACTGGCACATACGGCGCCTGGGCCTACGTCCACAACTACATGGTCTATCGGGGGTTTCCGCCGCCCCAGGACCCGGCCGGCGTCAGGCCGGGCAGACTGGCGCACGTCTCGTTCTTCTCGCCCCCCCTGCATCGCCGCGACTCCTACCTGGTGTACCTGCCCGCCGGTTACGCGGCCGCCGCTGCCCGAGGCGCGCGCTTCCCGGTCCTCTATCTCCTGCACGGCACCGGCAGCTACGCGCTGCACTTCATCGACGTCGGCTTGGTCGGGGTGAAGGTCGACGAGCTGCTCGCGGCGCACCGGATCAAGCCCCTCCTGGTGGTGATGCCCGAAGCCGTGGACGGCACCTTGAACCACGACACCGAGTGGGCGAACACCTCGCACGGCGCCTACGCGGGCGCCGTCCTCGCCACCGTGCGCCAGGTCGACTCGCGCTGGGCGACGGTCCCCAACCGCCAGGGGCGGGCGATCGGCGGCCTCTCGATGGGCGGCTACGGCGCCGTCAACATCGCGCTGCGCCACCTCGATCTCTTTTCGACGGCTGAGAGCTGGTCGGGGTACTTCACCCAGACCCGCAGCGGCGTCTACGCGGGCGCCTCGCCCGCCGTCCTGAGGGCGGCCAGCCCACAGGACTACGTAGGCGGCCTCTCTGCGCCGCTGCGCCGCTCCCCTCTCCACGTTCTCCTCTACTCGGGCAGCAGCGACCCCTTCCGTCACCAACAGCACCGCTTCGCCCGCGAGTTGCGCTCGCTCGGCGTCTCGGTTCGCTCGCTGCTGGTGCCCGGCCGCCACAGCTGGGCGCTGTGGCGGCGGGAGGCGCCCCTCGCCCTGCGCTACGCGAGCCGCTGGCTGACGGCGGGAGGCGGCGCCGGACCGTGAGCCACCGGTACGTCTTCGCTGAGGGCGAGGCGCTCCTGGGCCGGGGCCAGCGACCAGGCCGCGTAGCCGACCGCGCAAAAGGCCAGCGCGTGCAGAGCGGCGAGCGGCAGGCTGGCCCCGAGCGAGTCTCCAAACACGAAGAAGCCGGCGAGGATCGAGGTGGAGTCGGCGCCCGCCTCCATCAGGCCGATGGCGGTCAGGGCCCGGTTCGTCTGCAACGCCCGCTGGAAGCAGAAGAAGGCGGCGAGGATGGTCGCCACGGCGACGAGCAGCCAGGGGGAGCGCAGCGCGGCTTCGATCCCGTGCTGATGGGCGATCTCGGTGAGCGCTTTCAGGACCGTGTCGAGGATGCCGTAAAGAGCGCCGGCGACGAGCCCCAGGGCCGCGGAGCGACGCTCGCCGGAGATGAGGAGCATCAGCAGCGCGGCGAGCGCGGCGACACCGAGGTAGGCGCCGAGGGTTGCGGCGTCGAAGCCGAGGTGACTGGTGGAGTGAGCGACGCCGATCGGCAGCACGGCCAGCGACGCCGCCATGACGAAGACCGAGCGGCGCTCGGCTCGGGTGAGCCGGTGATGGAAGCCGTAGGCGGCCATCGGCACGGCGAGCGCCAACCCGCCGGCGACGAAGGCCTGGACCAGCGAGAGCGGGGCGAGCGCGATGGCGGCCAGGTGCAGCATGAAGCCCGCCATCCCCAGCCCCAGCCCGACCAGCCACCAGCGCGAGCGGAACAGCGCAGCCACGCTGGACAGCGGGCGCAGGGGGCTCACCAGCGGGCGCTCGGCGGCCCGGATGTGCTGGAAGAGGAAGCCTGCGCTCTGGGCCACCGAAGCGATCAGGGCAAGGGTCAGTCCAGGGAGGAGCGAGGGGGTCATCGTTCAGGGCCGGGGGCTCAGGTTGCGGCTCGCGTATTCCAGCGCGAGCTGCATGTGGCCGCTCCAGAGGCTGTAGTCGTGTGGTCCGTGGAACTTCGCCGTCCTCACCGCGACGCCAAGCGAGCGCAGCGCCGCCGCGAACGGCGCCTGCTGGCGCAGCAGCGGGTCGCCGATCCCCCCGTAGAGGAGCACATGGACCGGGAAGCTCCGCAGGGAGGGTCCGAGCCGGCGGACGTAGCCCTGGGGGCTGGCCGCCCTCAGGGCGGCGGGCGAGGCGCCGGCGTAGACGCCGCTGCGGGTCTGGGTGAAGTACCCCGACCAGCTCTCGAGGACCGAGAACAGCGGAAGGTTCCTGAGGCCGATGTTGACGGCGCCGTAGCCCCCCATCGAGAGGCCGGCGATCGCCCGGCCGCTGCGGTCGGGGACCGTGGCCCAGCGCGAGTCGACCGCCTTGACCAGGTCGAGCACCTCGGCGGCGAAGGCGCCGTCGGCGGTGTTCGCCCACTCGGTGTCGGCGGCCGGCGTGCCGTCGGCGGCTTCCGGCATGACGACGATGAACGGCTGGATCCGCCCGGCGTCGACGAGGTGGCTGAGCGTGGGCCCGATCCCTCCCTCGACGAACATGTGCGCGGCCGTGTGCCGGGCGGCGATGCCGTCACCGTGCAGCAGGTAGAGGACCGGGAAGCGGTGCCCCAGACGCGCCGCCCGTTCGTAGCCGGGCGGCAGGTATACGAGGTAGCGGTCCGTCCGGCCGAGCGCCAGCGAGTGGAAGTCGACCGTTCGCAGGGACCCGGCGCCGCCGCCCGCACCGCCCGCGGAGCGCGACGCCGCCGCCCTGGGCCGGGCGGCTTTGGCCCTCGCCCCGCCCTGACCGCGGGCGCCGGCGCAGCCGGCGAGGGGGATCGTCAGGAGCGTGGCGGCCAGCGCGAGGGACGCGATGCCCAGGCGCAGAGCGGTTGCGGGCCGGCCCGTCATCGCCGCCCTCCGCGGATCGCGCCGGCTGCCCGGCGAGGTGCCCACCCGAGGCGGGCATGCGGGTAGCGGCGAGGCTCGGGCGCGGCGCGGCGGCAGGTTTGGTCGTGGTCGTTGCCGTGGTCGCCGGCGTCGGCGCCCTCTACCTGCTGCGCGGCGAAGGGACACTCGGCCTCGGTCCCCGCATCCCCGGGGCCCTGCCGCTCCAGCAGCTGGCGGGGGGCGACGCCCAGCCGCTGGTGCGGATGGCGCTCGCCTGGATCCCGGCCGGACTCGTCGCCGGCCTCGCGCTCGGCTCGCTCACCCGCCTGCGAGCAGCCGCCCGGGCTGCGGTGGCGGCCCTGGTCTCGGCGGTGCTCCTGCTCCTCGCCGGAGCAGTCTCCGACGCGGTCGCGGTCTCCGCTCCCCTCCATGCCCATCTGGTCCCGCAGCTCAGCCGCACCGGTACCTGGGCCGCGGTGACTATGTTCGCGCTCGCGGCTCTCGCCTCGTTCAGGCGCCTGCTGCAACGCTGACGTCGATTGGGAGCTCACGCCAAAAAGGCTGCCGCAGATGCGTTAAGCGAACCTAATCAGGCGGGCGAGCTACTCGCCCGCCACGTCCCGGCGCAGGAAGACGACCGTCCCCACCAGCAGCGACGGCAGTGCGTAGAGGGCGCAGACCCACAGGGCACGCACGATCGGCGCCCAGTCGACCGGAACCCGGAGGAAGCCCTGCCAGGCCTGGAATTGAGTGCTGAGCAGGTAGGGATTCAGGCCGCTGAGCCCGGGGAGGATGGTGATCAGCTGGAGCAGCAGGGAGAACATCAGGGTGCCGACGATCGCGGCGGCACTGTTGCGGAAGACGGTCGAAAGCAGCAGCCCGATGGAGGCGACGGCGAGGATCGGCAGCAGGTAGACGAGCAGGCTGGCGCCGACCAGGCCGAGGCCATGAGGGGCCGAGACCCGCGTGCCGGAGAGGGTCACGATCGGGTTGAAGCCGGAGGCGAGAATCCCGGTGCCGAGCGCAACGGCGCCACTGAGCGCAATCGCCACGATTGCGTAGGTGGCGGCTGCCAGGGCCTTCGCGGCAAACACCCGCTGGCGCTCGACCGAGCGGGTGAGGATCGTCTTCAGCGTGCGGTCGCGGTCCTCGGCCGCGACGATGTCCCCCGCAACCAGCGCCGTGATCAGCGGAAACAGCCAGACCGAGCCGAACAGCAGCAGGACCAGCGGGATCGCCAGGCCGGTGTCGTGCACGTAGCGGCCGAAGGCGACGTCGCGCGGTTCCCCGTTCCGGATCGCAAGCGCGGTGACGAAGATGATCGGCACCGCGACGGCAGCGCCGAGACCGAGGTAGGTGCGCTTCTGGGCCCGCAGCTTGCGCAGCTCCCAGCGGTAAACCGTCAGCAGGCCGGGCATCAGGCCAGATCCTCCACCGCGGCCGCCACTCGGGCCGCCCCCACGGTGGCGCCGTCGTCCTCGGTCAGCTGGAAGAAGAGATCCTCGAGGCTCGCCTGACGCGGGCTCAACTCCAGCACCGGCGCTCCGGACTCGGCCAGAGCAAGCGAGAGCTCCCCGACCGCTCGCTCTGCGGCGGCCCTGAAGAGCAGGCCGCCCCGCGGGGCCTCGCGCACCTCCTGGATCCCTGCCCGGGCGGCGCAGACCCCTCGGGCCAGCTCATCGTCGCCGGTCCGCAGTAGGTAGCTGATCCCGGCGCGGGCGCGCAGATCGGCGAGCGAGCCCTCGTAGACGACGCGGCCGGAGCGGACGATGGCGACGCGGTTGCAGAGCTCTTCCACCTCGACCAGGAGGTGGCTGGAGAGGAGCACCGTGATCCCCCGGGCGGCGAGGTCGCGGATCAGCTCGCGCATGTCGCGCATTCCGGCCGGGTCCAGCCCGGTCGCCGGCTCGTCGAGCAGCAGCAGCCGGGGACGGCGCAGCAGCGCCGAGGCGATCCCCAGCCGCTGGCGCATCCCGTGCGAATAGCCGCCCACCCTGTCCTTGGCGCGGTGGCTCAGCTCGACGACGTCCAGCACCTCGTCTATCCGCCGCGGCGCGTCGCCACCGTCGAGCGCGGCGCAGAGCCGCAGGTTGTCTCGGCCGCTCAGGTAGGGATAGAAGGCCGGGGCCTCGACGAATCCAGCCACGCCCTCCAGGGCTGCGACTCCGAGCTGAGGATCGCGACCGAACAGCCGCACCGAGCCCGCGTTCGGCCGGATCAGGCCCAACATCATTCGCAGCGAGGTGGTCTTGCCGGCGCCGTTGGGACCGAGGTAGCCGAAGACGTCGCCGGGCCCGACCGTCAGGTCGACGTGATCGACGGCGAGGATCTCGCCGTAGCGCTTGACCAGGCCGCGGACCTCGATCGGCGGCGCTGCGGCCATCCGGCTAGAGGCCCTGTGCGGCTTCCCGGGCGACGGCGGCGGGCACCGAACCCGCCACCGTGTACTCGACGCCTTCGCGCCGGAAGCGGACCACCGTGCCGAGCGGTGTTTCCAGCTCCTGGCCCTGGGTTGCGCCGTTGATCGAGACACTCGGAAGCTGCAGGCCGGCGTGGCCGGAGCCCGCTTCCCCTGCGGGAAGCTCGAGCACCGCAAGACCACCGAGCCCCTGCCCGTAGGTGACGAGCGCCCCCGCGTTGCTGCCGCTGGAGACCAATCGCACTTCGTCCCGCGCCATGCCCGCCAAATTAGGCGGGGCGCTGACCGCGAAGGAGGTTTGGTGCTGGACCGCGTCCAGTCCCGTCACCGGCGGCGCTTCGCGGCCGTCCTTTTCGGTGCCCCCTTCAGGCGGGCTCAGATCGACGACCTTCGCGCCGGGCGGGGGCGTCACTTCGAAGACGGAGTCGGGGACAGCGCCGAAGGAGACTTCGGTTGCCTTCAGTTCGAGCACCGGGGAGCTTTCGCCACGAGCGTAGACCGCGGCTCGCAGCGGCACGCCGTTGGCGGCGTCCCAGGCCAGCTCGGCGCCGCCGACCAGGCCCCCGTTCGCCTTGGGCGAGACGCGCACCGTGTAGGCAGGCTGGCCGGCCACGTCGGAGGGGGTGGCGCCGCTCAGCGTCGCGTGTTCTATCGCTTCTTCGATGCCGGCCTGGACCTGAGCCAGCGAGGGCGGTTCATCCTGCCCGGCTTCGCCCTGAGAATCATTGCCCCGCCGCGCCGGCAGCGTGCCCCGGTAGACCGTTTCGGTGCCCGGGTCATAGATCGTGAAGCGGTTGCCGGCGACCAGCACCTGGAAATCTCCAGCGCTTCCACCCGAGACGCCGGCCTGCAGCTCGAGTCGCAGGCGACCGTCAGCCGAGGCCCAGAGCCTGCCCGAGGCGCCCCCGAGCAGCGGGTCCGAGCCTTCGATGACCGATTCGCCGATCAGGTGGTCGGTGAACTGGACGCGGGCGCTGACGCCCTGGATCTTCGGCGCGGCCAGCCCGTCGTGGACCGCGGTCGCGAGCGGCTTCGGTGGCGGCGCCGGCCCGCCGCCGGTGGCGGCAATTGCGATCGCCGCTGAGCCCGCCGCGAGCACCACCAGCGTTGTGGTGAGAGCGAACAGCCGCAAGCTGGAGATGCGCCGCAGAAACGTCATTGCGTTCCTCTCTCGGATCGGTCCGTCTCGGGGAGGGTAGGACGCCTCCCTAAACGAAGCATGAGCCTCACCTGATAGTAGTGACTGGCCCTGGCCAGCAAAATCCGCATCCCCTTCCCGAGCATCACTCGAACCCAGGCGCTGATCGGCGCGCTGACCGTGCTCGTGGGCGCCCTGATGCTGTGCTTCGACGGGACGCGGGACGGGGACCTCTACCTCCAGCTGGCGAGTGGGCGCTTCATCGCCGCGCACGGGCTCTCCGCGGTCGACCCCTTCCAGACCATCGCCCACGGCGAGCCCTGGCTCAACCAGCAATGGCTGACCGAGCTGCTCGCCTACCAGGTCGTCCGCTGGATCGGCGTGACCGGGCTGACCATCGCCTACGCGGGACTGCTGGCGGCTCCGCTGGCGCTGCTGCTGTGGCTCTGTCGCCGCAAGGGGATCGGGATGATGGTGGCGCTCGCGGTCCTCTATTGCCCCGGTCTGTGGGTGATCGTCCACCCCAGGGCGGCGGGCTTCACCGTGCTCGCCTTCTCCCTGCTGGTCGCGATCCTCGTCCTCGCCTGGCTGGGGCAGCGACCCCAGGCGCCGGCGCGGTTGCGCTGGGCAGTTCCGGCGACGCTCGCCGTGTTCGCGCTCTGGGCGAACCTGCACGGGGGCTTCGTCGCCGGGCTGCTGCTGATCGGCGTAACCGCCTGCGGGCTCATCCTGGAGCGGCGGCTGGCAATTCCCAGCGCCATCAGTCCGCACCGCATCGGCCTGCTGGTGCTCACCGGCGTCCTCGCGACGGCGACGGTGACGCTGGCGACGCCCCTGGGCAGCGAGCTCTGGTCATATCTGGCGAGCTTCCGCAACCCGGCGATCTCGCTGGTGAGCTCGGAGTGGCGGCCGGCCATCCAGTCACCGCTCGCGATCGCCTACCTGGGCGTCGCAGCCGTCTTCGTCGGCTGGCTTTGGGCCAGGACACGGCGCCGCCGGCCGCTGACGCCGGTGCTGATCGCCGCAGCCTTCCTGCTCTTGGCTGCCGTCTCGCTGCGCAACATCGTCTTCGTCGGGCCGGTGTTGGCCCTGGCGATCGCCACGTTGGCCCCCGACAGGGAGCTGAGGATTCCGCGCTCGCTGATCGGCCTGGCCGTGGCGGCCTCGGCCGGGACGGCGCTGACCTGGGCGATCGTGGTTGGCCCCGCCCGCAACGAGCCCATCCTCAGCCCGCGCTTGATCGATTACGCCCTTCGGCATCCCCCGCGGACCGGGCACATCGCCTCCTACGCGGGCATCGGGTCCTACATGCTCTGGCGCTCGCCCAGCGCTCCGGTCGTGCTGGACGGGTGGCTGGAACACTTCTCGGCGGCGGAGCTGCGCGGCACCTACGCCGTTCTCGACGGCCGCGCGGCCGACCCGATGCCCTATGTGCGGGGGCTGCGGATCGGGGCGGTGATTGCCGACCGCCACAGGGCGATCGAGGCGCTGCGCGCGCACGGCTTCACGGTCGAGTTCAGGACCAGGGCGGGCGCATACCTCGTCAAACGGGAAGTCGCCAAGCCCGGGAACGCCGCACGGCAGTGAGGTCCCCGCTGCGCCGTCGCCTGCTGATCGGCGGGGCGGCCCTGCTGGCGGCGATCGCGATCCTGCTCGCCACCGGCTTCGTCTACCTGCTGAGCCTGCCCGGGACCGGCGACGCGGAAGCACGGGTGCGGCGGATCCTGGCCGAACACGGCGGCACGCTCGGTCGCCTGCCGCCTCCGGCGAAGCTGGCCAAGGCCGTGGTCGAGGTCGAGGACGAGAACTTCTACGCCAACGTCGCCGTCAACATCCTCGACGGCGCCGGGCGAGCCGCGCTGGCAACCCTGCAAACAGGCGGGGACCCCGGCGGCAGCACCATCGGCCAGCAACTCGCCAAGCGCCTCTACCCACACGCCGGCGGCTTGGGAGGGACGCTCGAAGAGATCGGCGTCGCGGTCAAGCTCTCCATGCACTACTCGAAAGCGCAGATCCTGAACATGTACCTGAGCTCCGTCTACTACGGAAACGGCTACTGGGGCGACGTCGCGGCGGCGAGAGGCTACTTCGGGGTCTCCCCACGGGTCCTCACATGGGGTGAGGCGACGATGCTGGCGGGCCTGCCGCAGGCACCCTCCGAATACGACCCCGTGCACCACCTGGGGCTCGCCCGGCAGCGCCAGCGCCACGTCCTCGACCAGCTGGTCGACAACCATGTGCTGTCGACGGCGCGGGCCAACGCCATCTTCCGCGAACGGCTGCCGCTGCGACGCAGTTCGAGACGGTCCGCCCGCTGAGGGAGAATCCGGGAGGGGCATGGCCAATCGACTTCGTCATGGTTGGGTCGCGGTCCTCGTCTTTGCGGCGTCGGTCACCGCCGCCCAGGCGGGCGCTTCCACAGGCGGCTATCCATATTGGAGCTACGCCGGGCCCGGCACCAACCCCGCGACCTACACCTGGACCGACGCCCGCGGCAACGGGTTCTCGCCCTACGGATACGCCTACCGCAACTGCACCGACTACGTCGCCTGGAAGCTCAGCACTGCCAACCGCTTCCGCGATTACCGGGGGCTGGGCAACGCGGTGAGCTGGGCGGGGACCGCACGGGCACGCGGTTACGCCGTCAACCACGTCCCCGCGCGCGGCGCGGTCGCCTGGTGGGGCGCGGAGATGTTCGGCGGGTTCGGACACGTCGCCTGGGTCGTGGCGGTGGACGTCGGCTCGGTGAAGATCGCTGAGTACAACCACGCCGGCAATGGGACGTTCGACCTGCGCGACGTCGCGCCCGGCGCGGCCGATTCCTATATCCACTTCAAGGACCTGCCGGTCCTCCTTCGGGAGGGCGATTTCATCTCCGCACCGGGCGCGGGGGGCGCCTACCGGCTGGTCGGCGGTGCGCCGGTCTACGTCAGCCGCTGGTCGGGCTTTGGTGGGCGGCGCTCGGTTCTGCTGATCAGCCGCGCACGATTCCACCGCCTGCGGGCCTATCCGGCAAACGGGACATTCGTCACCGGGGGCGGCCATCCGTATCGGATCGCCGGCGGGGCGCCAATCGCGATCGGAAGCTGGGCGCGCATCGGGGGGCATCGACCGGCGATCCGAATTGACCCCGCGGCCATCGCCCATGCGGGCGGACGCGGGCGCTGGAGTCACCTGCGGAGATTGCCGCGCGACCACACGATTCTCCGGGCGGGCCCGCTTGGACACCTGTACTCGATCCGAGCAGGCGCCCCCAGCCCGATTCCGACTCTGCCAGCCGGGCGCGCCGCGGTCGTCGTCGACCCGGCGGCGATCGCGAACGCAGGCGAGCCCGGAGTGTGGCGCTTCCTGCGCCCCACCCCCCGGCGCTGAGCGCCACAGGCTCACGCGCCGGCCGGCCGTGAGCCCTTCTCGCGGCCCCTGCAACTACCGCCAGGGGTCGACGCCCAGCGCGCGGGCAACGTCCAGCGCGGAGCTGATCGCGTCCTCGTGCAGGCCATGGCCGAAGTGGCTGCCGCAGTAATAGGTGTTCCGTACGCCGTTCAGCTCCGGCAGCCGGCCGGTGGTGGCGCAGGAGCGAAAATCGAAGATCGGGGTCCGCAGGACGGTGTCCAACTCGATCCGCTCCTCGCGGATCGGGAAGTTCGGGTGCTGCGAGGCGATCAGGTCGCAGGAGCGCGGGACACCGGGCTCGAACCACAGGCTCCCGTTCACCGAAGTCGAGAGGACACCGTTTCGGCGGCGGTACAGGAAGGTGTAGGCCTGCATCAGCTCCCGCCTCGGGAAGGCGGCATGGTCGCGGTGCACCACCAGGCGGCCGTCCTTGTAACGCCAGGCGGAAAGCAGCTCCCGCTCGAGCGGAGTCGGCGCCTCGAGCAGCTGCAGCGCCTGATCGGCGTTACAGGCAAAGATCACCTTGTCGAAGATCTGCTCGCCATGGTCGGAGACGATGTGGACCCGGTCGCCGACGCGGCGCACCGCCCGGATGCGCGCGTCGCGCACGATCCGCTCCTCGAAGGCGCGCGCCAGGGCGGACACGTAGCTCTTGGTCCCGCCCGGAAGCGTGCGCACCGAATAGATCGCCTTCGGCGACATCACGTCGTTGTGGACCGCAACCTTCTCGAAGAAGAACCGCGCCGGCGCTTCCAGCACTTCCTCGCCGCTCATCGACGACAGAAGGCAGAGCCCGCAGAGGAAGATCGTTTCCGCGTCGCCGGCGATGCGCGGCAGGAGGCGCAGCGACTCGCGCACGGTGAGATCGCCGAACCCGCCCGCCTGCTGGATCTTCCGCGCCGCGGCCAGCTCGCGCGACAGCTGCCAGAACGGGCGCAGCTGCGATGGTCGCAGCAGCCGGAAGCGCTGAGCGCGGAGCCCCCGCAGGCTCGGCGTGATGTAGATGCCTTCGCGGCGGTCGAGATCGTGGACGCTCATGAAGGCGCCCGCCGATGGACGGGTCGCGATCCCCAGCTCGTCGAGCAGCCGGAAGAAGTGCCTGTAGCCGGCGCGGCCGAAGGCGGCCACGGCGATGTCGACCTCCTGCCCGTCCCGCGCCGTGAAGGTGTATGCGTTGCCGCCCAGGCGCGACTCCTTCTCGAACAGCGTCAGCTCGAAGTCCCGCCGCAGGAAGTGGCCGGCGGCGAGCCCGGCGGCTCCTCCTCCGATGACAGCTATGCGCTCAGGGTCCGTCCGCGAAACCCCCATGCAGGCGAGCGTACTGCCGATGCACGGCCATCGGCAGTACGCTCACGGCCGGCTCATGACGCTGGTCAGATGACCGAGGGACGGGAGGAGTTCGACGCGCTGGTGGTCGGTGGCGGCCACAACGGCCTCTGCCTCGCCGCCTACCTGGCGCGCGCCGGCTGGTCGGTGGCGGTGCTGGAGCGTCGCCACGAGGAGGGCGGCGGGCTAAACACCGAGGAGCCCTGCATCCCCGGCTTCTACCACAACATGCACGCCCAGTTCATGGAGTTCCTCGACTACATGCCGGTCTACAGGGACTTCGACCTGGAGCGGATGGGAGCCCGCTGGGTGTATCCCGAGGCGCAGTGCGGAATCGCCTTCGCCGACGGCCGCCCGCCGCTGATCATCCACCGCCCCGACTTGCTCGACCGCACCTGGAAGAGCATCGCCCGCTACTCGAAGGCGGACGCGGACACGTTCTGCGAGCTGAAGCGCCGCACGATGCAGATCGACCAGATCCTCGCCGCGGCGCTGTACGCGCCGCCGCCGCCCATCCCCGAGGGGGGGATCGACAACCCGCTCGACAACCCGCTGATCGGCCCGATCTTCTCCCACCTAGGGCTCGACAAGGCCTGCTTGCTGAAGTCGCCGAAGGTGATCATCGACGAGCTGTTCGAGACGCCGGAGCTGCGCGCCCTGCTCTACCGCGAGTGCGTCGAGTGGGGAACGCCGGTCGACATGGAGATGGGCGGCATCTCCTTCGTGATGTCCGTGCTCTGGTTCTCCGGCATCTGGAAGCTGATGGTCGGCGGCACCCACACCCTCGCTCACGCGATGACGCAGGCCTGCCTGCGCGAGGGCGTCACGTTCCTCGAGTCCTCCGAGGTCTCGAGCGTGATCCTCGACGGCCGCCGCGCGGTGGGGGTGCGCACCGCCGACGGCCGTGAGTTCGGCGCCCGGCACGTCGTCGCCTCCAACGCCGACGTCAAGCAGACGCTGCTGGGGATGGTCGGCGAGGAGAACCTCTCGGAGCTGTGGCGACGGCGGGCCCACGCGTTCCGCTATGGGCCCAGCCACGTCCTGGCGACGACCGTCTGGTGCCTGCGCGAGGCGCCCCACTACCGCTCCGCCGAGGTCGACCCCGAGATCGACCACTGTTTCTACGTGATGGTCGGCTTCGACGGGCCCGACGATACGATCGACTACATCCGCGCCGCCTACTCCGGGCACCTACCGCAGCATGCCGCCGGCGTCTGGGTGAACACGCTCCACGACCCCAGCCAGGGCCCGCCGGGAATGCACGCCGCGACCGGGTGGTTCTTCTTCCCGCCGGCCGACCGGCTCAGCGAGCGGGAGTGGGAGGAGGTGCGGCGCACCTACAACGCCGGCTTCCTCGAGACCTGGCAGCGCTTCGCGCCGAACATGACGACCGACAACGTGCTCGCGGAGCGCCTCTACACGCCCGACCAGATGGACTCGAAGAACAAGATGCGCTTCGGCGACTTCTCCAACGGCGCCTTCGCGCTCGACCAGCTCAACTCCTCGCGGCCGTTCCCCGAGGCCTCGCAGTACCGCACCGAGATCGAGGGCCTGTACCTCTGCGGCGCTTCGAGCCACCCCGGCGGGGGCGTACACGCTGGATGCGGTTACAACGCCTACAAGGCGATCGCCGCGGACCACGACCTGCCGGCGCCTTTCCAGGAGGGGAGGATCTACTGATGGCATACGAGGTGTTCTCCCAGGAGTGGCTCGGGCAGTGGGCCACACTGATCAATTCCGACGAGTCGCTGCCGGAGCGCGCCCCGGCCGGTGTCTGGCGCATCTACCTTCGCGCCGAGGGCGACGGCGTCTCCCCGTACGTGGCGGCGGGGGAGACCATGCACCTGATGCTCCATCTCGAGGACGGGCGCTGCACGCGGCTCGAGCGCACCGCCGCCGCACCCGGGCCGCGCGAGCTGGACTTTCGCTTCTCGGGCCCGGCGGGGGTCTTCGAGGAAGTCGCCGCGGGCCTTCGCGACCCCGTCGACGCGGGCCTGGCGGGTGACATCAAGATCGCGGGCGACATGGCGTTCCTCCTCCGCAACGCGGAGTTGGTGAAGGAGATCGTCGACCTCTACGTCGGCCGCCTGGAGACCGACTGGCCGCGCGGGCGGCCGCCGTATGGGGACGGCACGTGACGGAGGCGGCGATCGAGCCGAACTTGCCGTCGAGCTTCGACGCGGTAATCGTCGGCGCCGGCCACAACGGCCTCACCCTCGCCGCCTACCTGGCGCGCAGCGGGCTCTCGGTCGGCGTCTTCGAGCGCCGCGGCGAGGAGGGCGGCGGCCTCTGCACCGAGGAGCTGACGCTGCCAGGGTTCCTGCACAACGTCCACGCCAACTACCACACCTTCGTCGGGCTGGCGCCGGCCTTCCGCCACCTCGGCATCCTCGAGCAGGGTGTCGAGTACGTCCGGCCGGAGGTGCAGATGGCGAGCGTCTTCGACGACGGGCGGGCGCTCTGCGTGCACACCGACATCGAGCGCACCTGCGCCTCGATCGCCCGTTTCTCCGAGCGCGACGCGGAGACCTTCGCCCGCTTCAAGACGGAGGCGCGCCAGTACGTCGACCTGATGCTCGAGACGTTCATGTACGGGCCGCCGGTTGGGATCAACGACCTCACCAAGGCCCTGGTCACGTTCGGGCTGGAGGGGCGCTCCGAGTTCCTCGAGGCAAAGCTGCGGGGCTCGACGATCGAGCAGTTCCTCGAGCGCCACTTCGAGTCGGACCAGGTGAAGGCGCACCTCGCCTTCCACGGGGCGCTGTGCGGCTACGCCACCGACCAGAAGGGCCTGGCGGTCGGGTACCCGCTGCTGGTCGGGAAGATCGACAACTGGCAGGTCTCCCTGGGCGGCTCGCACCGCGTCGCCCACGCGCTCTGGCGCGACCTCGTCGCCCACGGCGGCCTGGTGTTCGTGCAGTCGGAGGTGACGCGGATCCTCACCGACGGGGGCCGCGCCGTCGGCGTTGAGCTGGAGGACGGCCGCACGGTCGAGGCCGCCAAGCTGGTCGCCTCGAGCATCGACCCCGAGCACACCTTTGGCAGCCTGCTCGCCTCCGAGCCGGCGGCGGAGCCGATCCGCGCCCGCCTCGGCGAGGTGCGCCACCTGCCCTGGAGCCTGTTCTCGGTGCACCTCGCCCTCGACGAGGCGCCTCGCTACGAGGCCGCGTCCTTCGACCCCGACGTCGACCGCGCCTGGGTGATGAACCTCGGCTACTCGAGCCTCGGCGACCTGCTCTCGGACTGGGCGGCCGTGCGCGAAGGACGCCTGCCCGATCCGCGCCCAAACGCGGCCGTCAACAGCCTCTTCGACCCGTTCGACGCCCCGCCCGGCCGCTTCACGGGGCTGCTCCGCCAGATCGTGCCGGTCGCGCCCGGCGGCGGGCCTGCGGAGTCGTGGGACGCCGCGAAGGAGGACTACGCGCGGCGCTGCGTCGAGACCTGGCAGGCAGCGGCGCCCAACCTCGGCGACGCGGTGCTCGCCTCCGCCATCGACACGCCCGCGGACATCTCGCGAAAGCTGGTCAACATGGTCAACGGAGACTGGATGATGGGAGAGATAAGCCTCGACAACCTGCTTGACCGCCGGCCGCTGCCGGAGCTGTCCGGCTACCGGACGCCGGTGGAGCGGCTCTACATGTGCGGGTCGAGCCAGCACCCACACGGGTTCATCACCTTCGCGCCCGGCTACAACGCGCTGCAGGCGATCGCCGCCGACATCGACCTGGAGCCATGGTGGAGATGGGAGTAGAGGTGGGCGCCCCGCCGGTGGTGGTGGACGATCCCGGGTCGGCCGGGATGGCGTACATCTCCGCCTCGCTGATGGAGAAGGCGGTTGAGGAGGCTCCTCAGCTCGCTCGCCGGATGAGGGGGTCGTTCACGCTGTGGGCGACCGATTACAGAACCGGGGTCACGATCCGCTTCGAGGGCTCACGCGTGGCGATCGACAGCACGCGCGACGATGGCGCCTGGCTGGCGATCGAGGGTGAGGCGCTCGTGCTCGCACGGCTCGGCGGCGGCGAGCACGACTTCAGCGCGCTGCGGCGCGGCAAAGTTCGGGTCCGCGGCCTCCTCCGCCATCCGCTGTTCGGCCTGCGCCTGCGGCGGCTGCTGGCGGCCGCTCGACCGCCGCTATAGAACCGATCCCTTCCGGCTACGGCCCGATGGAGCTGCCGCTCAAGCCGCCGAGCGGGTTGCTCAGCGCTTCCTTGCCTTTTTTCTTCTGTTCCTTGACAAGCTGACGCTTCTGCTTCTCGAACTGCTTCCCGCGTTTCCGGTAGGAGACAAGCTGGCTGTTGACGGTCTTCGCGGCCTGCTTGGAGACAGCGTGCTGCTGCGCCTGCTTGGCCGCCTTGTCCCCCGCTGCGAAGTCACCGCTGAAGTACTCGTAGATGGCCAGCGTGCTCAGCGAGCCGACGGTGGGACGATCCCGGGCGACTATCTGCTGGGTCTTGGCCGCTCCGACGAGGTTGGACTCGGCTCCTTCGAGCGTCCGCGCGGTCTGCGCAAGGCTGAAGTAGGTGTTCGCGACGAGCAGGGCGGCTCCCGCGCTCGGTTCGCCGCCGCCCTGCTTCAGGTAGCGACTCCAGGCCCGCACGGCGGTTTCGTACTCCGCCTCGGCCGCCGGGGTGACGGTCTGGCTGCGGGTTTCGGGGTTGACTTCGACCTGTGCATTGCCGGCGCTGATCCGGGTGCGCGCCAGGGAAAGCAGCAGCGCCGCGTCATGGGGGCTTTTCGCCAGCCGCAGTTCGATGCGTTCAGCCTGTTCGTCGAAGATGGCCGAGCTGCTGCGCGTGCTGCCGCCGCCAAGCAATCCGCCTATGTTGACGGGGCCGACGACGAGGAAGAGGCTCGCCCCCATCAGCACCGCGAGGATCGCGTAGACGACCCGGACCACGTGTTTGCGCCGCCCACGGATGTCGAACAGCATCCGCCGCTCACCGCTCTTTGCCATCAGTCGCTCACCGCTCCTGTGTTGAGGGTTTGGCCAAACCTCCCCCGACCTTGGGCCTGCCGAAGGCGCGCGCGAGCAAGATACTCAACTCGTACAGAACGAGCAGCGGCACCATCTCGATCAGCATCGAGACCGGGTCGACGCCGGGCAGGGCCGCAGCGATGATCGCGATCACGAAATACGCGTAGCGCCGGTTCCCGGCGAGCTGGGCGACGGTGAGGATGCCCAACCTGGTCAGCGCGAGTATCGCCAGCGGGAGCTGGAAGACGAGGCCGCAGGCGAGCATCGTCGTCGAGAAGAAGCTGTAGTAGTCGCGGGCGCGGACCTGAACGTTGAACTGGCTGTTGTTGAAGCCGAGCAGAAACCTGACCGCCGCCGGCATCACCGCGAAGTAGGCGAAGGCGACACCAGCCAGAAACAGCAGCGGAGCGAGCAGCAGAATCGGCAGGACGACCCTGCGCTCCGCCTGGCTGAAGGCCGGCAGCACATAGGCATAGGTCTGGTAGAGGAGGATCGGAAGCGAGAGGATGATCGCCCCGTATGCGGCGACGGTGAGGGTCGTGGTGAAGGCCTCGGTGACGCCGAAGGTGAGCAGCTTCCTGTGGCCGCTCGGGAGCGGGTTCGAGGCGATTTCGAGCAGCAGGTGGTTCTGCCAAAAGCAGAGCGCCAGGGCGACGGCGAAGGCCGCGACGCAGGCGATGATCCGGCCGCGCAGCTCGTCGAGGTGCTCTACGAGGGTGAGGCGCTCCTCGTGTGAGACCGGCCTAACGCGGCGGGGCATCCGGGCCGGCCTCAGGGCCGCTTATGCGCGACCGGCTTGCCCTCGCCGGCCTCGATCTCCTGCGGTGCGGGTTGCGTGTCCTCGTCATCGTTATCGCCGCTGAGCGAGCCGCGGAACTCGCGGATGCCCTTGCCGAGCGACCGCCCCAGCTCGGGCAGGCGCTTGGGCCCAAACACGATGAGGGCAATGATCAAGACGACGACGATCTCCATGGGGCCGATGTTCCCGAGCATCGCTTCATGGTACCGGGCGCCCGACTCCGCCAAGCCCCGCGGGGTAATGGGGAGGATTTCCTACCTGCTAGTTGGGTTTTCTCGCCCCGACGCGGAAAAGTGCGGATTCAGAAGCCCCCTCGCGTGTTCGATGGTTAGGACATGAACCACGCAAGCCGCACACAGACACAGCGAGTGACCGGGCTTCACATCTGTCCCGAGTGTGAATCGCGGCTGGTTCAACCCACCTGCTGGGAGCAGACAGAGGACCGCGGGCACTGGCGCCTCTGGCGGCGCTGCCCGGAGTGCGAGTGGCACTGCGACAGTGTGCACGCCGAACGCGAGATCGACGCCTTCGACCAAGAGCTCGACAAGGGCACCCAGGCTCTCGCTGAGTTCCTGGAGGAGCTCGAGCGGGAGAGCATGCAGCACGCCGCGCATGCGTTCGCGGCCGCGCTCGAGGCCGACCTGATCACCGCCGACGACTTCCGCTGACGCTTCAGCTGTAACGCTGCACGACGCCGTCGGCGACGAGACCGAGCAGGTGGCGCTGTTCGGGGGCGAAGACCGCCGAGTCGAGGCGGCGTTTGGCCGTCGCGACCATCTCCAGGGCGCGAGACCGAACGTGGTCGAGAGCGCCGGTGGCGGCGATTCGGTCGCAGAGCGCCTCGGCGCCAGAGGCATCGAGACGGCGCAGGTCGGTGGAGCCGATTTCCGGGTCGGCCTCGGCGGCGGCGATCAGCGGCAGGGTGACGGTCCCGTCGAGCAGGTCGGTGCCGCGCGCCTTTCCGGTGCGCTCGGGTGGTCCGGATACGTCGAGCACGTCGTCGAGCAGCTGGAAGGCGAGACCGACCTGCGAACCGAACTCCGCCATCTCCCCCACCCCCGGCGGCTCGGGCGCCGTCGCGCCGGAGCGGGACGCATACAGACCGAGCAGGCAGGCGCACTCGAACAGCTTCGCGGTCTTCAGGCTGCAGCGCTCCAGGTAGCGCCGTTCGGAGATCGAGGTGTCGTACGCGTCGTGACGCTGGGCGAGCTCACCGCGGGCGAGCGCCACGGAGGCGATGGCGAGCAGGTCGACCGACCGCAGCTCCCGCGGCTCGGCAAGCAGGGCGAAGGCGCGAGAGAAGAGGAGGTCACCGGTGGCCGTGGCGCGGTCGCGACCGGAGCTGGCGGCGACCGTGGGCTGGCCGCGACGCAGCGGCGCTGCGTCGATCACATCGTCGTGAACGAGCGTCGCCATGTGGACCAGCTCGATCGCGGCAGCCGCCCGAACCGCCGACTCACCTCCCGTCTGGCCCGCGCAGAGCAGGACGAGCAGGGGCCGCAGCCGCTTGCCGCCGGCGGCAAGCGTCGTCGTGGCGGCGCTGCCGAGCAGCTCCCCATGCGCCCCGGCTCGCTCGCGGAGACGATCCTCGACCTCGCCAAGCCGGCTCGGCAACCAGCGGCTGGACGCGTCGAGAACCGCGGTGACCGGCGGCGGTACTGCCGAGCGGCGCGTCACCCGCGGACACCGCTGTGGATCGTCAGGATGCCGCCGGCAAGCACCGTCCAGCGAATGCATTCGAGACCGGCCGCATCCATCTTCTCGGCAAGGCTTTGCGGGCTGGGGAATCCGTGGACGGACTCCGGCAGGTAGCTGTAGGCATCCGGCTCCGACGTGAGCTTGCCGAGCACCGGGACGATTCGATCGAACCAGAGGGAATAGAACGTCGAGAAGGGGGGGCGCTGCGGCTCGGTGAACTCCAGGATGACCAATCGTCCCCCTGGACGCAGGACACGGGCCATCTCGCGGAGGCCTCGATCGAGGTCGGCGAAGTTGCGGACGGCGAAACCGACCGCCACGGCATCGAACCGGCCGGCGTCATAAGGAAGCTGCAGGGCATCCGCCCACTCGAAGCGCACCGACTCCACACCTCGGTTCATCGCCTTCTCTCGCGCGAGGTCAAGCATCGGCTCGGAAAAGTCGCAGCCGACGACGCTGCCGCCCGGCGACACGCGCTTGGCCAGCTCCAGGCTCAAGTCGCCGGTCCCACAGCAGACATCCAGAGCGGAATCCCCTGGGCTCAGTCCGGCGCGATCTGCCGCTTTCGTTCGCCAGCTGTGATGGAGCCCGGCCGTCATCAACGAGTTCAAGAGGTCGTAGCGGCCGGCAACCCGGTCGAACATGCTCTGAACCTGCTCCGCGAACTGCGCGGAGTCCCTGGAGGGCTTAGTCGAGCGAGGAGAGGAAATCGGCGAGCTCGTTGAGCTTCTTCGGCGGCAGGTCGCGGAAGGAAGGCATGATACCGGGGCCGATTTGGATCGATCGGATGATCGCGGCCCGCGGTATTCGTGCGGCGATATGGGTGAGTTCCGGCCCGGGGCCGTTGTTGCCGTTCTCGCCGAGTTTGTGGCAGGCGAGGCAACCGGAGCCGACGACAACCTCCTTGCCCGCTTCGTACCGGGGCGCGACTTTCATTTCGATCTGGGTTGGCGAGCCGGCGACCGCACCCGAGTAGGTGAGGTAGGACATTGCGAGAATGGTCAGGATGCCGGCGGTGGTGGCGATCGGCCGCCGGCCCGGGTGGCGCTCCGGCCCGCGGTCGTAGAAGGGCAGCAGGAGCAGCAGCACCATGCAGATCGTCGGGATGCCGATCGTTGCGATCGGGACGAGTTCGGGCGGCTTGATCACCCGCAGCACCTCGAAGAGGAAGAAGAAGTACCACTCGGGGCGCGGCACATAGCTGGTCGAGGTGGGGTCGGCCTTGGGGCCCTGCTCCGCGCCGAGGACGATCGACATCGTGATGATCACGCCGACCACGATCAGCGCCATCGCCGAGTCCTTCAGCACCGCGTAGGGGAAGAAGGGCTTGCCCTTCTTCTTGAGGAGCTCGTACTCCTCGAGGTATGCCTGCTTCTGGGCGGGCTTCATCGGCTTGGCGAGGCTCCGTTGCCGCCGGCGTCGAGCTGGGAGGTTGGGTCTGCCACCTTCGGCCGCTCGGCATGGACCCAGGGCGGTGCGGTGGTGCCGAGCTTGACGACGAGGTAGAGGTGGGCCCCGATCAGCGCGATGATCGCGCCGGGGACGAGCAGCATGTGGATCGAGTAGAAGCGCGACAGGGTGGTGGCGCCAAGCTCGGGGCCGGCGCGGAGGAAGTCGCTGAGGTAGGGACCGATAAGGGGCCCCGTGCCGTTGATGTTGATGCCGACGGCCGATGCCCAGAAGGAGCGCTGGTCGAATGGCAGCAGGTAGCCGGTGAACGCCATCGTCATCGTCAGGATCAGCAGCACGACTCCGATCACCCAGTTCAGCTCGCGCGGGTACTTATAGGCGCCGAAGAAGAACGTGCGGCCCATGTGGAGGAAGACCAGGATGACCATCACGCTCGACCCCCACTTGTGCATCCCGTGCACGAACTGGCCGAGGAAGACGTCGTTGTTGATGTGGGCGATCGAGGCGTAGGCCTGGGTCGTCGAGGGCGTGTAGAACATCGCCAGGAAGACGCCGGTCACCGCCTGCGCGATGAACGCGAAGAGGGTGGCCGAGCCGAGCGTGTAGAACCAGTTGGTCCCCTTCGGCACCCTGCGATAGAGCATCCCGGTCAGGAAACCGGTCGCTCCGGTTCTCTGGTCGACCCAGGCGAGGACGTCGGCGGGAGCCTCTTTGGCGCGTCCCGCGATGCGCTGGGCGTCCGATTGCGGCGCAGGGGGCGATGTCTTCAGGTCGGCCGGGGCGGCGCCTTTGACGCCGTTGCCCTGGCCCGGCTTTGCCGGCTTCCTGAGCGGGGCGGGAATGAGCGAGTCGAGCTTCATCGTCGGCTACGCCTCAGTGCGCCGGAGGTGGGAAGGTGGAGGGCCGCGGCGGATAGAGGTATTCCCAGACGCCACCGGTGAACTCGCCCGGGTCGCGGGCGCGGACCGGTTCCAGCTGCGAGGTGACGCTGTAGCGGGGGCCGAGCTCGACCTGGCCGTTGCGGATGCGGGTCTGGAAATGATCGAGGGGGCGCACCGGCGGGCCGCCGATCCGTTTGCCCTGGAAGTCGTAGACACCGCCGTGGCAGGGGCAGATGAAGTTGCCGGCGGCTTCGACGAAGCGGACCGGGCAACCGAGGTGGGCACAGCGGTTGGAGACCGCGATGACCTCCCTTGGGTTCTCGCCGAGCTGCTTGGACCCCTTGCGCACGTAGGCCGTCGCCTTGCCGGCGTCGCCGATCCCCGGGGTTTCGGTGAAGACGACCTGGCGGTAGGTGTCTTCGACGAAGTCGTCGACGGGGCCGACCGCCTCCCAGATCTCCTTGCCGCGGTTGAAGATCGGAGCAATCGCGAAGCCGACCGCGGGCAGGACGATCGCCGCGCCGGCGACGCCGCCGAGGCCCTGGGCGGCAATCGTGAAGGCACGGCGGCGAGTCATCGACTCGCCCTCGAAGTAGCCGGGAGGGTCGGGCTGGGCCCGCTCCTCATGCCGGGTCCTCTCGGCCCCGCTCCGCTTGTCCACTTCGTCAGCCACTCTCCGCCAGGTCCAAGAAGGCGCGCAGTTTATTCCCTACCGCGCCCGTTAGCTTTGCCCGCGCGACCCCACGCCGTCCGCACGTGGTGAGGCCCGGCCCGCAGAGCGGGTCAGTCGCCCTCCACGCCACCGATGGCACGGACGGATTTCCGCCATAGCGATGGAACCTCGTCCGCGCGACCCTCCGCGTGGAGCTGGGCGCAGAGGCTGATCAGGTCCGCCAGCTCGCGCACGGCCTCGACGTCACCGAGAGTCGCCAGGCGCTCGATGCCAAGCGCATACAGGTAGTCGCCGGCGAGCAGGGCGAGGTCGGGGTCGTGCCCGGCGAGCAACCGGGGCTCACCGTAGTGGAGGAGGTAGCCCTCGCGGACCGACTCGACCACCAGCGCGTACTCCGCCGGCGCCGCGGCAGCCCGCGGGCCGTTGGCGACGAGCGGCCCGAAGACGGGCTCCTGGCTGGGATCGATGACGTGCGTGGAGATCGGCGTGTCCTCCTCGCGCAGCTGAGCCGCGAGGACGGTGAGCACCGCGGCGGGATCGGCGTTCACCGCCGGCCTCCGTGGCGACCCTTTTCCGATATCTGGCAGGCGCCCACCGTTCCCGTCACTCGAGCGCCTCCCGGAGGGACTCCGCCGCCGCCGCCAGCGTGCGGTCGATCGCGGCTTCGTCATGGGCGAGGGAGATGAACCAGGCCTCGAACTGGGAAGGCGGGGGGTAGACGCCGCGGTCGAGCATGGCGCGGCAGAAGCGGGCGTGCGCCTCGAGATCGCAGGCCGCGGCGCCAGCGAAGTCGGCAACCGGCTCGGAGCTGAAGAAGAGGGTGAGGAGGCCCGGAGCGGCGGACACCTGGAGCGGGCGGTCGGCGGCCAGGTCGGCGAAACCGGCGGCGAGCCGGTCGGTGAGCGCTCCGAGGCGCTCGTAGGCCGCGTCGTCGAGCTGGCGCAGGGTGGCGAGGCCCGCCGCGACCGCAAGTGGATTGCCCGAGAGCGTGCCGGCCTGGTAGACGTCGCCGGCCGGAGCGATCCTTTCCATCGTCTGCCGCGGGCCGCCGAAGGCGGCGGCCGGCAGGCCGCCGCCGAGCACCTTGCCGAAGATGGTGAGATCGGGTTCGACCCCGTAGAGCTGCTGGGCGCCGCCGCGGGCGACGCGGAAGCCGGTGATCACCTCGTCGAAGAGGAGCATTGCGCCGGCGCCCGCCGTCGCCTCCCGAAGGAGCTCGAGGAACCCCTCCTCGGGAGGGACAACGCCCATGTTGGCCGCCACCGGCTCGGCCAGGAGAGCGGCGACGGGGTGCTCGGCGAGTGCGCGGGAAACCGCGTCGCGATCGTTCCAGGGCACGACCACCGTGCCGGCCGCCTGCGCCGCGGTGACGCCGGGGCTGGCCGGGATGGCGAGCGTCGCAAGCCCGGAGCCCGCGTCGGCGAGCAGTCCGTCGGAGTGGCCGTGGTAGGCGCCGGAGAACTTGACGACGACCTCGCGCCCGGTGACGGCGCGGGCGAGCCGGACCGCGCTCATCGCCGCCTCCGTGCCGGAGCTGGTCATGCGCAGCATCTCCACCGAGGGAATGCGGGTGGCCACCTCCTCCGCCAGCTCGACCTCGGCGGCGGTCGCGGCGCCGTAGCTGGTCCCCCGGCCGGCGGCCTCGCGGACGGCGGCGACGACCGCCGGGTTGGCGTGGCCGAGGATCAGCGGCCCCCAGGACCCCACCCAATCGACGTAGCGGTTGCCGTCGACGTCGATCAGCTCGCAACCCTCGCCCCGTTCGACGAAGATCGGGTCGCGACCGATCTGGCGCATCGCCCGCACCGGGGAGTTCACCCCTCCCGGCAGTACGCGGACGGCGCGCTCGTACAGCTCAGAGCTGCGCGTGTTCAGCTTCCCACCGGGCGTAGTCGGGGGTGAAGTAACGGAGGCGGATCTTCTTGTACTCGGTCGACGAGTAGAGCGTGCCGCGGCCATCCGGACCGATTCCGCACTCCGCTGCGATCGAGTCGAGAATCGTGTCGCACTCCTCCTTGGAGCGGCCGTGGGCCATCGTGAAGATGCTGTAGGGCCAGTCGTCGTAGGTGGGGCGCTGGTAACAGTGGGAGATGCCGCGGAAGGCGGCCATGCGCGCGCCCGTCTCGAGGATCTCGTCCTCGGGGACCTTCCAGACCCCCATCCCGTTGGCCGAGAAACCGGCTCGGCGGTGGTTGAGGAGCGCCGCGACGCGGCGCAGCAGCTTGCGGTCGACCATGCCCTGAAGCTGTTCGAGCAGCTCCTCGACGGGCATCTCCAGCTCGGCGGCGGCGGCGGCGAAGGGGCGCTCGATCGCCTCCATCGGGCCCTGTGTCGCCCTGATCACGGCGATGTCGCGGTCGTCGTAGGGCTGCGGCCCCAGTTCGCGCGGCGGCGCTGCCTCGACAGCCGCGGCGAGGGCCTCGGTGCCCTTCTCCATCTCCAGGTTCATGTTGATCTTGAACAGGGTCAGGGTCGGCAGCTGGCGCATCGACTCGGCGCCCGTCTCCCGGATCAGCGCCGCGAGCGTCCCGTCGAGGCCCAGCTCGGAATCCGGCGGCACCGCGATCGTGAACCAGAGGTTGAAGTCGTGGGTGCGGAGGTAGTTGTGGGAGACGCCGGGATGGGCGCTGACGATCGCCGCCGGGCGATGCGGGTGCTCGGCGTCCACCTTGGCCGCGACAAGCATCGATTCGTAGCCGAGGGTGCGGGTGTCGAAGATCGGCGTGATCTCGCGGATGATCCGCTCGTCCAGCAGGCGCCTGGTGCGGGAGAGGACGTCGTCCAGCTCCATCTCCGCCTCCGCCGCCACGAGCGCGAAGGGCTCCGGGTCGAGCGGGAAGCTCGACTGGAGCAGGTTCATCAGCCGCTTGTCGGCCTCGTCGAGCGGGATGGCGGCCCCACCCCGGCGCGAGCGGGCCTTCGACTGAGGGAGCTTCACCGAAGCCATCCCGCAGCCTGCTTCGCGTAGTAGGAGACGATCGCATCGGCGCCGGCGCGGCGGATCGAGGTCAATGTCTCCAGCACCGCGGCCCGCTCGTCGATCCAGCCGTTGGCGGCGGCCGCCTTCAGCATCGAGTACTCGCCGGAGACGTGGTAGGCGGCCACCGGGGCGGCGGTTGCCTCTTTGACACGCCGCACGACGTCGAGGTAGGGGGTCGCGGGCTTGACCATCAGCATGTCCGCCCCCTCGGCCAGGTCGAGCTTCGCCTCCCGCACCGCCTCTTCGGCGTTGGCTGGATCGAGCTGGTAGCCCCGCCGGTCGCCGAACTCCGGCGTCGACTCGGCGGCGTCGCGAAAGGGCCCGTAGAGGGCCGAGGCGTACTTGGCGCTGTAGGCGACGACCGGCACGTTGGAGTGACCCTCCTCGTCGAGCTGGTTGCGAATCACGCCGATCCGCCCATCCATCATGTCGCTCGGCGCAACCGCATCGGCCCCCGCCTCGGCCTGTGAGATCGCCGCTTTCGCCAGCAGCTCGACCGTCACGTCGTTGTCCACCTCGCCGTCGCGGACGAAGCCGCAGTGACCGTGCGACGTGTACTCGCAGAGACAGACGTCGGTGATCACGGTCAGCTCGGGCTGCGCCTCCTTGAGCGCTCGAACGGCCATCTGCACGATGCCCTCGTCGTCGTAGGCCCCGCTGCCCGACTCGTCCTTGCTTGCCGGGACGCCGAAGAGGAGGATTGCGCCGACTCCCGACGCTGCGATCTCAGCGGCCTCGGCGACCAGCTCGGAGATCGAGAAGCGCTCGATGCCGGGCATCGACTCGATCTCCTCGCGGACGCCCTGCCCGGCCACCACAAATGCGGGCTGGATCAGGTGGGCGGGGGACAGCTCGGTCTCGCGAACCAGGCCCCGCAGGGCCTCGGTCCGTCGCAGCCGCCGCATGCGTGTTGCCGGGAACGGCATCGTCCCGATTCTAGGGATGGCTGGGACGGGCGGGGTATCCCTCGCCCGAGCTCTAGGTTGGAGAGGGTGAAGGCGTCCCCTGCCCGAACTCGCGGGCTTCGCCCGCTCTGAGTATCCGTCCGTTCAGGGGACACCTCCACCCTCTCTTCTCAAGCCGCGCGTAACACCTGGGCAGCAACCTGGCAGTAGCGTTCCGGCGATGGCGGCAGGGACGGAGGCAGCTGCGCTCGAGGTGCGGAAGCTGGTGAAGCGTTATGGGGACAGGGAGGCGCTGAAGGAGGTCGACTTTGCGGCGGCGCGGGGGGAGCTGCTGGCGGTGATCGGCCCGAACGGAGCAGGTAAGACGACGCTGCTCTCGATCCTGGCCGGGATAACGAGCGCCGACGAGGGCGAGGTCCACCTGCCCCGTGGCGAGGTCGGCTGGGTGCCGCAGCAGGCGGCGCTTTACCGGCGGCTCACGGTGGAGGAGAACCTGCTGCTGTTCGCGCGGCTCGAGAAGCACGACGACCCGCACGCCTCGGTCGAGGAGATGCTCGACCTGTCCGGGCTGCGTGAGCGGCGCGGCGAGATCGTGGCGCGCCTCTCGGGTGGTAACCAGCAGCGGATCAACATCGCGATCGGCCTCCTGTCACGGCCTGTCGTGCTGCTCTTGGACGAGCCCAGCGTCGGGCTGGATCCCCGCCAGCGGGCCCGCCTCTGGCAGTTCGTTTCGGCGCTGGCCACCGCCGGAACGACGGTGATCTTCTCCACCCATGACATCCAGGAGGCGGAGCGCTACGGGAAGCGGCTGCTGGTCCTCGCCGACGGCGAGAGTCTCTTCCATGGGGCTCCCGACGAGCTGCGCGAGGCGGTGCGCCGCGAGGCTCCGGAGGCCGCGGACCGCGACTTCGAGACCGCCTTCGTCTCCTTCCTCCACCACCGGGGGCACTGATGCGCTGGCTGCTCGTCAAGGACCTCCAGATCCTCCGCCGCTCGCCCCTGCAGGCGTTCCTCCTCGTCGCCTACCCGGTGCTGATCGCGATTCTCGTCGGCTTCGCGATCTCGCGCGGGCCGGAGAAGCCAAGGGTCGCCTTCCTCAACGAAGTGCCGACGGGTGCTCGGGTCACCGTCGGCGGCGCCCGCCTGCCCGCGGTCGGGGTGGGCGACCAGATCTGCAAGGCGGTCGAGTGCGTCCTCGTGAAGAGCCGCGTCGAAGCGGCGGCGGAGGTGCGCTCCGGCGACGTCCTCGCCGCCCTGATCCTGCCCGCCGACCTGGTCGGCCGCATCAACTCGCTCTCGACCCTCAACCCCGAAACGCCGACCGTGGACGTGATGGTCAACCAGGAGGACCCGGTCAAGGCGCAGCTCGTCGACGAACGCATCTCCTCCCTGCTGGCACGGGCGAACCTGCTGATCGCGAAACGGATCGCCGCCGAAGGCGGCAAGTACCTCAACCTCGTCGTCAACGGAGGCACCTTCAGCGTCCTCGGCGAGTCGATCCACATCCTCGGGCTGCGGGCCAGCGCCGACATCCTCGGGGCGCTCCGTCCCGCCTTGCCGCAGGGGCCGCTGCGTGACGCCCTCGACCGCGTCATCCGCTTCGCGACGCTGGCGCACGAAAACCTCGACGTCGCCAGCCCGCTGATCGACCGGCTCGCGCAGCCGGTCGTCGTCGACAAGCAGGTGGTCAGCGCGCCGACTCCGCCGCTCGACGTCTTTGCGACGGCGGTCGCCGCGACCTTCACCCTGACCTTCGTCACCGTGCTGCTGGTTGCCGGCTCGCTCGCCCTCGAGCGCGAGGAGAACGCCTTCTCCCGCCTCACCCGGGGCCTCGTCTCCCGCTCGGCGCTGCTCGGCGAGAAGGTCGGGTTGGGCATGGCCGTCGGGCTTGCGGTGACATTGCTGATGCTGGCCGGCCTGCAGCTCTTCGTGCCACTCGACTGGGGCCGCTTCCCACTCTGGATCGCGGCGATCCTGGCGGGAGCCGGAGCGCTCGGCGCGGCCGGCGCGGCGCTCGGCGCGGCCGCGCGAGAGGTCCGCGCCGTTTCCCTGCTCGCCTTCATGGTCTCGCTGCCGATCGCCTTCCTCTCGCTGATCCCCTCCGGCGCCGTGGGGCCCACCCTCTACGACGCGATCCGGGTCGTCGCCGCCCTCTTCCCCTTCAAGCCGGCGCTGCAGGCGATGCTCGCGGCGCTCGACTCGGCGGGGCCGGGAATCGGCGCTCCGCTGCTGCACCTGGCGATCCTGATCGCCGCCTACGGCCTCATAGCCCGCTTCGCCCTGCGCCGCTTCGCAGCCGTTTGAATGCGGGGATAGGGTCCCGTGGCAATGCGGGTGCTCTTCATCGGGGACGTGGTCGGCGGACCGGGACGGCGGGGGTTGAAGGCGGCCATGCCGGAGCTGCGGGAGCGCCACCGGCCGGACCTCGTGATCGTCAACGGGGAGAACTCGGCGGGCGGGATGGGGGTCACCGAGAAGACAGCCCGGGCGCTGTTCGACGCCGGCGCCGGCGTGATCACCACCGGCAACCACGTCTACCGGCACCGGGAGGCCTACGACTACCTGGACCGCGACGAGCGGGTGATCCGGCCCGCCAACTACCCGCACGCCAACCCGGGTCGCGGGCACACCGTCGTGGAGGCGGGCGGAGCGCGGGTCGCGGTGATCAACCTGAGCGGAGCCGTGGGACTGCGGGTCGCTCGCTCGCCCTTCCACGAGGTGGACAGCATCCTCGAGCGGATCGAGGCCGACTGTGCCGTCGTCGACTTCCACGCCGAGGTGACGAGCGAGAAGGTCGCGATGGGCTGGCACCTCGACGGGCGCGTCGCGGCGGTGTTCGGCACCCACACCCACGTGCCGACCGCCGACGCGCGAGTGCTGCCGCAGGGGACGGCGTTCATCTCCGATGTCGGGATGACCGGCTCGCGGACAAGCGTGCTCGGGGTCAAGCCGGAGCAGGTGCTGGAGTCGCTGATCACGCTGATGCCGGTCAGGTTCGAAACCGCCGCCGACGACGTCTGGGTGATGGGAGCGGCGGTCGAGGTGAACTCGGCGGGGCTCGCCGACTCGATCGAGCAGGTGATGGTCCCTGCCCCTACCAACCCGTAGGGGATAGGGGTCGGGGGTCACCTCGGCGGACGCCCACCACCCACCTTCGGTGGGTGGAATTGAGTGCCCCTGCGGGGCGAGAATCACTCCGCGGTGCCGAGGGGAGGCGCCGCCGAGGTGACCCCCGACCCCATCTCCGCAAACCGCACCGCTGGGCGGCTGGGCATGCCCTCGATAGGAGCGTCGGGGGACCCGTCCAGGGATGAGATGGCTACCAGGAGGAGGGGGTAGAACCAGACGATGTAGAGGTAGAACCAGTGCGGGGCCGTGAGCTGGAGGCCGATCAGCAGGGCGGCGCCGAGGGCGGCCACCTGGGTGAGTGTCTTGCGTTTGGGACGGAAGGCGAACAGGATCGCAAGCAGCCCGACGCCTACGAGAATCGCCACCCGGAGGGGCTCCAGGCCGGGGACCTGGCCCCAGATGCTGAACGGGGATTGGCGGCCGGCCTGGTAGCCGATCGTCCGTTCCCAGAAGGTGCCGAGCCCCGGGTCGAGCGCCGGCCACAGCATCACCGCCGCCGCCGTCACCAAGAACGCCATCGTGAACGGGACGACCCGGCGGAGGTTGCCGGTGGGTCCTCTCGCGTCGGTCGCGGGCCGATATGTGGCGAGCATGGGAGCCAGCACCAGCGGGGCGAACTTGGTGAAGGTCGCGAGGGCGAGCATTCCCCCACGGGCGATCGGGCGAGCGAGGGCGAGCAGGGCCGCCAGCAGCAGCAGGCCGACGAGGGTGTCGTTCGAGTTGGACTCGAGCGCATAGGCCGTGTAGGGATAGGCGGCCCAGCCGAAGGCGAGGGTTGCGGCCAGCTTCCGGCCCTCGGGGCCGGGCCGGATCCGGAGGCCGAGGAGAAACAGCAGCGCGAACGCCGCAAGGTCGAAGACGACCGCCGCGGCATGGGCGGCCGGGAGGTCGTTCCAGGTCCCGTGCCAGGGCCAGATCGCCTCAAACGGGACGTAGGCGTAGTAGTTGACCGGGCCGTAGGTGTCCCCCTGGGAGACGTCGGCGGGAAAGTTGGCGTAGAGCCGCTCGCCATGGGCGACCCGGTCGGCGCCGACCACGCTCGCATAGCCGACGTCGATCACGTCGGAGTCGGCGACGTTGAGACCGACCCGGAAGCCCATCAGGAAGAGCGCCGCCACGAGGAGCCAAGCAGCTGGCCAAACCGGGCGGATCCCCTTGCCGCGCCCGCGCAGGCCAATCCACAGAGCCCTGGCAAAGAGGTAGGCGAGGACCGGATACTGGAGAGGAACCGAGACACCGATCTCGGCCCGGTTGAAGAAATAGTTGGAGACGCCGAAGCCGAGCAGGACGGCCAGGTCAAGCGTGGCGACACGCCAGGGGCGCCGCCAATCGATCAGGCCGATCAGGAAGAGGGCGCAGAGCGGTAGGAAGACGTACGGGGCATTGAGCTTGTGGCCGAACGCGCCGGGATACCCCCGGGCCATCTTCCAGGCGACCTGGTAGCCCGTCCAGGATTCCCGGACGAGGCCGCTCGCCGGGTCGACGACGACCAGCGCCACCTCCTTCTTGCCGGCGAAGTAACCGACCTGCCAGTTGCCTTCGACCATGTTGGCGCTGTGCGTCAGCTCCCCGTCCCGATGCCGCTCTTCCACCACCTTCGCGTTGAGATCGGCGATCTGCATCGCCCTGGCCACGCTCACCTCCGCAGCGCCTGCCGTGGCCGGGTTCAGCAGAATGAGCAGCACTGGGAAGAGGGAGAGCCCGCCGACTGCCCAACGGGGCGCTTTGTCCATCACTCGATTCCGAAGTGGTCGAGCACGATCGGCGCCACGTCGCGCAGCGTCCACTGCTCGCGCTCGGCGGGGTCGGACGGGCCGCAGCCGACGAACAGCAGCGGGACGATCGAGTCGCCGCGCTGCAGGGCGCCGTGCCCGCCGCCCCCCACATGGGTGACCCCGCCCCAATCGACAGTCTCGTAGCCCGCCGCCAGGGACACGATGAAGTCGCCGGCATGGGGAGCGGTCAGCGCCGCGAAGACGCGCTCAAGCGGGTCCGGGTACGCGTCGCTGCGCAGGCGGTCGCCCACGACGGCATCGAGCGTCGCGGGCTCGCCCTCCACGTCCCAACGGCGACCGCGCAGGTCCGCAACCGCGTCGCCGGGATGGAAGCGCAACCTCTGGCCGCCCCGTTCCACCACGGCCGTGACTTCGCCCCCCGCAGGAAGCCCCTGCCCCTGTCGCCGCAGGGGCGCACCTCCGCGCCGCTCCAGCCAGCAGACCAGGTCGACTCCTTCCGTCTCGGCAAGCCGCTGCCCAACCTCGCGCCGCTCCGCCCCGCCGGCCTCGCCTTCCAGCAGGTAGACATGGGCGGCGCGGCCAGTCGGACTGACCGCGAGCTGCGCTCGCTCCGGGCGGCGATCGGACGGCTGCAACACCGTCCAATCGCGGCCGAGCAGCTCGGCCAGCGGCAGCCCCCGCCCCACCGGCGTCTGCGCATGGTCCCCGACCAAGATCAGCGCGTGGTCGGCAAGGAAGGCGTCGAGGCCTCCCATCGCCTCCGTCAGCTTCGAGAAACAGTGGTCCGCCTTGGCGATCGACTCGACGCTTGCCTCGGGCCCGTGCCTGTGCGAGTAGTTGTCGTTGTCGGGGAGGGAGAAGAGCAGGAAGTCGAACCCGCCGGCCTTTGCCAACTCCGCGGCGCAGCAGGCCGAGTAGCCGTCGCGACTCCCCGGGATCGACGTCGACCGGCAGGGGACGTCCCGGCTCGCGTAGAGATCCCCATAGAAGAGCTCGGAGGGGCCCCACGTGTGATGGCGGAACTTGAGCCCGGTCGCATCGACGGCGCGGCGCGCGAAGCCGTCGAGCGACACCTGATGACGATGGCGCCCGCGGTAGATCAGGAAGGGCGTGCAGGCCGTGCGCTTCCCGGCGTCATCGAGTCGCTCGAAGAGGGTGTCCACCTCGGGGCTCAAATGCGCCAGGTTCATGTTGTACACGAGGTCGTAGAGCGCTCGGAAGACGCCGAACGCTCGGGTTGCGTCCAGCGAGGAGCCGTACTCGACATAGCGGCGCTCCAGCCGGTGGTACCAGTTCATGCCACTGATCCAGTGCCGGTCGGCGGCGGCGCCGGTGACCAGCTCCGCGCAGGCGACCGGCGTCACCGAGGGGAAGCTGGAAACGCAATCGCGAATCAGGACGCCGCGCTCGAGCAGGGCGCCGAAGGTGGGCGCGCGGCCCTCGGCCACAGCCCGCTCGAGCATGTCGGTTCGCAATGAATCGACATAGGTCAGGACAAGCTTGCTCGCGGACATCGCCTGCCGAATGATGCCGGGCGGGCCGCTACCTGAGCACGCGCAGGCCGGCGTGCTTGCGCTGAGAGCGGCGATGGCGGGCTGCGCCAAGCCAGACGAGGACCGCCAGCACCAGCAAGGTCAGGGGCTTCACCAGGATCGCAATCGCCACGACGACGAGAGCGGCGACGGAAACCAGGAACCCAAGCGCCCCGGAACCGCCCCCCTTGCGCCGGTTTGCCCCGCTGACCACGTCGCTGATCACGAGGCAGGCGATGACCGCTCCCGCGAGGCAGAAGATCGCGCCGAGCGGGATGGCGAGGTTCGCGGGGCCGGCGAGGAGGATCCCGAGGCCGAGGCCGAGCGCGGCGGCCAGCAGCGTCATCCGGCCGCGGGCCGATCCGCGCGTCCCGGTGGTACCCGCCAGCATTCCGACGGCAATGCCGATTCCGAGCTCTAGGCCCACGCCGGAAAGGAAGCTCACGGCGAAAACCTACACTTCAGGGATGCCCGAGCCGCCGCATCGACGACGAGCGCACACTCGCACGCGGGATCTCGAGCGCTACGCGGGCCTGTTCGCAGAGCGCACGCGGGTGATGCGATCCTCGGCAATGCGCGACCTGATGGCGGTCACGGCGCGCCCGGAGGTGATCTCGCTGGCGGGCGGCCTACCCGACACCTCGACCTTCCCGCCGCAGATGTTCGCCGCGCAGATGACGCGGATAGCGCAGGAGTCCACCGCCGAGGCGCTCCAGTACGGGCCAACCGAGGGCTTCTCCGAGACAGTCGACTGCATCCTGGAGGTGATGGGGGCGGAGGGGATGCAGCCCGACCCCGACGACGTGATCGTCACCACGGGCGGTCAGCAGGCGATCGACCTGATCTGCAAGACGCTGATCGACCCTGGTGACGTCGTCGTCTGCGAGGCGCCCACCTATCCCGGCGCTGTCCCTGTCTTCTGCAGCTACCAGGCGGAGGTCGTGCAGATCGAGTGCGATGCCGACGGGATGCGGATCGAAGAGCTGGAGAAGGTGCTGGCGAGGCTGGATGGCGAAGGGCGGCGGCCCAAATTCGTCTACTCGGTGCCCAGCTTCCAGAACCCGGCCGGGGTGACGCTGTCGCTCGAGCGGCGGCATCGCCTGGTCGAGCTGGCTCGCCGGCGCGAGCTGCTGGTGGTCGAGGACAACCCCTACGGCCTGCTGCGCTTCAGCGGCGAACCGCTGCCGCCGCTCTACCAGCTCGAGGGAGGCGACTTCGTGCTCTACGTCGGCACCTTCTCGAAGATCCTCTCCCCCGGGATCCGGCTCGGCTGGGCGGTGGCGCCGCCGCCGGTGATGGAGAAGATCGTGCTCGGCAAGCAGGCGGCGGACCTCTGCACCTCGACCCTCACGCAGCACTTCGTGCGGGAGTACTTCGCCGAAGGGCGGTGGCGCGCGTACGTCGACAGCCTCGTCGAGGTCTACCGGCAGCGTCGCGACACGATGGTCGAGTCGCTGCGCGAGCACTTCCCGGCGCAGACAACCTGGACCGAACCCGAGGGCGGCCTTTTCATCTGGGCCACCCTCCCCGACTACATCGACACGAGCGACCTGCTGGCGAAGGCGCTGCGGCAGGGCGTCGCCTTCGTTCCCGGCCAGGCCGCCTACGTCGACGGGCGCGGACGCAGCTCGATGCGGCTCAACTTCTCCGGCGTCGGCGAGGAGGAGATCCGTGAGGGGATCCGCCGGATAGGCAAGGCGATCGCCGAACAGGTCGAGCTCTACGGCGCGCTCACCGGCGAACACCCGGCGCCCGCAACGCCGGGCCGGAACGAGCGCGCGGCAGGCTCGGAGCCGGGCGGCGGAGACGTCCTTCCCTTCCGCAAGGCGAGCGAGGGAAGCGCATGAAGGTGGCGGTCCTCAAGGGCGGGCGCTCGCTGGAGCGAGGCGTCTCGCTGCGCTCGGGCGCCAGGGTCGAGGACGCGCTGGAGCGGCTCGGCCACGAACCGGTGCCGCTCGACGTGGGTGGAGACCTCGTGAAGCGGCTGGTCGCCGAGGAGCCCGACGTCGCCTTTATCGCCATGCATGGCCCCGGCGGCGAGGACGGCACCGCTCAGGAGCTGCTCGAGATCCTCGGCATTCCCTTCACCGGCCCCGGTGTGGCGGCATGCATCCGCTGCATCGACAAGGTGCTCGCCAAGCACGAGCTGCGGGATGCGGGGGTGCCGACACCGGACTGGTTCGCCTTCAACGAGACGGCCTTCCGCGAGCTCGGCGCGGGCGATGCCCTGGGCGCGCTGGAGGACCGGCTCGGATTCCCGCTGGTCGTCAAGCCGAGCCGCGGCGGCTCAGCGCTGGGTGTGAAGTTCGCGGCCAGCTGGTTCGAGGTGCCCGAAGCGCTGGTCTCGGCGTTCAGCTACGACAGCCGGGTGCTCCTCGAGCGCTTCGTCGACGGCCGGGAGCTGGCGGTCAGCGTGCTCGGCGACGAGCCGCTGCCGATCGTCGAGGCGACCCCCGGCGGCGGTGACCGCTATGACTTCGAGGCGCGCTACGAGATCGGGCGCACCGACTTCGTCTGCCCGGCCGATCTGGGCAAGTCCGACGCCGACGCGGTCACGGCGACAGCCCTGGCCGCCTACGAGGCGCTCGGCTGCTCGGCCTTCTCCCGCGTCGACCTGGTCCTCGGAGAGGATGGCCCGCAGGTGCTCGAGGTCAACGCCATCCCGGGGCTCACCGACACCAGCCTCCTTCCCCAGGCCGCCGAGGCCGCCGGAATGTCCTTCGAGGGCCTGGTCGAGCGCATCCTTCAGCTCGCCCTGCCCGCCGTGACCCACTGACCGTTACGAGTCGCCCTGGAGGAAGTCCTCCGGCGAGACCTCGTCGAGAAACTCCTTGAACTTGTCGACGACGTCCTCGGTGTCTTCGCCTTCGGGCTCGAACTCGATCGCCGACTCTTGGATCACCTCCTCGGCCGCGAAGATCGGAGCCGAGACGCGGACGGCAAGGGCGAGGGCATCGGATGGGCGGGAGTCGATCTCCAGCTCCGAGCCGTTGACCGAGACGGTGATCGAGGCGTAGAAGGTGTTGTCGCGCAATTCCGTGACGGCAACCCGCTCGCACTTGGCGTCGAGCTGGTCGAGCACGTCGGAGAGCAGATCGTGGGTCATCGGCCGCGGCGTCGTCGCCCCCTGCAGCTTCATCAGGATCGCCGCAGCCTCCGGATGCCCGATCCAGATCGGCAGGAACCTGTTTCCTTCAACAGTCTTCAGCAATACGATCGGCTGCTTGCCGACCATGTCGAAGCTGACGCCGTAGATCTGCATCTGCTGCACAAGACACGCTCCATCCGCACCTAAGGTGGATGGCCATTATAGGTAGGCGTGCGCGGCCGCTCGACCGCACAAAAGGCCGCCGGGGCGCAGTGGGCGATCCTGGATTCGAACCAGGGACCTCGTCCTTATCAGAGACGCGCTCTAACCAGCTGAGCTAATCGCCCGGGGCGGGCGATGATAGCGGTGGGGCCCGGTTCCGGGAGCGGCGCTCAGACGCCGCGGCGGCCGATTCTGCGCGCCAGGGCGAGGGCCTCCCCCAGGTCCTCGAAGCGGATCTCGACGGCGATCTCCTTCCCCCTGGGCCGGACCGTGACCTCATGGCCGAGGGCCGACTCGAACTGGTCGGCGGCGTCACGCATCGCGGCGGCCTCCTCGGCGCCAACCCCTCTCCGCGCGGCCTTCCCTCCTCCTGGCTGGCCAGCCAGCTTGGCACGCTCCTCGGTCTCCCGCACCGACCATCCGTGCTTGGCCGCAGCGCGCGCCAGGCGACGGCGAACGTCATTTCCATCAGCGCCCAGCAGGGCGCGTCCGTGGCCCTCGCTGAGCTCTCCCGACTCGAGCAGGGCGAGGGCCTCTTCGGGCAGGTCGAGGAGGCGGATCAGATTCGAGACCGCGGGGCGACTGCGGCCGATGCGGCGGGCCAGCTCCTCTTTCGAAAGACCGAGGTCCTCCACCAGCGCAGCGCAAGCTCGCGCCTCGTCGACCGGGTTGAGGTCCTCGCGAACCATGTTCTCGATCAACGCGACCTGAAGCCGCTCGGCCCGCTCGGACTCGCGCACGATCGCCGGCACCTTCTCCAGACCTGCCTGCTGCGCCGCTCGCCAGCGCCGCTCTCCCGCGATCAGCTCGTAGCTGCCGTCGGGCAGGGGGCGAACCAGCAGGGGTTGGACGATGCCGCTGGCCTTGATCGAGGATGCGAGACCTGCCAGCGTCTCGGGATCGAACTTGGTGCGCGGTTGGCTCGGGTTGGGCTCGATCAGCCCGACCGGCAGCTCTCGCAGGTCCCCGACCCCCTCGGCGGCGGTCTCGGGGAGGATCGCGGCGAGGCCGCGGCCGATCCCGCGCCTTGACGTGCTAGCCACGGGCGATGACCTCCCCGGCCAGAGCCTGGTAAGCGTCCGACCCCCGCGAGGAGGGCGCGTGCGCCGTCACCGGCAGCCCGTAGCTCGGCGCCTCGGCGATCCTGACGCTGCGGGGTATGACCGTTTCGAAGACCATTTCGGGAAAGTGCTCGCGGAGCTCCCGCTCCACGTCCTGGGCGAGGCGCGTGCGCTCATCGTGCATAGTGATCAACAGGCCCGACACATTCAGCGGTGGGTTCAGCTCGCGGCGGATCATCCCCAACGTCTCGAGGAACTGGACGAGTCCCTCCAGCGCCAGGTACTCGGCCTGTACGGGCACGATGACCCGGTCGGCTGCCACCAGCGCGTTGATGCTGACCGGGCCGAGAGAGGGAGGGCAGTCGAGCATGGTGAAGGCGAAGTGCTGGCGGACGGGGCCGAGGCGCTCGCGCAGCCGAGTCTCGGAGCCCTCCAGCCGCGGCAGCTCCACCGCCGCGCCCGCCAGGTCGCGGCTGGCGGGCACCAGCCAGAGGTTGTCGGGCCCCGCCGGCCGTGCAGCCTCGGCAACCGAGATGTCGCCGGTGAGGCAATCGTAGGAGGACGGGTGCAGGTCTCGCCCGCCGCCCAATGCGACCGTCGCGTTGCACTGGGGGTCGAGGTCGACGAGAAGCGTCTGGGCCCCGCCGGCTGCCACGCAGGCGGCGAGGTTGACCGCCGTGGTCGTCTTTCCCACTCCACCCTTCTGGTTCGCGACCGCATAGACCAAACCCATGGCGGCAGACTATTTCGCTTCCCGAGTCGGTAACCCCCGGGGGCGCTTCTTAGCCATGCCGGGGCGGCGGGGCAGATCCGATGGGGTGGGGCCGGTCTTGCGGATCACGTGCAGGTGGCGGTGGCGACTGCCGGCGTAGGGGCCGACGGCGAGGACGCGCTCCGGGCGCATGGCCAGCTTGGCGGCGGCGTCTTCGAGCTGGGCCTCCTCGCCGGGATCGCGCTTGCCCTTCCAGACAACCAGCACGCCCCCGCTGCGAAGGAGCGGAGACGCCAGCTCCGCCACGGTCGAGAGGCGGCCGACGGCGCGCGCCGTCACCGCATCGTAGGCCTCGCGGCCCTCGCCGGCTGCGAGCTCCTCGGAGCGGGCGTTGGCGACGTGAGCGTTGGCGATTCCGGCGGCGCCTGCCGCGCGCCGCATGAAAGCGCACTTGCGGCCGACCGACTCGACCAGATCGACCTGGGAAGCGGGCAGCGCAACAGCGAGGGCCAGGCCCGGAAACCCAGCCCCAGAGCCAATATCCGCGATCCTCTTCGCCTCGCGAAGCTCCGGCACGTCCAGCCCGGTCAGGCTGTCCGCAACATGGACCCGCCACGCCCCGACGGGATCGGTTACGGAGCTGACCGAGGCTCGCTCGACGGCCAGCAGGTCCAGCACTTGCCGCAGGGCGTCCCGGGCCTGCGGATCCAACCCAGCCGCTGGGTCGCGGCTCACTCCGAGATCAGCGGCGAGACCACCACGCAGCGATGTGGCTCGTCGCCTTCGCTGTACGTCTCGACGCCCGCCCGTTCCTTGAGGTGTTCGTGCACGACTCGCCGTTCCGGGGCGCTCATCGCATCCATCGTGACCGTGCGGTTGCCGGAGAGCGCCTGGTCCGCCGACCGGTCGGCGCGGGCGGTCAGCACCTCCCGCCGCCGCTCTCTGTAGCCCACCGCGTCCAGCACGACGCGCTTGCGGTCGCGCAGGCCCCGAAAGGCAGCCTGATAGCAGAGCAGCTGGATCGCGTCGATCGTTTGCCCCCGTTTGCCGATCAGCAGGCCGTAGTCGTCGTCGCCCTCGACCACGACCTCGATCTGGTCCTCGTCCTCCCGAACCTCAACCTCACCCTCGAGGTCGAGCTCGTCGAGAACCCCTTCGACAAACCTCTGTGCCCGCTCCGCGGGCTTCTCCGGCCAATCGGGCTGCTCAGGCATACAGCGCTACCGCCGTTTCTTCCGCTTCCGCGGTGGAGGGGGTGGTGGCTTTGCCGCAGCGACCTCGGCCGGTGTGGGCACAGCCGGCGCCGGGATCAGCCTTTGGATCGCGTACTGCTGACCGATCGTCCAAAAGTTCGTGGTGATCCAGTAGACGACGAGCCCGGCCGGAAAGTTGATCACGAAGGGAACGAAGATGAACGGCAGCACGAACATCATCGTCCGCTGGCTTTTGTCCGCCGTAACGGACATCACGAGGCCGGAGACCAGCTGTGTGCCCACGTAGAGGACCAGAAGCGCAATCAGGACGCCACCGGTCGCCTTCGCGGTCAGGTCCGGGATGAACAGAAAGGAGGCCTTGCTGGTGCATGCCCCTGCGTTGCAACCAATGTCGGCGGGAAGCTCGTGGCGGAGAACGTAGAAGAGGGTGATGAAGACCGGCAGCTGGGCGACCAGCGGAATGCAGGAGGAGAGCGGATTGACCTTGTTCTCCTGGTAGAAGCGCATCATCTCCTGCTGCATGCGCTGTTTGTCGTTTTTGTATTTCGCCTGGATCTCTTTGATCTGCGGCTGGAGCGCCTGCAGCGCCCGCATCCCCTTCAGCTGTTTGTACGTGAGGGGGATGAGGAGCGCCCTGGTGACGACCGTAAGCGCGATGATCGCCATCCCCCAGCTCAATCCGGCCTGGTCGTGGAAGAACTGCAGGACGGCGTTGGCGATGTTGATCAGCGGTTGCAGGATGTTTGCGGCGGGGATCATGTGCGCACCTCGCCGTGGTACTCGGCGGGATCGATCGGACCGACTCGCAGGGTGAAGTGCCGGGGGACGGGATCGAAGCCGCCGTGGCTGAGCGGGTTGCAGCGCAGCAGCCGCCAGCCGGACAGCAGGAGGCCACGCAGGACGCCGAAGCGACGGATCGACTCCGCAGCGTAAGCCGAGCAGCTCGGCTCGTAACGGCAGCGGCGCGGGAGGGCCGGCGAAACCCAGCGCCGGTAGGCGGCGATTGCGGCCAGGGCGGCCCGTTTCACGTGGAACGCCCCCGGCCGTGTGCCGTGCCGGCAAGCGCCTCCTCGAGGCTCGTCCGAACACCGTCGGTGCCCTGCTGATCGATCAAGGCAGAGATCTCCGGTCGCGCCACGACGACGAAGTCATACCCAGGGGGAAGGAGCTCGGAAAGGCTCCAGAACGCCTCGCGCAGCACCCGCTTCGCGCGGTTGCGCTCAACCGCGCCGCCCACTTTGCGGCTGACGGAAACACCAAGCCTCACGCGCTGGTCTCCTTCCTCACTGCGCGGAAAGCTATAGAGGACAAGGTAACGGGTCGCATGAGATAGGCCGTCGCGGTAAACGCGGTCGAACTCGCCGCTTCGCGAGAGGCGGCGTCGCTTCGCCGCCATCAGATGGCCGCTGCCATGGCCGCGGCCATCTAAGGAGTGAGGCGCTTCCGGCCTTTGCGGCGCCGTCGCTTGAGGATCGCCCGACCCGCGCGCGTCCGCATCCGTGCCCGGAAGCCGTGGGTCTTGGCCCGCTTTCGCGTCTTCGGCTGGTAGGTGCGCTTCATTGGGCGTCGCAGTATACGGACGAGAGCCCGGATGATTGGTCCCGATCGCCTGAAATCTTTCTTCGGGATTTGCGGCTCGCGGCGATTCTGGGCGCAGGCCCAACGCTATGGTCGCAAGCGGTGCGGGAAGACGACCACCGAGCGAGCCTCGATGCCCTCTGGCAAGACATCCAGAGCGACCTGCGCGCCTCCGTTCCCGACTCGACGTTCCGGCTGTGGCTCGAGCCCCTGCGCCCCGTCGGAGCACAGGGGTGCACCCTCTATCTCTCCGCCCCCGATGGCATCCGCAACTGGGTCGAGCGCCGCTACTCACCCCTGATACGCGATGTGCTCGTCAACTCGGCAAAGCCGTTCACCGAGATCAGCTTCGCCGCGGTCGACGCGGCGAGCGCCGGCGCATCCGCGGCCTGCGTGGGCGCCGTGGAGCTCAACCCCAACTACACCTTCGAGCGATTTGTGATCGGTGCGGGAAACCGAGCCGCCCACGCCGCCACGCTCGCCGTTGCCGAGGCCCCTTCCGAGGCCTACAACCCCCTCTTCCTGCACGGGCCGCCGGGCCTCGGCAAGACGCATCTTCTCGCCGCGGTCGCAAACTACCTGCGGGCAAACGCGCCGGGGCTCAGCGTCCGCTACACGACCGCCGAGTGCTTTACGAACGAGTTCGTAGCCGCGCTGCGAACCAGCGGCGCCGAGCAGTTCAAGAACCGCTACCGCGACCTCGACGTGCTGCTCGTCGACGATGTCCAGTTCCTCGAGGGCAAGCATCACACCGAGGAGGAGTTCTTCCACACCTTCAACGCCCTCTATGAGGGCGGCAGCCAGCTCGTCCTCTCCGCCGACCGGATCCCAAGCGAGCTCCTAACCCTTGCCTCCCGCCTGCGCGATCGCTTCGAGTGGGGCCTGACCATCCCCGTCGAGCCGCCCGACCTCCCAACCCGACTGGCTGTCGTACAGCGACTGGCGCGCGAGGCCGGCATCGAGGACGCCGACCGGGATGCGCTGCACGAGCTGGCTCGTCGCATCGACGCCAACGTGCGGCGCCTGCACGGTGCGCTGACACGGGTGATCGCCCACGCATCGCTGACGGCTGAGCCCCTCAGCTGCGAGCTGATAGCCGAGCTGATCCCCCAAACGCCGAGCCGGGCCCAGCCGGGCGCCGTCGAGGACATCCAGCAGCGGGTGGCGGCGGCGTTTGGCATCTCCAGCGTCGAGCTCGTCAGTCCCAGCCGGGCCGCCACACCGCTCCGCGCCCGCCAGGTTGCGATTCTCCTCACCCGCGAGCTGACCGATCTCTCCCTGCCTCAGATCGGCCGTCTCTACGGCGGGCGGGATCACTCCACGATCCTCAACTCGCTGCGCCGTGCGGAAACAAGCCTCAGTGACGATCCCGATCTCGCCAGCCGCGTCGACGAGCTGCGCGCCGCAATCCACAGCCCAGGCGCTGTGCCAGCTTGACCGCCGCTGGCGCTGTAAGAATCAATGCCTCTCCACACTCCATCCACAGTCCCGCAAAGCGCTGGCGAAGCCGGATCCCCTTCAGCTTCGCCTATTTCCACAGGCACTAACTCAACTCAAGAGAAAGCTCATCACTTGAAGCTGACCACCCAACGGGAGGAGCTTGTCTCGAAGTTGACGGCTGTCTCACGAGCTGTATCGACCCGCGCCGTGACGCAGGCGCTCTCCGGAATCCTCCTCGTGGCATCCGAGGATGGCGCGACTCTCTGTGCGACCGATGGGGAGATGGGCCTGCGGACGAAGCTGGAGGCCAAGATCGCGGCTGGCGGCACCGCGCTTCTTCCCGGCCGGCTCCTCGCGGAGCTCGCCCGCTCGCTGGGTGACGCGACTGTGGAGATCGAGCTGCGCGAGGCCGAGCGAGACGTCGAGATTCGCAGTGGAGGCTCGAGCTTCCACCTGCGCGTCCTGCCGGCGGAGGACTTTCCAAGGCTCCCCGACGAGGAGGCCGAGCCCCTCCACCTTCCAGCTGACGCGCTGGTGGAGGCAATCGAGCTGGTTGCCCGCGCTGCATCGCGGGACGACATGCGCCCCGTCCTGACCGGGGTGCTGGTGACGGCCGACGGGCGGGAGATGACGATGGTCGCCACCGACTCCTATCGCCTCGCTGTCAAGCGGACCGAGCTGGAGAACGCGATAGCCGGCAAGCTCGAAGCGAATATTCCAGCTCGCGCGCTGCGCGAGCTGAGCCGGATCGTCTCCGGAGAGCAGCTCGCTGGAGTTTCGGTCAGCCTGCTTCGCAATCAGACGGTGTTCAGAGCGGGGACCACCCTCCTCAACACGAGGCTGATCGACGGTCAGTTCCCGAACTTTCGACAGCTGCTGCCGGAGTCCTACGAGCACGACGTGCGCCTGCCACGCACCGACTTCCTCGAGGTGACCCGCCGCGTCAGCCAGCTCGCGCAACGCAACGCGCCGCTGCGCCTGTCCCTCTCCGCGGGCGAGCTGCGGGTGTCGGCGTCGACGCCGGACGTCGGTGACGCCGAAGAGACGATGCCGGCGGCGTTCGAGGGCGAGCCGATGGAGATCGGCTTTAATCCCGAGTTCCTCAGGGACGGCATTGAAAGCATCGAGGGTGACGAGGTGATGCTGCGCCTGATCTCACCCCTGCGCCCGGGCCTGCTGCAGCCCGTCGACAACGACGACTTCCGCTACCTGGTGATGCCGATCCGCCTCAACGTGTGAGGAGAGGCCGTGCTCGTCGTCGCCTTGGAAGCGAGGGCGGTCCGCAGTTTGAGCGATGTGCGAATCGAGCTTGGGCCCGGCATCCTGACCCTCGTCGGGCCCAACGGCGCCGGCAAGACGAACCTGCTCGAGGCGCTTTACTTCGCACTCACCGGCCGCTCGTTCCGCACCGCCGATCGCCGCGACCTGATCCCCTTCGGCGCGCCGCTGGCGCGCGCCGAGGCGACCGTGCAGGACGAGGACGGGATCGAGCACCGGCTGCTTGCCACCGTCAGTCGCGGTGAGGGCCGCCGCCACCTGCTCGACGGCAACCCGGCCGACCCGGCCACTGCGGCGCGCCATCGCCCGCCCGTCGCGGTCTTCTCGCCGGACCGGCTGACGCTTGTCAAGGGCCCGCCCGCCGAGCGCCGCGCGCATCTCGATCGCTACGTCACGGCTCGCTGGCCGTCGCGCTCGGGGCTGCGGCGACGTTACGGCCAGGTGTTGGCGCAACGCAACGCGTTGCTGGCGCGCTCGGCGGCGGGGTATGGGGCCGGCCAGCTGGACGTCTGGGACGGGAGCTTGGCCGAGGCGGCTGCCGAGCTGACCGCGTCTAGGGCGGCCGCGGCTGCCGAGCTGACCGCCCCCTTCGCCGCCGCCGCCGACGAGCTCGGGCTGGAGGGTGGGGGGGCGGTCGAGTACGTTCCCCGGTCCCCCGGCTCGGCCGCCGAGATTTGCGCAGGCTTTGCTGAGCGGAGGGAGGCGGACCTGAGGCTGGGCCGTACCTCCTGGGGACCGCATCTCGACGAGCTCAAGATCACCCTTGCGGGAAGACCCCTGCGCCGCTATGGCTCTCAGGGCCAGCAGCGTGCGGCGCTGCTGGCGCTTCTCTTCGCCGAGCGCGAGGCGCTGCTCGAGGCACGCCGCGTGGCGCCGCTGCTCCTCCTCGACGACGTGATGAGCGAGCTCGATCCCGAGCGGCGGGAGCGCCTCGTCGATCGCCTCGCCGGCGGCGGCCAGGCGTTGATCACCGCGGCTTCGGAGGAGTCCGTCCCGCCGCGGGCGCTGCAGACGTCGGTGCGGATCTCGGCGGCCAGAGCGCATGTGGCCGCGGCATGATGGGCCGCCGGGCCCCACGCCCCGCCGCCGCCGCCCTGCGCGCCGCGCTCGACCGCGCCGCGCCGAAGACGCCCCTGGCTGCGGTGCAGGCGGCGTGGAGCGCGGCCGTTGGAGAGCGCGTTGCGGCGGTGGCGCAACCGGTCTCCGAACATGAGGGCGCCGTCGTCGTCAGCTGCACCGATTCGGTCTGGGCCGAGGAGCTGAGCCTGATGCAGGAGCGGCTTCTCGGCCGCCTCCGCGAGCACTTGGGCGAGCAGGCTCCCGGGAGCCTGCGATTTCGTGTGAAAGATGGCCGAGATTAGTCTCAATTACTGGCGATTTGCAGGGCTTTTGTGACAGTGAGCCCGGCTGTCGTGGGGGTCGAACTGGTATCCTTTACACCAACCCCGTGTTCTGCCCCGACCCGGCGCGGCATGCCGTGGCGTAGTCGGGGTTTTTTGTGAGATTCGGAAGGGACTAATTGCCTAAGACAGAGAAGACTGCCGCCAAGAAGGGGCCCCCCAGCTCCTACGGCGCGAAGGACATAACCGTCCTCGAGGGCTTGGAAGCAGTCCGCAAGCGGCCCGGGATGTACATCGGCTCGACTGGCCCCCGCGGCCTCCACCATCTGGTCTACGAGCTGGTCGACAACTCGGTTGACGAGGCGCTTGCCGGTCATTGCGACAGCGTCCGCGTCATGCTGCACCCCGACGACAGCTGCACCGTCGTGGACGACGGTCGCGGCATCCCGGTCGAAGAGCTGAAGAAGGAGAAGCGCCCCGCCGCCGAGGTGGTGCTGACCACGCTCCACGCCGGCGGCAAGTTCGGCGACGGGGGCGGGTACAAAGTCTCAGGAGGCCTGCACGGGGTCGGCGTCTCGGTGGTGAATGCGCTGTCGGAGCGCCTCCACCTGGAGATCAGCCGGGATGGTCATGTGTGGAGCCAGGACTACGAGCGCGGCAAGCCGCAGGGGCCGCTCACGAAGGGTGCCCCGGCGCCGGCGACCGGCACGACGCTCACCTTCCAGCCCGACCCGGAGATCTTCGAAGAGGTCGAGTTCGACTTCCAGACGCTGGCCGATCGGCTGCGCGAGACGGCCTTCCTGACTCGCGGCCTGAAGATCGAGCTGGTCGACGAGCGGGGACAGACCAACAGCGTGGTCTTCCAGTACGAGGGTGGGATCGAGGACTTCGTTCGCCACCTGAACGAAAACAAGGACACCCTGCACCGCAAGACGATCTTCTTCGAAGGCGAGGGGGAGGACGGCCAGGTCGAGGTGGCGATGCAGTGGAACTCCTCCTACCAGGAGTCGATCTTCAGCTTCGCCAACAACATCAACACCCACGAGGGCGGCACCCATCTCTCCGGCTTCCGCGCGGCGCTGACCCGGACGTTGAACGCCTACGCCCGCGGCAAAGGCCTGCTGAAGGAGAAGGACGAGAACCTGAGTGGCGAGGACGTGCGCGAGGGGCTCACCGCGGTGATCTCCGTGAAGCTGCACGATCCCCAGTTCGAGGGGCAGACCAAGACGAAACTCGGCAACCCGCCGATCCGCGGTCTGGTCGAGGAGACGGTCAACCGCAAGCTGGCCGAGTTCCTCGAGGAGAACCCCGCCGACGCACGGCGCATCATCACCAAGGCGATCGACGCCTCGCGCGCCCGTGACGCGGCGCGCAAGGCCCGCGACCTGACGCGCCGCAAGTCGGCGCTGGAGAACTCGACCCTGCCGGGGAAGCTGGCCGACTGCACGGTCAAGGACCCGCGCGACGCAGAGCTGTTCGTGGTCGAGGGCGACTCCGCCGGCGGCTCGGCGAAGCAGGCCCGCGACCGCTCGACGCAGGCGGTGCTGCCGCTGCGCGGGAAGATCATCAACGTCGAGAAGAGCCGGATCGACAAGGTGCTGGCCAACACCGAGATCCAGGCGCTGATCACCGCGATCGGAACCGGCATCCACGAAGAGTTCGATCTCGAGGAGGCTCGGTACCACAAAATTGTGATGGCGAGTGTGGATGGTGAGGAACAGACACTGGTCCGCGACCATCAGGGCGCCCGCTTGGTCCAGATTGGGCGGTACATCGATGCGATCCTCAGCCGGCACGACGCCGATCTCGACCGGTACACCAAGGTGACCGAAGAGGACATGGGGGAAGTCCTTTGCTTCGACCGGGAGACCGGTCGAACGAGGTTCAAGCCGGTCAAGGGGGTGATTCGCCACCCGGTCGACGAGCCTCTGTTCGAGATCACCTCCGCCTATGGGCGGTCGGTGAGGGTGACGGGGAGCCATAGTGTGTTTGTCTATGAGGACGGCCAGATACGGACGAAGCGGGGGCTGGACATTCGCCCCGGCGATCAGCTCGTTGCTCCAAAGCGAATCAACCTCCCGGTCGATGCGCCGGACCGGATTGACCTGTTGCGCGATCTGCACGCGATACCGGAGGCCGCCTCGCAAGTATGGGTTCGGGGCGCCGCTGTCGAGGACTTGTACCGCTCACGGGTTCGGCTAGAACATTCCGGTAATGAGGAGCTGACCTCGGTACGTGTTGAGGCCCCAGCCGATGTACGTGCCCACCTCGCGCGAATGCGACGTCTTTCCGGTCTCCGCAACCGCGACCTCTGCGAGAGGGTGGGAATCAAGCAGCCGGTGACGTTCTACGCGTGGGAGAAGGGCACCGCCCGGCCCACGCTGCCCAAATGGCGGCGCTATGTCGAGGCGGTTGGCGAGGACCCCGCTCGCATCTTGCCGCGCGTGCGGATCAGCGAGAGCGCCCTTGAGCGCACTTGGCGAACCCAGTACCGAGGTTCGCCGGCCAACCGTGTCAAGACGTACGTCCGTCTCGGCGAGCTCTCCGAGGCCGACTTGGACTGGCTTGGTGACCGAACCGATCTTGAGCTGACGCCGGAGCACTACAAGGGCAAGGGGGTGGCTCGGTTCCTCCGCGTCACGCCCGAGCTGATGAAGCTGCTCGGCTTTTACATGGCGGAGGGCTCGGGCAGCCCACGGGGGGGAATCCGCTTTGCGATCGGCTCTCGCAACGAGGCCTATCGAGAGGAGATGACGCAGGCCATCGAAACCGTCTTCGGGCGGGAGGCGAGCAACTACGAGCCGGGCGAGAGGATCGGCGAGCTGCGACTGGTGAACCGAGTGGCGGCGCTTGCCTGGGGTCATCTCTTCGGATTCTTGAACGCCAAAGCGCCGACGAAGCGGATTCCCGATATCGCATTTCGGGTCAACGACGATCTCCGCACCGAGTTCCTTCGGGGGTATTTCATGGGGGACGGCACGGCATCTGGGGGACGCGTCAGTTTCGCGACTTCGTCGCGAGAATTGGCCAGTGGGTTGCAGTACCTGCTCATGTCGTTTGGAGTGGTTGCCTCAATCTCTGTGAGTGCACCGGCCGGCAAAGCGTGCAAGGCCCCACAAGGCTCAATTCGTACTAAACACACTGCCTGGACCGTCACCGTTGCGGCAAAGGATGATGTCGCAAGGCTGTCGCGAATTTGGGATGACCACAACGCGGCGGATCGATTGTGGAATCGCTTTCGTAATGGCCATCGATCGAAGAACCGTCGTTTCACAACCGTCGGGCGCGATCTCATCGCACTTCAGGTTCGGTCGGTGCGAGAGGTTGAAGCGTCTGATCGCAATGTCTATGACTTCTCAGTATTGAAAGACGAGAACTATATAGTCGGATTTGGTGGAGTGGCCGCGAGAAATACAGACGCCGATGTCGACGGCGCCCATATCCGCACCCTCATCCTCACCTTCCTCTACCGGCAGATGCCGGAGCTGATCTCGCAGGGCTACGTCTACATCGCGAAGCCGCCGCTGTACCGGGTCAAACAGGGCAATCAGGAGACCTACCTCGAGCGGGAGTCGGAACTGGAGGAGCTGCTGCTGCGCGACAAGCTGGAGGACATCGAGCTCGTCGACGCGAACGGCAAGTCGACGAAGCTGACCAAGGGCCGCTGGCAGAGCTACACCCGCCGCGCAAAAGAGTACGAAGGCTGGAGCTCGTCGCTGCAGGCTGAGTTTGGCCATGAGGCTGTGCGCTTCCTCGAGGAGTCGAGCCTCCTCGACGAGGGGGTGGCGACGCTCGCAGGAGCCCGCAAGGTGCTCGCTCTCGAGCCGCTGGAGGGCGAGCCGTTCGACACTGAGATTGTCGAGGACTCCGACGAGGGGCTGGCGGTGAAGGCGATCGAACGGAAGACCGGCCTCGCTCGCACCCATCGGTTGCCGCGAGAGCTGTTCGAGCACCATGACTACCGCAAGTTCGCCGAGGTGCACGGTGCGCTGTTGGCGCAGGTGGGCCGCCCGCCATTCCGGGCTCAGCTCGGCGCACGCAGCAGCGAGGCGCTTTCCTTCCAGGCGCTGCACGGCGCTGTGCTGGAGCTTGCGCGATATGGAGTCCAGCTGACGCGCTTCAAGGGGCTCGGCGAGATGAACGCCGACCAGCTTCGCGAGACGACGATGGACCCCGCCAGCCGGACCCTGCAGCAGGTCACACTGGAGGACGCGTCAGAAGCGGCCGCGGACCAGATCTTTTCGATGTTGATGGGCGACCAGGTCGAGCCGCGCCGCAAATTCATCGAGGATCACGCCAAGGAAGTGAAGTTCCTTGACGTCTGACACGTCCATTCGAGGGACGAGCTGATGGCACTCGAGGCACTCACAGGACGGATCGAAGAGCGCGAGCTCGAGAAGGAGATGCGCTCGTCCTACCTCGATTACGCGATGAGCGTGATCGTCGGGCGGGCGCTGCCGGACGTGCGCGACGGCCTCAAGCCGGTGCATCGCCGGGTGCTCTACGCGATGCACGACATCGGCCTGCAGCCGACTCGCCCGTACCGCAAGTGCGCCTTCATCGTCGGCGAGGTGATGGGTAAGTACCACCCGCACGGCGACTCCGCGATCTACGACACGCTGGTGCGGATGGCGCAGGAGTTCTCGCTGCGCTACGTGCTGGTCGACGGCCAGGGCAACTTCGGCTCGATCGACGACGACCCGGCAGCGGCGATGAGGTACACCGAGGCGCGTCTGGGGCGGTTGGCGACCGAGCTGCTGCGAGATATCGATGCCGACACCGTCGACTTCGGCCCGAACTACGACGAATCGACACAGGAGCCGGCGATCCTGCCGGCCCGTTTCCCCAACCTGCTGGTCAACGGTGCGTCGGGGATCGCGGTCGGGATGGCCACCAACATCCCGCCCCACAACCTGCGCGAGGTGGCCGGCGCGGTCAACGCCTACATCGATGATCCCGGCATCGACCTCGCCGGGCTGATGGAGCACGTCAAGGGCCCCGACTTCCCCGGCGGCGGGATCATGAGCATGGGGGGGATCCGCGATGCGTACGCCTCCGGCCGTGGCACGGTCAAGGTTCGCGCCCGCGCCCATGTCGAGCCGCTGAAGGGCGGCAAGGACGCGATCGTCGTCACCGAGCTGCCGTTCATGGTCAAGAAGGGCGGCGACAACGGCCTGATCTCGAAGATCGCCAACCTGGTCCGCGAAAAGAAGCTGGAGGGCATCTCCGACCTGCGCGACGAGTCCGACCGCTCGGGGATGCGCCTGGTGATCGAGTTGAAGCGCGGCGGCCAGCCGGCCAAGGTCGTGCTCAACAACCTCTACAAGAAAACGCAGATGCAGACCAGCTTCGGCATCAACATGGTGGCGCTGGTCGACGGCGTGCCGCGGACCCTTGGCCTGCTCGAGCTCGTCCACCACTACGTCCAGCACCAGCGGGAGGTCGTCACCCGCCGCACCCAGCACGAACTGCGCCGCGCCGAGGCTCGTGCCCACATCCTCGAGGGGTTGCTCATCGCGCTGGACAACCTCGACGCCGTGATCAAGCTGATCCGCGCTTCCGCCGATCCCGACACGGCACGCGACGGCCTGATCTCGAAGTTCGAGCTGTCGCGCGAGCAGGCGCAGGCAATCCTCGACATGCGCCTGCAGCGCCTCACCGCCCTCGAGGCGGGAAAGGTGCGGGCCGAGCACGCCGACCTGCTCGAGCGGATCGGCGAGCTGCGGGCGATCCTCGGCGACGAGACCAGGGTGATGGGCGTCGTCAAGGAGGAGCTGGCCGAGATCGTCGATGCCTATGGCGACGAGCGGCGCACCGAAATCTCCCACTTCGAGGGGGACGTCGGGATCGAGGACATGATCGCCGACCAGCAGATGGTGATCTCGATGACGGCCTCCGGCTACGTGAAGCGCCTGCCTCTCGCGACCTACCGCCAGCAGCACCGCGGCGGCGTCGGGGTGATGGGGATGAACCTCAAGGAGGACGACTACATCGAGCACCTGCGCATCTGCTCGACCCACGATTACCTGCTCTTCTTCACCAACCGTGGCAAGGTCTACCGGCTCAAGGTCTACGAGCTGCCGGAGGGGTCGCGCACGGCGAAAGGCAGCGCCCTGGTCAACCTGCTGCCGTTGCGCGACGGCGAGCGGGTGATGGCCGTTATCCCGACCCGTGACTTCAAGGAGGGCCGCTACCTTGCCTTCGCAACGGCGAAAGGGCAGATCAAGAAGACCGAGTTCATCGCCTACAACACGCCGATCCGCGCCGACGGGATCATCGCGATCAAGGTGCGCGACGGCGACGAGCTGGTGCAGGTGCGCCTCACCTCGGGCGAGGACGACCTGCTGCTGGTCTCGAAGTCGGGCCACGCCGCTCGCTTCTCGGAGAAGGCGGCGCGGGCGATGGGCCGCGACACCTCTGGGGTGAAGGGGATGAACGTCGCCTCGAAGGTGAACGGCGAGCCGAACCGGGTCCTGGCCCTCGCCGTCGCGCGCGACGACACCGAGCTGTTCGTCGTCACCGAGAACGGCTACGGCAAGCGCACCTCGATCTCCGAGTACCCGGTCAAGGGCCGCGGCACGAAGGGCGTGCTGACCGCGAAGCTGACCGAGAAGAAGGGGGGCCTGGCCGGCGCCCTCGTCGTCCGCGAGCACCAGGAGCTGCTCTTCATCTCACAGAACGGGATGGTGCAGCGCACCTCGGTCGGCGGCATCTCCAAGATGGGCCGCTCCACCCAGGGCGTCAAGGTGATGAACATCAAGGACGACGACCGCGTCAGCGCCGTCGCCCTCGTCGTCGAGTCAGGCGAGTCGCCTGAGCCGGAGCAGGACGAGCTCGGTTAGGCGGCAGCGGGTAGGTACTGCTGCCAGGCCGGGGGGATCGACGGGCTGGCGACCTGGATGAAGACGGTTGGATGGGGGGCCTTCGGTCGCCTCCGCGGATGCATCTGAATCTCGCGCGGCAGCCGGTTGCCCTTGCGGCGGTTGCAGCTGGCGCAGGCGGCGACGATGTTCTCCCAGACCGATTTCCCGCCACGGCTCCTCGGAATGACGTGGTCGACGGTCAGGCCGGATTTCCTCGAGCCGCAGTACTGGCAGGTCCAGGCGTCGCGGGCCAGCACCGCCCGCCGCGTGATCTTGCGCCGGTGCGCCTGGCGCGGGACGCGCACGTAGTTGACCAGGCGGATCACGTCGGGCCGCTCCATCGTCATCCGCTCGGAATGGATCGCCCCCTCGCGCTTCTCGAGCAGTTCCGCCCTTTCCTTCAGGAGCAACACGGCAGCGCGTCTCAACGTGCAGACGTTGATCGGCTCATACGTCGCATTGAGTACCAAGACCCGTGCCATGCTGATCGAAGATTCTACGCACGCCCTTACCTGGAGCTTGTAAGGCACTGGGCTGCCGCACCCGCCTTGCGGGGGAGGTGCCTGGCATTGCGCTGTCGAGAAGAGGGCAGGGGGCATCCCCTCAACGGACGGATACTCAGAGCAGCCCGAAGGGCTGCGAGTTCGGGGAGGGGATGCCCCCTGCCCTCTCAGCCGACGGGGTAGGAGCCCAGGATCCGGACCGATTCGGCCTTCGTGCGGAGCTGGGAGATGGCGTCGGAGACAGGCTGGTCGTCGATTGCGCCCTCGAGGTCGCAGAAGAACATGTAACGCCCGAGGCCCAGGCGCAGGGGGCGGGACTCGATTCGGCTGAGGTTGACGCCGCGGCTGGAGAACTCCTGCAGCGCCGCGACCAGGGCGCCGGGGTGGTCCTCGCCCAGCTCCGAGAAGACCAGGGACGTCTTCCACCGGCCCGCACCGCTCGGGGGAGTCCCCGCCGGCGCGATCCAGACGAACCGGGTCACGTTGCCCGCCTCGTCCTCGATCCCCTCGCGCAGGATCGTGCAGCCGTAGAGGCCGGCGGCCGAACGCGCGCCGATCGCCGCCCACGGCTGGTCGGACTCGCTGACCGTCCGGACCGCCTCCGCGGTGCTGCTCGCGCTCTGCCTGCGGGCGCCCGGAAGCTGCTCGCGCAGGAAGCGCGCACACTGCGCAAGCGGCTGCGGGTGCGACAGCACGGTCGTGATCTGCTCCAGCGCAAGCGGCTGCCGCGCGATCAGGTGGGCCCGCACCGCGTAGTCGTACTCGCCGACGATGGTCACCGCCTCGGTGTCGAAAGCGAGGGTGTCGAGGCTGCTGCGCACCGAGCCCTCGATCGAGTTCTCGAAGGGCACGAACGCCCGCTCCGCCTCCCCTCGCTCGACGGCGAGAATCGCGTCGTGGACCGTCGAGGTCCACATCGACTCGAACTGCTTCTCCGGCGATGCTTGGCGCAGCGCGTCTTCGGTGAAGGTTCCAGCCGGACCGAGGTAGGCGATCCGCATCGCGCCTATTTGAATTCGACCGTGTAGCTGGCCTTGTTGTTTTCGGAGACCTGCTCGCCGGGCACCGTGTGCACGTCGACTTCAAGCTTGGCCGTGCCCTTCGGCGCCGGGGTCAGCGGGATGGTGGCCGTGCCGGTTTCGCCGGCGGCGATGCTGTTGATTTTGCCCTGGAGGGTGTTGCGGCCGTTCACGGTGACCGAGACCGTGATCCCGTTCTCGGTCGATTCGCCCTGGTTCTGGACCTTGACTTCGACTTCCGGGGTCCCTTCGCTCGAGATGGCGGCCGTCGATTCGGGGGTCACTTCGGTGCCGTTGACGCTGGTCGCGATCAGGCCCAGCCCGTGCACGCCGGGCGTCGCCGCTCCGGTTGCGCCGCTCACCGAGCCGAGGGCGGCGGTGACCGCGTTGGCGTCGAGCCACCTGAGCCCGTCTGGGACGAACAGGCTCTTCGGCACGTCGCCGCCTTCTATCCCGTTGTCGGCGAGAACGGCGTTGATCTCCGGCCGCACCACCGCGGCATAGAGAACGTCGCTCGCCAGCAGGGTCCGCATCTGGTTCGCGATCACCCTCGCAGCCCTGTGGGAGCCGACGTTCCCCAGGGCCGTGCTCATATGGCCGGCGATTTCGCTCATCGCGCTGCTGCGCAACTCGTATACGAGCTTCAGCGCGGTCTGCGCGTTGCTCATGTCGCCGGGCGTGTCGAGCGCGTCGACTCGCGCCACGTAGTTGTCCATGGCGCTGCGATCGGCGTTGACCTCGGCGACGAACTCGGTGACGGAGAGGCTGCCCGGGTTGCCGAGCTTGCCGAAGAGCGACTTGCCGGTCTGCCCGGTCTCGACGACGATCTGCGTGACGTTGCGCGAGTAGTCGCTCAGTTCCCGCTGCTTGCGGGCATTGAGGCAGCCCTTCACGCCCAGCACGATCAGGATCAGGACCAGCAGGCCGGCGCCGAGGGCGAGGGCGCGCCGTAGCAGGATCTGCTGTCGTTCCGGACGGCGGGGCCGCCGCGGCCGGCGTTGCGGCCGGGATGCAAGGGAATCCTCCAAGAAATGGCTCTCCGAACCTGGTTGGCTGGGCGGAGAGTATGCACACCGATGGGGTTGCCGCGTCAAGACCCGCAGCAAACGTTGCGTTTTTCGGGCGTGCGGCGCGCAGGAGAGCGGCACGGTGCGGCGAAAGCGGAGGAGCTTTGGTCGGCTCCCTGGTCCTCAACCGCTTTCTGATCGAGCGCCGGATCGGCGGCGGCGGGTTCGGGGTCGTCTACGAGGCCTGGGATGGGCGCCTGGAGCGTTCCGTTGCCGTCAAGGCGATCGAATCGCGCGGTGCCCAGGGTTGCCGCCGCGTGTTGCGCGAGGCACAGGCAGCCGCGCGGCTCAACCATCCCGGCATCGTCACCCTCTACGAGATCGGCGAGGAGGCTGGGAACGCTCTGCTCGTCAGCGAGCTGGTCGACGGCGAAACACTGGCCCGACTGAGCGACGAAGGCGCCCTCAGCGATCGCGAGATCGGCGAGATCGGCGCCGACCTCTGCGAGGCGCTGGACCACGCCCATGTTCGTGGCGTCGTCCATCGCGACATAAAGCCGCAGAACGTCCTTGTCACCGAGGACGGCAACCCACGCGCCAAGCTGATGGACTTCGGGATCGCCCACCTCGCCGGCGCCGCCGCGCTGACCGCGCCGGGCGATGTCGTCGGCACGCTTGCCTACATGTCTCCAGAGCAGGCCGAGGGTCGCCCGACGGGCCCCGCGGCGGACGTCTATTCGCTGGCGCTGACGCTTTATGAGTGTTGGAGCGGCGAGAACCCCAACCGGCGCTCGACCCCGGCAGCCACGGCTCGGGCGATTGGCTCCCGCCCACGGCCCCTGCGCCGGCTGCGTCCGGATCTGCCACGCGAGCTCAGTGACGCGATCGACGCTTGCCTGCAGGCGCGAGCGTCACGCCGTCCGGGCCTGGAGGAGCTGGGAACGGCGATCGAGGGAGCGCTCGACCAGCTCGCGGAGCGCTCGCCCAATACCGCCACGGCGCTCGGGATGCGGCTCGGCGTTGCCGCCGCCGCCGCGCTGGCCGGCGTCTGGCTGGCGGTGGGCCATGGAGCTTTCCTCCCTTGAGATGGTCGACCCCGCGACCATTCGGGTGGGCATGGCCCTAGGTTCAACCATCTAGGATTTCAGCCTGCTTCGCGCCCCCGGACAACCGCAGCGCGCTTTGCGAGAGGAGCCCCAATCAGCGTTCTACGCAACCTCGAGAGTCGAATCGAAGGCCTCGTCGAGGGCGTCTTCAGCCGCGCCTTCAGCTCCGAGGTGCAGCCGGTCGAGCTTGCCCGCAAGCTCGCCAAGGAGATGGACGCGCATAAGACCGCCGGCGTGGCCCGGGTCTACGTGCCCAACGAGTACACGGTCTATCTGTCCAAGCGGGATCGCACCAAGCTGGAGGGCTATGAGCGCTCGCTCGAGCAGGAGCTGGCCGGCTACCTGCTCGAGCACGCACGCCGCCGCGACTACGACCCCTTGACTCGCCCCTCGGTCGAGTTCAAGACGGACGAGCGCCTGCGCCTTGGCGAGTTCGGGATTCAGACGCGCCTGGTCAAGCCGCCCGCGCACGAGGGGGGCAGCCCAAGCCAGGGCGAGGAGGGACACACGATGGTCTACTCGGCGCCGCGGGCCACCGCCGGCCCACCCGCCGAGCCCGCACCGGCCGCCGCCGTCGCAACCCGCGCGGTCGTCGCCCTCGACGACCGCCGCTACGTGCTGGAGGGGCCACGGGGGACGATCGGCCGCGCCAAGGACGCCGACTGCGTGCTGCGCGACCCGAACGTCTCCCGCCATCATGCGGAGCTGCGGCGCTCCCCCGCGGGCGATTGGACGATCGCCGACCTCGGCTCCACCAACGGGATCAAGGTCAACGGCCAGCGGGTGGGCTCGAGCAGGCTCCGTTCCGGCGACCAGGTCACCCTCGGCACGACGACCTTCCTGTTCGACATCGAGCAGTAGCGCGTGGCCTACGACCCGATCTCCGTCGCGCTCAAGTTCGGCTTCCTCGCCGTCCTCTACCTGTTTCTGCTCTGGATCGCCCGCAGCGCGTTGAAGGACCTGCGCGGCACGATGGCCCCCGCGCCCGACGCGACGGGCTTTCATCCAGCGCCCGCCTTCAGCGGGGCCTCGAGGCGTACCGACGCGTGGCTGGTGGCCGAGCGCGGTGGCGGCCTGAGGGAGGGCGAGCGCTTCGATCTGATCGGCGGGCTGTCGATCGGTCGCTCCACGGAGGCAGACGTCCAGATCGAGGACCGCTACGCCTCCGGCCTGCACGCGAGGATCTTCTCCCGCGATGGCCGCACCTACATCGAAGACATGAGCTCGACCAACGGCACGCTCTTGAATAGGGCGACCCTTCGCGGGGAGGCCGAGTTGATCGACGGCGACGCGGTGCAGATCGGCGACACCGAGTTCCGTTACGAGACGGGGTGAGCATGCTGCGCGTAGACGACCAGGCGTTTCGCACCGATACCGGCCGGCAGCGAAATGCAAATGAGGACGCCCTCTTCGTCCGCACGCCGATCTTCGTCGTCGCCGATGGGATGGGGGGCGCCCAGGCCGGCGAGGTCGCCTCGAAAGCGGCCACCGAGGCATTCGACCGCGACCTGCCCGACGCCCCGCCCGAGCGCATCCTCCGCGAGACGATCGAGGCGGCCAACCGGAGGATCCACGACCTCGCCCGGGCCGATCCTTCGCGGGCCGGGATGGGCACGACGATCACCGCGGCGATCGTCAACGCCGAGGGCGAGGAGGTCTGCATCGGCCATGTTGGCGACAGTCGCGCATACCGGTTCCGCGGCGGCAGGTTGGAACGCCTCACCCGCGATCACTCGTTGGTCGAGGAGATGCGCCGCAAGGGCCAGATAACGGACGCCCAGGCGGAAGACCACCCGCAGCGGTCGATCATCACGCGGGCCCTGGGGCCGGAGCCGGAGGTCGAGGTCGACGTGCAGACGGTGCCGGCGGACGCCGGCGATGTCTTCCTGCTCTGCTCCGACGGGCTGACCACGATGCTCGACGAGGAGCGAATCAGGGGCATCCTGGCCGGCGCCGCATCGATGAGCGAGGCGGTGCGCGTGCTGGTCGACGAGGCGAATCGTGCTGGCGGCCGCGACAACATCACGGCGCTCGCGTTGCGCTTGGAGGACGTCAACGCTCCACAGCGGGCGCCCGAGCGCCCGACCCTGGTGGGCCCCTCTGCCGAGCAGGCCGGCCTCACCACAACCGAGGTGCGCCGCCGTCTGGCCGCCGAGGCGGCGCGGCAGCGGCGGGAGCAGCAGCCGACCCGGCCGAGGCGCCGCCGGCTGCGAACAGCGGCGAAGGCCCTCGCTGCCATCGTCGTGATCGCCGCCATCGTGGCCGGCGCCTGGTACGGCAGCCGGCAGGTGTGGTTCCTCGGCACCGACTCCGGCGGCCGCGTCGCCCTCTACCGCGGCCTGCCGTACGACCTGCCCTTCGGCATCCAGCTGTACGAGGAGCGCTACGCGAGCCCAATCCAGACCACCTCATTGCCGGGCCGCCGCCGCAATGCGGCCACCGGCCACGATCTCCGCTCCCGCTCCGACGCGGTGTCGTTGATCGAAGAAATCGAACGCAGCCAGGGGCTCCCTTGAGCTCGACCAGGAACCGGGAGCTGGCGGCCCTGGTTCCCGTCGCCCTGCTGCTCACCGCCGGGTTCGCCGCGGTCTTCGCCCAGGAGAACGCACGGCTGGGCAACCTCAGCCTGGTCTACGGCGCGTACTTCCTCGCCCTCTGCGTCGCCACCCATGTCTACCTGCGGATCCGCCTTCCCGACGCGGACCCCTATCTCTTCCCGCTGGTGGCGCTGCTGACCACCTTCGGGCTGGTGATGGTCTACCGGATCGACGCGAGTCTGGCGCGCGACCAGGCCAACTGGTTCGTGCTCGGCCTCGTCCTCTTCGCGCTGGCGATCCACTTCCTGCGCGACTACGACGTGCTGGAGCGGTACCGCTACACGATCGCGGCGGTCGGCCTGCTGCTGCTGCTGGCGCCGCGGCTGCCCGGGATCGGCGAGCAGGTCAACGGCGCCTACCTCGGGGTGAAGGTCGGCCCGTTCGCCTTCCAGCCAGCCGAGTTCTCGAAGATCTGCATCGTCGTCTTCCTCGCCAGCTACCTGCGTGAGCACCGCGAGGTGCTGATCGTCGGCGCGCGGCGGGTGCTCGGCGTCACGCTGCCGCCCCTCAAGCACCTCGGTCCCCTGCTGGTCGTCTGGGGAGCGTCGATGCTGATGCTCGTCTTCATCCGCGACCTGGGCAGCTCGCTGATGTTCTTTGCCGCCTTCCTGGCGCTGCTCTACGTGGCGACGGGACGCTTCTCCTTCGTGGTGATAGGGATGGCGATGTTCCTGCTCGGCGCCTGGTTCTTCGCCTCCACCGTGCCCCACGTCCACGACCGGGTCGAAGTCTGGCTCGATCCCTACCAGCACTCGGCCTCAACCGGGTACCAGATCCTCCAGTCGATGTTCGCCCAGGCGGACGGCGGCCTGTTCGGGAAAGGATTCGGCCAGGGGCTGATCACCATCCCCGGCACCAACGAAGCCCTGCTGCCAGCCGCTCAGACCGACACGATCTACGCGCTGATCGTCAACGAGCTGGGCCTGTTCGGCGCCTGCGCCGTGGTGCTGATCTACCTGCTTGTCACGGCGCGGGGCTTCAAGGTCGCCCTGCTTGCGGACGACGGCTTCTCGAAGCTGCTCGCCACGGGGTTGACGGCCGTCTTCGCGATCCAGGCGTTCGTGATCATCGGCGGCGTCACCCGGGTGATCCCACTGACCGGCGTGACCCTGCCCTTCATCAGCTACGGCGGCAGCTCGATCGTCGCCAACTTCGTGCTGCTGGCCCTGCTGCTGCTGATCTCCGACCGCGCTCGGCGCGAGGCCTCGGCGCGCGGCGGGCCTGCGATGGAACGCTCGTGAACCGCCAGATCGTCAGGCTGTTCGGGCTCATCGTCCTGCTCTTCGCGGTGCTGGTGGGCTTCACGTCGTACTGGTCGGTGTTCGACGCCAAGTCGCTGAAGGAAAAGGACGTGAACCACCGGCCGCTGCTCGAGCAGCAGCAGATCCCGCGCGGGCGGATCCTCGCCGACGACGGCACGGTCATCGCCAAGTCGTACTCGAAGGGCCACGGCACGGGGAAGCGCTACATCCGCCGCTACCCGCTGGGGGCGCTCTTCGGCCACCCGATCGGCTACAGCTTCGTGCGCTACGGCCAGTCCGAATTCGAGCTGTCCCACAACAGCGAACTGACCGGCGAAGAAGAATCGGAATTCGGCTCGATCCTCGACCAGCTGAGCGGCCACAAGCAGGAAGGCAACGACATCGTCACCAACCTCGACCCGAAGGCGCAGGAAGTGGCGCTGAAAGGCCTTCAAAGCGCCGGCTTCGGTGCCGTTGCCGCGATCGAACCGAGCACCGGGGAGGTCAAGGTCCTGGCCTCGAATTCTCCCTACAACCCCAACTCGATCCCCAAGAAGCTGGGCGAGCTGAACACGGAGAACGTCACCACGCCGCTGGTGAACCGGGCGACGTACGCGCGCTACCCGCCGGGCTCGACCTTCAAGGTCGTGACTGCGGCGGCCGGTCTCGAATCCGGCGCCATCACCCCGGAAACGACGATCAACGCGCCGGGGTCGATCATCGACGAAGGCCACGCGCTCGACAACGACGGGCTGGTCAACTGGGGACCGATCAGCCTCGACACCGCCTTGACCAACTCGGTCAACACCTGGTTCGGCCAACTCGGCCAGAAACTCGGCCAGGAAAGGCTCTTCTCGACGATGGAAAAGTTTGGGTTCGGGTCGCTCCCGCCGATCGACCTGCCCGAAGGAGAGTTGCTGCCGAGCGGCGTCGCCAGCGAAAACAACGAGATCCTGCGCCGCAAGGACCCGGTCGACCTGGCGCGCGTCGCGATCGGCCAGGAGCGGCTGCTGGCGACGCCGCTGCAGATCGCGATGGTCGCCTCGGCGGTCGCCAACCACGGCAAGCTGATGAAGCCGCAGATCTGGAACCGCGTAGTCAACGCCGACGGCAGCGTCACCAAGCGGATGAGCCCCGACGTCTACAGCGAACCGATCTCGGCGAAGACGGCAGAAGAGCTGACCACGGCGATGGAAGGCGTGGTCAAAGCAGGGACGGGAACCAATGCCGAGATCCCGGGCGTGCCTGTCGCCGGCAAGACGGGAACGGCCGAAACGCCCGGCAACAAAGCCTGCGGCGGCGGCGCGGAAGAAAACCAGGCGTGGTTCATGGGCTTCGCCCCGGCCAACAAACCGAAGATCGCGATCGCGGTCTCGGTCGAGTGCACACCGCATTTCGGCAACGACGTCGCGGCGCCGATCTTTCGCGCCGTCGCGGAAACGATCCTGAACGGAGGCTGAGCCGCTATGACAAACGATATGTGGGAGGGGGTGTGAATGGCTGAGATCCGCGAGGGGAGCGTGGTCGACGGGCGCTACCGGATGCTGCGCCGGATCGGATCGGGCGGCATGGCCGACGTGTGGCTCGCCGAGGACCCACACCTGCAGCGCCGCGTTGCGCTGAAGATCCTCCACCCACATTTCTCTCAGGACCGCGCGTTCATCGAGCGCTTCCGCCGCGAGGCGGAGGCCGCAGCCGCCCTCCAGCACCCGAACATCGTTGCCGTCTTCGACCGCGGTGAGTACGAGGGGGCGTACTACATCGCGATGCAGTACATCGAGGGCCGCACGCTGAAGGCGGTGATCGACTCCGGGCTGACCCCGAAGGAGGCGGTGGCCCTGATCCGCCAGGTGCTCGAGGCTGCCCGCTTCGCGCATCGGCACGGGATCGTGCACCGCGATCTGAAGCCGCAGAACGTGATCGTCGATGCCGAGGGCAAGGCCATCGTCACGGACTTCGGGATCGCCCGCGCGGGCGCCTCGGAGGTCACCCAGGTCGGCTTGGTGATCGGCACCCCGCACTACATCTCGCCCGAGCAGGCGCAGGGAATGGCCGTAACCGCCGCCTCCGACCTCTACTCGGTTGGCGTGATGCTGTACGAGGCGCTGGCAGGCCGGGTGCCGTTCGACGGCGACAGCGGCGTCGCGGTGGCGATGAAGCAGGTCTCGCAGGTGCCGCGACCCCCGAGCTTCTTCAACCCGCTTGTCTCGCCCGCGCTCGACGCGGTGATCGCACGGGCGCTGAAAAAGGATCCGGCGGAGCGCTTCCAGAGCGCCGACACGTTCATCGCCGCGCTCGACGAGGCCGTGCGCATGCCCGGCACACCGGGCGGCGGGACCGCCGTGTTCGCGGCCCTGCCCCCCGCCGCCCCCGCTCCGCCGCAGGCGTGGGAGGCGGAAGCCGAGGAGGAACGCCACGGTCGCCGGGTGGCCTGGCTGCTCGTGCTGGCCGCCGTGCTGTTCGGTGCAGTGGTGGGTCTCACGCTGACCCGCGACACGACGACCCGCGTCCCCAGCGTGGTCGGCAACCAGCTCAACGTGGCGATTGCGCTGTTGCAGCAGGAAGGCTTCCCGATCGGCGGAGTGCAGCGGGTGCGGCGCTCGACGGCGGCGGACACGGTGCTCGAGCAGGACCCTGCGGCCGCGCCACCGGCCAAGCAGGCGGAGATGAATTGTGCGCTGCTCACGTTCTTCTGCTCGAAGCCGAAGGTGACCCTCACCGTCAGCGCCGGCCCCGGCAGCGTCAGGGTGCCGTCGACCGCCGCCCTGCCGCGTGCCGAAGCGGTCGCCAGGCTGAGGAAGGCAGGGCTCCAACCACAGGTGAAGACCGTCAACTCGCAAAAGGTCGAAACCGGCCTTGTGATCCACTCCGACCCCCCGGGCGGCATGACGGCCAGGCGCGGCTCCACCGTCACCCTGTTCGTTTCGGCTGGGCCCAAGCTCGCCAGGGTTCCGGTCCTGGTCGGGACCCAGCGATCGGTGGCGGTGCAGCAGATCCGCGGCGCCGGCTTCGTTCCCAGCGTTTCAGAAGAGAGCAGCTCCACGGCGGCGGGCGAGGTGATCCGACAGTTGCCGAATGCTGGAACGGAGCTGCCTTCCGGCTCGTCCATCTCGATCGTGGTCTCCAAGGGAGACAAGAGCGAAAAGGTCGCGGTTCCGAACGTGATCGGCAAGCTGCGCGCCGACGCCGAACGGGAAGTGCGCAGGGCGAACCTGATGCCCTTCGTGCAGGAACAGGAAACCGAAACGCCCAGTCAGGTCGGCCGCGTGACCGACCAGTTCCCGCCGCCGGGCTCGGAAGTCGCTCCCGGCACCGGCGTCACGGTGATCGTCGGCAAGACCGCGGCGAATCCGACCACGCCGGAATCGACCGTCCCGCAGGCGCCGACCGGCTGCATCTGCGCGATACGCGGGGTGTCGTGATGAGGGTGGCGGTGCTCTCAGGTGGGCGCTCGTCCGAGCACGATGTCTCGCTGCGCTCAGGCGAGGCCGTGGCCGCCGGCTTGGAGGAGGCTGGTCACGCCGCGCTGCGGGTGAGAATCGCCCCCGACGGGTCCTGGAGCTGCGAAGGCGCCCCGGTCGCGCTGACACCCGGTGGCGGCCTGCTCGGCGCCGATGCCGTGTTCCCGGCCCTGCACGGGCCATTTGGAGAGGACGGCAGCATCCAGGGCCTGCTCGAGTGCCTCGACGTCCCCTACGTCGGCTCCGATGTGCTTGCCTCGGCGATCTGCATGGACAAGCTCACCCTGAAGCGACTCTTCGCCCAGCATGGCATCTCGCAGGTCGAGTTCGTCGGCGTCGGAGAGGATGGCTGGCGCGAGCGCTGCGAGGCGATGGGCCGGCCTCTCTGGGTGAAGCCTTCGCGGCTCGGGTCGAGTGTCGGGATCAGCAAGGTGGATGGGACCGAAGAGGAGCTGGACGGGGCGGTCGAGCTGGCCCTTCGCCACGATCCGCGCGTCATCGTCGAGGCCTCTGCCCAGGGGCGTGAGGTCGAGTGCTCGCTGCTGGGAAACGAGGGGGTCGAGGCTTCGCTGCCGGGTGAGGTGATCGCCCACGGCGACTGGTACGACTACGAGACGAAGTACGCCGACGGTGGGATGGAGCTGGTCGTCCCGGCGCCGATCCCAGACACGCAGCTCGCCCGCGTCCGCGAGCTCGCGGTCACCGCCTTCAAGCTCGCCGGCTGCTCAGGGCTCGCCCGCTGCGACTTCTTCGTCGAGCCGGACGGCGAGGTGCTCGTCAACGAGATCAACACGATGCCCGGCTTCACCGAGACCAGCGTCTACGCGAAGCTCTGGGAGGCCGGCGGCGTCGGCTACGCGGTTCTCTGCGGCCGCCTCGTGCACCTCGCCCTCGAGCGTTACGCCACCGCCCGCTCCCACGCGTTCTGAGGTCAGCCGAGCAGCTTGATGTCGCTGACTTCCACCAGGTAGCCGCCCGGCTGGTCATGGGCTTCGGCGGCCTTGGTGAACCAGAGCAGTATGTAGCGGGACGGCTGCCGGACCTTGAGCGCGATCTGCTGCACCGAGGAGGCGCCACTCACTTCACCGACCGGTTCGCCCCATCCGGACAGTTGGGACGGCGGCCCCGCCGCCGCGGCGAAGACCTGGGCGTCCCAGCCGGGCGTCGGGCTGCGGACGATCATCTTCGTCGGGGTCGCCGGTGACGTCGTGGTCACGTAGAGCCCCACGCCCGGGTCGGGCCCGGTCTTCGTGCCGGCGAAGGTTTCGGAGTCGTAGTGCTCGGTGCTCCAGACGGTGGCGAGGTTGCCGTCGATGGCGCGCCCGACCGTGCTCCGGTTTTCTTCGCCGTCCCCCTCGGGGTCGTAGTCCCGCGCCGCGCTGAGCGCGATCGGCTTGCCCTTTCCCCTCTCGGCCCCGCCGCTGCCGAGCTGGCCGCTCGAGATCAGCTGCACGGCGAGCAGGGTTCCGCCGGCGACGAACAGCAGGGCGACGATCGCCGCCCAGGACCAGCGAGGGCGGCCGGGGAGCCGCCGCTTCGGCGGCGGGACCGCTTCGAGCACGCTGGTCGCCTCGCCCGTGGTCGAGCCGGCCCGCGCCGCCTCGACTTCCAACCCGGTCGAGAGGTCGTCGATCATCTCGCCGATCTCCTGATAGCGCTCAGCCGGGTTCTTGGCGGTGGCGCGCTCGACCACCAGCGCCACCGCGGCGGATACCTCCGGCCGCCGCCGCTGCACGTCGGGCAGATCCTCGTTGACGTGTTTCATCGCCACGCCGACCTGGCTGCCGGCGTGGAAGGGAACCTGGCCGATCAGCATCTCGTAGAGAACGACGCCCAGGGAGTAGATGTCGGAGCGGGGGTCGACGTCGCGCCCCATGGCCTGCTCGGGCGCCACGTAGTCCGTGGTGCCGAGGACCCGCCCCGTCGCCGTCACGCCGTCCTGTTCGAGCTGCCGCGAGATGCCGAAGTCGGTCAGCTTGGCGCGACCCTCCTCGTCGATCAGGATGTTCTGCGGCTTGATGTCGCGGTGGACCATCTGACGGGCATGGGCGACGCCGAGGCCGCGCGCCACCTCGATCGCGTAGGCAATCGCCTCCTGGACGTCGAGCGCGCCGATCCGAGCGATCCTCTGCTTCAGCGTCTCCCCCTTGACGTACTCGAAGACGATGTAGGGGTAGCCGCCGTCCTCGCCGGCGTCGATCACCGATACGACGTTCGGGTGGCTGAGCTTGGCGACCGCACGAGCCTCCTGCCGGAAGCGCTCGAGCTGATCGGGCTGCTCGGACATCTCGCGGTGCATCACCTTCACCGCCACGGGCCGGTCGAGCGTCTGGTCGCGCGCCAGGTACACGGTCGACATGCCGCCGCTGCCCAGCTTCGCCTCCAGCCTGTAGCGGCCCGAGAGCACGGTGCCGATCAACGAGCTTGAGGAGCGGGCTTCCATCTAACGATCAATCCATATTGTCGGGCACGTTTCACCTTGGTTCGCGGCCGTCCCGCCCCGGCCTCCCCCTGGGCGCGCGATCCCGCGATCCTCAGGCAGCGCGGCGGCGGACGGTGTGGGGCTCCTCGGTCACCTGGCCGATTCGCTTTGCCCCCGGGTAGTGGCGTTGCAGCAGGCCGAGCGCATCGCCCTCGGCCTCCGATGCGACGACGACGCAGAGGCCGCAGCCCATGTTGAAGACCTCGTGCATCTCCTCGTCGGAGGTGACCGCGCGCTCCTGGATCAGCTCGAAGACCGGCGGCACCGGGAGCGGGTCGTCGATCTCATAGCCGACGGCGGCGGCGAGGCGGAGCAGGTTGCCGAGACCGCCCGAGGTGATGTGCGCGAGGCCGCGCACCTCGGCTCCCGAGCGCAACAGCTCCAGCACCGGCTTGACGTAGATCTCGGTCGGCTCCAGCAGCACCTCGCCCAGCGGCCGCCCGAGCCGCCCCTCGGGGTCCTCGTCGAGCGGCAGCCCCGCCAGCGCGGCGCGGGCGAGCGTGTAGCCGTTGGAGTGGAGGCCCGACGAGGGCAGGCCGATCACCGGGTCACCGGGCCGCACGGCAGAGCCGTCGAGGATCGAATCGAGCCCGACGACGCCGAAGCAGGCGCCGGCGACGTCGAAGCCGCGCACCATGTCGCCGAGCTGGGCCAGCTCGCCGCCGGGGATCTCGACCCCGGCGAGCTCGGCGCCGCGCGCCAGGCCGGCGCCGATCTGCTCGCAGATGGCCGGGTCGGCCCGCTCGATCGCGATGTAGTCGAGCATCGCCAGCGGCTCGGCGCCGACGCAGATCACATCGTTGACGTTCATCGCGACGCAGTCGATCCCGACCGTGTCGAAGCGGCCAAGCTGCTCGGCGAGCAGCAGCTTGGTGCCGACGCCGTCGGTGGAGAGCGCGATCCCGGTCCGCTCGTCGATCCGGATCACGCTCGCGTAGTGGCCCGGCAGCGGTACCTGGCGAGAGGGGCGCCCGAGCTCGATCGCGCCCAGCGCCCGCACCAGCGCGGCGACGGCGGAGTCCGCAGCCCCCTGGTCGACTCCCGACCGTGCGTACGCGTCGTCGCTCATCGCTTGCGCAGCTTCGCAAGAACCGCGGCGGCGAGGCCGGCGCGGTAGACGGCGTAGGGCCAGAGCGCCCGGTCGCGCTCGACCAGGCTGATCAGGCGCTGGGAGGCGAGCGTCGAGGCGAACGACGCGGCGGTGCCGAGCGCCAGCGTGCGGCGCAGCGATGGCGAGGTGCCGCGGCGGGCGAGGCGCACGCCCTTCAGGGCCGTCGCGCCGACGATGATGGGCAGGGCGATCGTGCGCGAGAGGAGGTTGGCCTGGTCGCGGGAGAAGTGCCGCCAGCGCGCCGCCGCCAGGGTCACGCCGTTGCGCGAGACGCCGGGCACCAGCGCCGCGGCCTGGGCGAGGCCGAGGGCCAGCCCGTCCGCCGCGCCGGCATCGCCCCGCCCGCGCCGTTGCGGGCGGGTGTCGGCGACCAGCATTGCCGCCGCGCCGGCCAGGAGGCCGATCGCCGTCGCCCGCGGCCCGCCCAGCCGCTGCTCGATCGGTCGCTCCAGCGTGTAGCCGACCACCGCGGCGGGCAGGAAGGAGAGGCCGAGGACGAGGGCCCGCCGCCCGTCAAATGCCCGCAGCTCCGCGGCGATTGCCTGCCGCTGGCCGACCAGCAGGGCCGCTGCGGCCCCCGCGTGAAGCGCCACCTCGAAGCTCTTGCGAACCTCGGGGTCGACCGTCTCCCAGTCCCAGCCGGCGAGCCAGGGGACGAGCACGATATGGGCGGAGCTCGAGACCGGCAACAGCTCCGCCGGGCCCTGCACCAATCCGAGCGCCAGCGCGCGGCGGGTCGGGATCCTGCCGTCGGCCGCCTCGCTCAAGCGTCGACGCTCGAACGGGCCGGCTCGGCGTCCGCTCCGGCCTCCTTGCTCGGCGATTCGGTTCCCCCGCGACGGCGCTTGACCAGCAGATAGATGACACCGCCGACGATCGCCGCCAGCACCACGTAATCGAAGTATCCGAGGTTGTGGCGCCAGCGTTCCCAGTGGTCGCCGGCGACGCGCCCGGCCAGCCCGAAGCCCAGCACCCATGGCAGCGAGCCGAGCGCGGTCAGCCAGGTGAAGCGCCAGAACGGCATCTTCGCGACCCCGGCTGGCAGCGAGACGAAAGCGCGGACGAGAGGCAGCAGCCGGCCGAAGAAGACGGTCGCACCGCCATGACGCTGGAACCAACCGTCGACCCAGGCCAGCCGCTTCGGGCTGAGGTGGACGAGGCGGTTCTTCTCGAGCAGGTCGACGCGGCCGAAGTAGCCGAGCGCGTAGGTCAGCCATGAGCCGGCCATGTTCCCCGCCAGCCCGGCCAGCGTTATCCCGATCAAGGTCTGGTCGCCGTTGGAGACGCTGAAACCGCCGAACAGCATCACCGCCTCGCTCGGGATCGGGATGCAGGCGCTGCCCGCCGCCATCAGCAGGAAGATGCCCGCGAGGCCCGCGCTGTCGATCACCCTGACGCAAAAGTCGACGATCGGGCCGGTGATGTCCATGTAGAGGAGTGGATGCAGCATGAAGAGAAGCCCTGATCCTAGAGCGTGAGGCTCTAAACTCGCCCAGTCCCATGCGCCGGTTGAACCACCCCGTGTATCGCAATCGGGTCCTCCAGGTGCTGGCCGACGCCCTGCTCGTGGCGGCCGCCTTCTACCTGGCCTTCCGGCTTCGCTTTCTCGACGACTCGCATGGCATGCCTCGCCGCTATGGGGTTCTGTTCGCCCAGGCGGTCGCTTTCGTCGCGCTCGGCAAGGTGATCGTCTTCGGCGCGTTCGGCCTCTACCAGAAGTGGTGGCGCTATGTGAGCGGGCGGGATTTCCTGGCGATCGTCCGCGCCGTCGTCGCGGCCAGCGCGATCCTCGTCGTCCTCTTCACCGTCCTCAAGCCGTTTGCCCACCCGCTGCCGCGCTCGGTGGTGGTGATGGACTTCATCCTCACCCTGCTGCTGATCACAGGCGCCCGGCTCGCCGTGCGCCTGATCGTCGAGCGTCCCTCCCACGGACACCGCCTGCCGAAGCACCAGGTGCTGGTGATCGGTGCTGGTTCCGGCGGCCAGATGGTCGTCCGCGAGCTGCAGCTCAACCCCAACCTCGGTTCCACCGCGATCGGGTTCGTCGACGACGACCCGCGCAAGCGCGGTATGCGCATGCTGGGGTTGAAGGTCCTCGGGTCGACCGAGGAAATCGAGACGATCCTCGACGACACCGAGCCCGCCGAGGTCGTGATCGCGATCCCCTCGGCGCCGGGGACGCTGCGCGCCAGGGTGGTCACCGCCTGCCGCGAGCGCGAGATCCGGGTGCGGACGCTGCCCACCGTGTTCGAGCTGCTGCGCGGCGGCGTCCAGCTCAACAAACAGCTTCGCGACGTCCAGGTGGAGGACGTGCTGGGACGCGACCCGATCGTCGTCGAGCTGGACCGGGTCGGCGCCTATCTGCGCGACCGCATCGTCCTCGTCACCGGTGCGGGCGGCTCGATCGGCTCTGAGCTCTGCCGCCAGATCGCGCGGGTTGGGCCGCGGTTGCTGGTGATGCTGGACCACGCCGAGGACAACCTCTTCGAGATCGACCGCGAGATGGTCGAGGAGCGCCACTTCAGCACGGTGGAGGCGGTGCTGGCCGACTGCAAGGAGCCCCACCGGATGCTGGAGACGATGCAGCGCTTCAAGCCGAGCGTCGTCTTCCATGCCGCGGCCTACAAGCACGTGCCGCTGATGGAGGCCAACCCGCTGGAGGCGGTGCGCAACAACGCGATCGCAACCCGGATCACGGCCGAGACCGCCGCCGCATCCAACGTCGAGCGCTTCGTGCTCATCTCCACCGACAAGGCCGTCAACCCGCAGACCGTGATGGGCGCTTCGAAGGCGATGGCCGAGTGGATCGTCGAGGCCGCCGGGCACAAGCACCCGCGCACTCGCTTCGCCAGCGTCCGCTTCGGCAATGTCCTCGCCTCCTCCGGCAGCGTGGTCCCGATCTTCCGCAGCCAGATCGAGCGCGGTGGGCCGGTCACCGTCACCCATCCGGACATGACCCGCTACTTCATGACGATCCCCGAGGCGGTGCAGCTGGTGATCAGGGCGGGAGACATCGGCAGCGGGAAGGGCGAAGTCTTCGTCCTCGACATGGGCGATCCGGTGAAGATCGTCGATCTCGCCCACAACATGATTCGCCTGGCCGGCTACGAACCGGAGACCGACATCGCTGTCGAGTTCACCCAGCCGCGACCGGGCGAGAAGCTGCATGAGGAGCTGTTTGGAGTCGGGGAGACCCGGCAGCCCACAGCGGCAAAGCGAATCCACCGGGCGGTTCGCGAGACGTCGCTCGATCCCGATTGGGTCGAGGCGACGCTCAACTCGCTCGAGCACCTCGTCATGGCTGGCGACGAGGCCGACCTGGCGGCACGGGTCGTCGGGCTGATTACCGCGCAGGGCGGCGACACGGCGACGGTCGGCTACGACGGATAGCCTCTCGCAGCCACTCCCTTGGATCTGATTAAGGAAATTGGCGCCGTTGCCGGCTTGGTCGCGTTTCTGGGCCTTGCCCTACTTGCCATGCTGTCCTTCGCTCAGGCGCGAGACATCCGCCGCCTGCGCGAGTGGGCCGGCTCGGCGCCGGAGCGCGACGCCGAGCGCAAGGAGACGACGTCGGTGGCCGCGGCGCAACGCGCCGAGGAGATCCGGAAGCTGCAGGAGGCCCGCGAAGCCGAGCGCAGGGCGGCCGATCTTCGCGAGGAACGCAGAAAGCGACGCGAGGCCGGGCTGCCCGAAATGTCCCGGACCGAGCGTTTGCTCGAGGCTGCCTCGATTCGCCGCCACCAGCTGGCCGAGCCGCGCTACCTGGCGGCGATCTTCGTCGTCGCCCTCGCCGTCGGCGGAGGCATCGCCTACGCCACGCTGCATGGCTTTGGCGGCAACCAGGGTGGGCGTGCCGATGGGCACGGCGCCGCGGGGTTGAGGCCGAGCCAGATCGAGGTCACGGTGCTCAATGGGACTGCGGTCCCTGGTCTCGCGGGCACCTACGGGAACATGGTCGAACGCAAGGGCTTCAAGCTGGGCGTCGTCACGAACAGCAGCTCGAGCTATGCCGCCAGCGTGGTGATGTACACGCGCGGCCACGCGCCCGAGGCGCGCCGCGTCGGGCGGGCGCTCCGGATCTCGCGGACGCAGCTGATGACACCGACCATCGCCTCGGCCTCGGCCGGGGCGCCAGTCGCGGTGGTGGTCGGGGAGGACAATGCCGCGGCGACGGGTTAGCGCGGCAGCCGCAGTCTTTGCGCTGCTCGTCGTCGCCACGATCGCGGCCTTCGCCTGGTCGCAGCGGCTGAAGCGAGATCCGCTCGTCCTCGACCACGTCACCCTTGGCGTTGCCGGCCGCCGCACCTTCACCCCGAACGGCGACTGCCGCTTCGACCGCGAGCGGATCCGCTTTCGCGTGACCCGCTCCGACCATGCCGTCGTGCAGATCGTCAAGCCGGGGGGCAGGCTCGTCCTCACCCTGGCTCGCGACCGCCTCCTCGAGCGCTACCACTTCTTCACCTTCTGGTGGGACGGCCGCCGCCGCAACGACGGCATCGCGCCGCCCGGCCCCTACAAGCTGCGGGTCAAGCTGCTCGGCCAGGGCCGCACGCTGGTGCCGCCCGGCGTCATCCACCTCCACCGGCCGCCGCGGAGCCCCCTTGCGGGTTGCGCTCGGCGGCCTGGGGGATCGCGATGACCCAGCCCGGCGGGTTCTCCGTCATATGCAAGGGGCCGCAGGCGAAGTGCGAGGCCGTTAGTTGAGCGGCGTCCTGGCCGGGGTGGGCGTCCTGCTCGCCGCCGCAGCGAGCGCCGCAGCGATCCTGGCGCAGCCGGGCCGCTTCCGCGCCGCGGCGATGCTCGTCGCGATCGCCCTCTTCCCGGTCCTCATCGCCGCCGACCAGTGGCACTCGCACCAGATAGTCGACCTGCGCAACCATCCCGCCCGCCTCCTCGGCTTCGGCGCCGCCGCCCTCGCCGCGGCCGCCGCGCTCGCCGCCGCCTTCCGCCGCTGGCCGCTGGCCCTGCCGCTGGCAATCGTCGCGGCGCTTCCCTTCCGCATCCCGCTCGAAGCCGGCGGCACCACCGCCAACCTCCTAGTCCCCCTCTATCTCGTCATCGCCGGCGGCGTGCTGGCCGCTGCGACCAGGGGTTGGACGTCTGGCAGAGCGGCTCCTCCGGCGGGTGGGTCCCCTGCGGCGACAGGACCCGCCGGCTGGCTGCCCTTCGTCCTTGCCGGTGTCGTCGTCCTCTACGCCCTGCAGACGCTGTACTCGCCGGACTTCTCGAAGAGCCTCCAGAACGTCTGCTTCTTCTTCGTCCCGTTCTCGCTGGTCTACGCGCTGCTGCGCGATGTGCGCTGGGATCGGAGGCTGCTCACCCTCGTGCTCTGGGTTGTCGCCGTCGAGGCGATCGCTTTCGTGATCGTCGGCTCGGTCGAGTACGCGAGCAGGAGCCTCTTCTGGAACGACCAGGTGATCAAGTCGAACGAATTCCACACCTACTTCCGCGTCAACTCGGTCTTCTGGGACCCGAACATCTACGGGCGCTGGCTGGCGCTGGCGATCGTGGTCGCGATGGCCCCGCTGCTCTGGGCGAGGCAGCGGCGCAGCCTGGCGCTGCTCACCGGCCTCGTCGCCGTTCTCTGGTTCGGTCTCGTGCCCACCTTCTCGCAGTCGAGCTTCGCCGCCCTGCTGGCCGGCCTCGCCGTGCTGGCCGCGCTGCGCTGGAGCCTGCGCTGGACGCTGGGCGCCGCCGGCATCCTCGCCGTCCTCGCGGTGCTCGTCGTGCTGCTCGCCGGCGGCTCGTCGAAGATCAGCTTCCCGCGCCTCAACATCGACACCAGCGGCCGCGCCCAGCTCGTCTCCGGCGGCCTCCGCCTCTTCGCCCAACGGCCGCTCTACGGCTACGGCTCGGGCTCCTTCCCCAAGGCCTACAAAGAACACTCGAAGAAGCACAGGGCCCCCGTCTCCGTCTCCCACACCGAGCCGATAACCGTCGCCGCGGAGCAGGGCGTGATCGGCCTAGTCGCCTATCTTGCCCTGCTCGCCGCCGCCCTCTGGACAATGGGGTCTGGCTTGTTCGTCTCTCGCGCGGGTGGCGCCGCAGGGGGTGGTGGGTCCCCTGCGGCGACAGGACCCGCGGGCCTGAGCACCTACGTCGGGCGCGTCGCGGTCCTCGCCGCCTTCGTCGCCCTCCTCGTCCACACGCTGGCCTACGCGGGCTTTTTCGAGGATCCGATCACCTGGGTCCTGCTGGCGGTTGGGGCGTCGCTGGCGGCGGCGGCGCCCGCGGTCCGCGACGCCACGTAGGCTCTCGCCGTGTCGGGATACCTCCGCCGCCTCGCGACGACCGGCGCGGCTTACACCGCGGCAAGCATCGTCTCGAAGCTGATCGCGGTTGCGCTCCTGCCGCTCTACACGCGCTACCTGACCACGGCCGACTACGGCGCCGCCGAGGTGATGTTCGCGGCGGTCGTCTCGGCCAGCATCGTGGTCCGCCTCGGCACGATCGAGGCGCTCCTGCGCTTCTACTACAAATCCGGCGAGGACCCGGCCAGGGTGGTCGCCACGTCGTTCGCCGCCCTGTTCTGGCTCGCGGCGCTCGCGGCCCTGGTTGCGCTGCCCTTCGCGAAGCCGATCTCGGAAGCGCTGCTCCCGCACTCCGAAGCGCTGCTCAACGGCTCCGCGCCCGAACTGGCTCGGATTGCGATCGGCGGCCTCTGGGTCTCGACGATGTTCGAGTACCTGCTCACCCTGTTCCGGCTCGAGGAGCGCGCCCGCGCCTTCTTCGTGACGACGATCGCCAACGTCCTGGTGACGATCGCGCTGACGGTCGTGCTGGTCGTCGGCGAGGGCGAGGGCGCCCGCGGCCTCCTGCTTGGCAGCTACGCCGCCGGCGCCGCCTTCGTGCTGGGGCTGATCGTCGTCCACCGCAGCCGCCTCTCGCTTCGCGTCGACCGCGCTCTGCTGCGGCGGTTGATGCGCTTCGGCCTGCCGACGATGCCGGCCGAGCTCTCGCTCTACCTGCTCAACTTCGTCGACCGGATCATCATCGTACGCAGCGCCGGCCTTGCCGAGGCCGGCCTCTACTCCCTCGCCGTCAAGTTCGCGCAGGGCGTCAACGTGCTCGTCCGCGGCTTCCAGCTCGCCTTCCCGCCGCTCGCCTACTCGATCCGCGACGACGGCGAGGCCCGCCGCGCCTACGCGGCCATCGTCACCTGGTTCATCGCCGGCTGCGCCTTCGTGGTCACCGGCATGTGGCTCTTCTCGCGCTGGATAGTGCGGGCGCTGGCGACGCCGGAATTCTTCGGCTCCTACGAAGCGATCGGCCTGATCGCCACCGGCGTCACGCTCTACGCCCTCTACATGGTGCTGGTGGTGATCCTCGGCCGCACCGGCCGCACCGAGCTCAATCTCCCGGCGACGATCGCGGCGCTCCTGGCCAACATCGCGCTCAATCTCGCCCTCGTTCCCCCGCTCGGCATCGTCGGCGCTGGCATCGCCCTGGTCGCCTCCTACCTGGTCGTCGTGGGGCTGATGTACGCGTTCACCCAGCGCCTCTTCCCGGTGCCCTACGAATGGCGGCGCCTGGCCCGCATCGTCCTCGTCTCAGCCGCCCTGGTCGGCCTCGGCGAGTGGCTGCTGCCCCCAACCGGCCTCGTCGGCTTCCTCGCCCGCGCCGCCCTCTGGCTCGCCTACCCGCTCGCCCTCCTCCTCAGCGGCTTCTTCAGCCCCCACGAGCGCCGCCGCCTGGCGGAGCTCCGCCACCCCGCCACCATCCTCGCCGCCCTCCACACCCTCCTGCAACAGCCCGCAGCGGTGGACGGCCAGGTCCCCGAGGCCTACGAGGCCGAGCTGATGGACGAGGACTCCCGAGCCTGAGGAAACGCGGCACGGCGCGTATCTGCGTCCTCGGTCGCTCGCGTGCGGAGCACGCCACGCTCCGTGCGTCCTCGCCTGGCGCCGTCTGGCCCGCGTCAGGTGGAAGTGATCATGTCCCTGACCCCCTTGCCGTGGCCAGGGAGCAGGGCCTGGCGGGCGTGGGCCCAGTAGACGCGGCCGGGTTGGTTGGGGAGCACGGTGGCGGCTAGGGCGCGGAGGGCGTAGGACCAGGCGGTGAGGATGCGGACCGCCAGCGCCGCGGGGCGGGAGTGGTGCTTGCGCATGTAGAGGTCGCGGTTGCGGTGGAATTCGACGATGCGGGGGAGGCCGGCGGCGAGGTCGGTGGAGAGCTGGTCGTGGTGGATGGCTCGCGCGGCGGGGACGAAGAGGGTCTTCCAGCCGGCGTCGGCGAGCCGCTTGCAGAAGTCGCACTCGTCGTAGTAGACGAAGAAGTCGGGGTCGAGGTAGCCGACCTCGGCGGCGGCCTCGCGGCGCACCAGCAGGGCGCTCGACTGCGCCCAGTCCACCGCGCGGGTCCTGTTCCCCTTGCTCTGAACCGTGAAGAGGCGGTGCAGGAAGGCGCCGGCGATCAGCGCCGTTCCCACGCCCGGGAAGCGCCAGGCGCAGGGGACCGGGCGGCCGTCTGAGCTCAGCAGCTGCGCGCCGGCCGCGCCAGCGCGCGGGTCGGCGTCGAGCGCCTCGATCAGCGCTGCCGCCGCTCCCGGCTGCAGCTCGGAGTCCTCGTTGAGCAGCAGGCAGTAGCGGCCCTTGGCCGTGCGCAGCAGCGTCGAGTCGTTCTCGGCCTTGCCCGCCCGCTGCTCCAGGGCAATGAGGCGAAGATCCGCGCCGAGCCCCAGCACCGCCTCGGCCGAGCCGTCCTCGGAGGCGTTGTCGAGGACGAGGATCTCGCGCTCCACCCCGGCCGGGTGGGTCCGGTCGATCGCCGCGAGGCACGCGAGCAGATGCTCACGGCCGTTCGTGTTCACGATGCAGTAGGAGAGCGCGGGTGTCACTGCCGCCACGATAATCGCCCACCATGCGTGTACAGCTGGTCGATCCCTCGGCGTTCACCCCGCCCTACGACCGCGCCCTCGCCGCTGCCCTGGCTCGCGCCGGCGCCGAGGTCGAGCTGCTGACCAGCCGCTTCCTCTACGGGCCGATCCCAGAGCCTGAGGGCTACCGGGTGGAGGAGCGCTTCTACCGGCGCAGCGCCCGCCGCGGCCTCGAGGCGCCCGCCCGCCGCGCCTTCAAGCTGGCCGAGCACGTGTCCGACATGCTGCGCCTCCGGCACGCCGCCGACGCCGATCTCATCCACTTCCAGTGGCTCACGGCCCCGCCGCTCGACGCGCTGCTGCTGCCGCGCCTGCGCCCCCGCGTGATGACCGCCCACTACGTCCTGCCGCCGCGCCCGAGTCGCCGCCAGCTCGCGAGCGCCCGCTCGGTGTTCGGCCGCATGGACGCAGTCGTCGCCCACTCCGAGCACGGGGCGGCGCGGTTGCGAAGCGAGGTGGGGCTCGAGCCCGGCCGGGTCCGGGTCATCCCCCACGGCGCCTTCGACTACCTGACCCGGCTGGCGGGTGAGAAGCCGCTGCCGCCGGAGCTGGAGGGCGCCGCCGGCCCGGTGATCCTCTTCTTCGGCCTGCTGCGCCCCTACAAGGGAATCGACACGCTGCTGGAGGCGTTCCGCCGGGTCGACGGGGCCGAGCTGTGGATCGTCGGCAACCCCCGGATGGACGTCGAGCCGCTGCGCAGGGCGGCGGCGGAGGCGTCGGGCCGGGTGCGCTTCGTCACCCGGTTCGTCGAGGACGCCGAGCTGCCGGCGATCTTCCGCCGCGCCGACGTCGTCGTCCTTCCCTACCGCGACGCCGAGCACTCGGGGGTCCTCTACACCGGCCTGGCGTTCGGCAAGCCGATGGTGCTGACGGCCGTCGGCGGCTTCCCGGAGCTGGCCGAGCAGGACGCCGCGCGCCTCGTGCCGCCCGAGGACCCCGCGGCGCTGGCCGCCGTCCTCGCCGAGCTGGTCGGCGATGAGGGCGCCCGCGCCGAGCTGGGCGCCGCAGCCGCCCGCGCCGCCGCCGGCCCCTACTCCTGGGACGAGGTCGCCCGCCAGACCCTCGCCCTCTACGAGGAGCTGCTGGACGCGAGATAACGGCCCCGGTGCTCCTTTTGAACCTATGAGGGACAAAAAGAGCACCGGGAGCAGATAATCCGCCGGTGCTCGCGGCCGCCTTCTGGATCTGCGTGGGGTTGATCGTGTACACGCACGCCGGCTATCCGCTGGTGTTGCGGACGCTGCTGGCCCTGCGCCGCCGCCCGACCCTCCGCCCGGGCGCCTGGGAGGAGCCGCCCCGCGTCTCGCTGATCGTGGCGGCCCACGACGAGGCGGACGTGATCGCCGCCAAGGTCGCCAACGCGCTTGCCCTCGACTACCCGCGCGAGCGGCTGGAGGCGATCGTTGCCTCCGACGGCTCCGGCGACGGCACCGTCGAGAGGGCGCGCGCCGCCGGCGCCGACCTCGTCCTCGACCTGCCCCGCGGCGGCAAGGTCGCCGCCCAGAACGCCGCCGCCGAGCGCGCCTCGGGCGAGATCCTCGCCTTCTCCGACGCGAACAGCGCCTGGGCCCCCGACGCCCTCCGTCACCTGGTCGAGCCCTTCGCCGACCCGGCGGTCGGCTACGTCTGCGGCCAGGTCCGTTTCCTCGACTCGGGCGGCGACAACGTCGAGGGGTCCTACTGGCGCTACGAGATGGCCGTGCGCGAGATGGAGTCGGCCCTGGCCGGGATCACCGCCGGCAACGGGGCGATCTACGCGGTCCGCCGTGACGCCTACATCCCCCTGGCGCCGGCCGGCAGCCACGACCTCTCCTTCCCGTTCCGGCTGGCGAAGCGCGGGCTGCGCTCGCTCTACGTTCCCTGGGCGCGCGCCGAGGAGAAGCTGGTGCCGACGCTGGAGGGGGAGCTGGCCCGCAAACGGCGGATGATGGTGGGGATCTGGGACATCGTCGCCGGCGAAGGGATGCTGCGGCCGCGCGGCTACCCGCCGCTCTATGCCTTCGAGCTGGCCTCGCACCGCCTGCTGCGCTACCTGACGCCGTTCCTGCACGCGGCGGCGCTGATCCTGAACCTGGCCCTGCTCGGCCACGGCTGGGCCTACACGGCGACGCTCGCGATCCAGCTCGCCGTCCTCGCCGCCGCGCTGCTCGGGCGCTGGCTGCCGCTCGCCCCGTTTCGCGTCGCCCGCTACTACGTGATGACGACCGCCTCGATCGCCGCCGGCCTCTGGGACCGCCTGCGCCACGGGCCTCCCGGCGCCTGGGAGAAGGCGGCAGGCACCAGGTGACGGATGTGACCGGCGCATATCGGCGTCCTCGGTCGCTCGCGTGCGGAGCACGCCGAACCAGTACTGCGACCTGCTGCTCGCGGCGACGTTCGTCGCCACGCCAGAATCCCTGCGTCCTTGATCTGCTTGGTCACATCCGCCCCTGGTAAAGAGATGCCAAGAATTTTCGACATTGCTCTCGCCGCCGTAGCGCTTGTGGTCCTGTCGCCGGCCCTTCTGATCGCGGCGATCGCGATCAAGCTCGGCAGCCGCGGCCCGGTCCTCTACCGACAGCGTCGCGTGGGTAAGGACGGGCGCGAGTTCGAGATGCTGAAGCTGCGAACGATGGTGCGGGGGTCCGACCCGGTCGGCGTCGGCACCATCGTCACTCGCGACGATCCTCGAGTGACCCGGCCCGGCCGCTTCCTGCGCCGCACCTCGCTCGACGAGATCCCCAACCTGATCAACGTGCTGCGCGGCGAGATGGCGATCGTCGGCCCGCGCCCCACGATCCCCGCCCAGGTGAAGGACTACACGCCCCACCAGCACCGCCGCCACGAGGTTCGCCCGGGGCTGACCGGCTGGGCGCAGGTGCGCGGCCGCGCCGGCATTCCCTGGGAGGAGCGGATCGAGCTCGACGTGTGGTACGTGGATCACCGCAGCGCCCGCCTCGACCTTCGCATCCTCGCCCGCACCGCCTGGCTGCTGATCACGGGCCACGGTCTCGCCCCGGATTAGCATCGCGCCCCGGTCAGCACGTAGGGTTTTCGACGTGACCCATCAGCCCAAGGTGAGCCTGCGCTCCTTCGAGCCCGGCGATGCCGCCGCCGTGCACCGCTGGTTCAACAATGCCGAGGCGACCAAGACGCTGATGGAGCAGCGGGAGAGCTTTTCGCTCGAGGACGCAGAGGGCTGGGTGCGGCGGGCGATGGACGACTCCAGCGAGGACCGCAAGTACGCGATCGTCGTCGAGGGCTACGAGGAGCCGGTCGGCTTCACTGCGCTCTACGGCCTCTTCCGCCAGACGGCGCCGGAGCTTGGCGCGCTGATCGGCGACGACGTCCGCGGCAAGGGGGTGGGCCGCCGGGCCGAGGCGCTGACGATCGCGAAGGCGTTCGACGAGTTCGGCGCGCACCGGGTCTACGGGCGGATCCCGGCCCGCAACGAGGTGGCGAAGAAGACGGTTGCGGGGCTCGGCTGGAAGTACGAGGGGACGATGCGAGCCCACCTGAACCGCCCCGACGGGGTCGACGACTGCGAGGTCTGGGGCGTCCTTCCCGATGAGTTCCGCGCCGCCGCCGCGGACCTGCTGTGAGGGCGACCGCCGAGCTGCTCTCCGACCGTGGCGAGGCCGCGGCGAGCGAGGAGTTCTTCCGCTCTCGCCCCTTCCTCGACGCCGAGGGCGTCACCCACACGCTGCGAATCGAGGCTGGCGATTGGGTGCTGCTGACGCCGCTCGTCGTGCGCGATATCCCCGCCGGCGCCGGCGACGACACGCCGGGCGGGGGTGGAAGGGACGCCATCTCCCCATATGGCTACCCCGGATTTTCAACCGCTGCGAGTTTTGACCACCCTATGGTGGGGTCAAACCTCGCAGCGGTGGATTCAAACGCGCGCGGGCCGCTCGACCCCGCGGCGGTCGACTTCGGCCCCACCGGTCTGGTCAGCGTCTTCATCCGCCACACGATCGGCGAGCCGCCCCTGGCCGGGGCCAGCGAGCGCAACATCGTCCAGGTCGCCGATCCGGAGCTGCCGCCCAAGAGCCGGATGAGCGATCGGCAGCAGATCCGCAAGAACGAAGGCCGCGGCTATGAGCTGCGGCTGCTCCCCGGCCCGGAGACGACCAGCGAGGACCACGCCGGCTTCCTGGCGGCCTACGAGCAGACGATGCGCCGCACCGGCGCCGCCGAGCGCTACTTCTTCGGCTCCGCCTACTTCGACCGCATCCTCGAATCGGACGCCGCCTGGCTCGCCCTCGCCGCGGCCCCCGGCGGCGACGTCGCCGCCGCTTCGATCGCGGTTCGCAGCGACGGCTTCATCCACTACTACCTGAGCGGCAGCGCGGACGCCCACCTGGGCGACTCGCCGATGAAGAACGTCGTCGCGGCGCTTGTCGAGCTCGCCTCCGAACAGGGCCTGCCGCTCAACCTCGGCGGCGGCATCTCCCGCGGCGACCGGCTGGAGGAGTTCAAGCGCGGCTTCGCCAACCGCGAGGAGCCCTGGCGAACCTCGGAGATCGTCTGCGACGCCGCCGCTTACGCACGACTCTCCGGCGTCACCGCTTCGGAGGGCTTCTTCCCCGCCTACCGCGCACCGCGCTGAGCGTCAGGCCGAACAGAGCGTCGGGCCGCGGGCGGGCCCGCTCAGCTCTTTGGCTTCCGCGGAGTCGGCCCGAGGATGCCGAAGGCAGTTGGCGTCTCGCCGCCGTAGCGGACCCAGGTCTCCTTGCCGAAGTCGCGAATCGCGTCCAGCGTGATCGCCCCCCGGTATTGCTTGCAGCCCAGCAGGTTGGTCCACGCTGTCGCCGCCACCGCGTAGTCCATGTTCGAGTTCGGGAAGAGCAGCGCCCCCCCGTACATCGTGTCGTAGAGGCCCTTCAACGCCAGCTGGTCCTTTTCAGCCAGGTGGGGGCTGTACTGGATCTCCATGCGGCCATGCTCGAGGGAGTGGACTGTGTCGATTTCGGCGGGCATTTCCCTGTAGGCGCCGTCCGCCTGCTGGTACGGAGGTTCGACGTGGGGCCCCGAGGTCGGCGGGTTGGTCCCGTAATGCGGCGTTGGCGCGGTCGGGGGCAGGTGGTTGTGGCCCTCGTCCTTGAGATGGAGGCGGAGCACGCAGCCGGCCTGCTTCGCCGCCGTCTTCAGGCTCGCGACCTTGAGCGGCGGCGGTGGGGTCCCGTTCCTTTCGTCGGGCTGAATCCCGTTCGTCGAGCCGCTGGACTGCTCGATGTGCGCTTGGCCGCTGGCGCTCGACCCTCCGGACGAGGTGACGAGATAGATGACCGCGCCAATCACGACCAGCGCGATCACCGAGGAAACCGCGTAGGCGACCACCATGCGCCGCCGGCTCTCCTTCGCGTGTCCAGCCTCGCGCTCCTGACGCGCCTGGCGGAGTCGCTCTCTCTTCCTCCCTACGGTTGGCCACGGCTTCCCTGCCTTTGCGCTGCAGCCCGCGACGACCGCCCGTTGCTCTTGGGTCGGGAACTTACCTTGTCGCTCGCCCGCGGCGCCGCCCAGACGTCGTCGAGGAAGAGCGCCAGCTCGTCGGTGAGCCGCTTCGGTTTGAGCCTCCACTCGAGGATGGAGTCGGCCTCGATGAGCCGTGCCTGGGGCAGCTCTTCGATGAGCATTCCCGAGTCGCTGAACGGGTGCAGCGGGTCCCGCGGGTGCCCGACCACCAGTGCCGGCTGGCCGATCTGGCGGCGCTCCTCGCGGTGCGGGGCCGTCTCGCCCAGCAGCAGACCCTCGAGCACGGCTATGGAGGGGCCGGGCCGGCGGCGAGCCCAGTCGAGCCCGATGTCCACCAGGAAGTTGGTGCGGGGGACGACCGAGGCGACCCGCGAAGCGATCTCGAACGCCGGCCGGCCGATGCGCAACCCCAGCAGGATCGGGGCGAAGAGCGCCGCAACCGCCGCCAGGGCGTTGTCCAGGACGGGCATCTCGACGAACAGACCCTTGACTCGCTCCGGATCGCGGACCGCCAGCTCGAGGGCGACGTTGGCGCCAAGCGAGGTGCCTCCCACGACCGCCGTCCCCAGCTCCAGGTGGTCCAGCAGCCCGGCGACCTGGCGGGCGAACAGCGGCATCGAGTAAAGGCGCAGGTCCTCCGGCTGGTCGGAGCTGCCGTGGCCGAGCAGGTCGATGCAGATCACGCGGTTGCCGCGTGCCGCCAGTTCCGGCCCCAATCGCTCGAACATGCGGCGATTCATCAGCAGGCCGTGGACGAGCACCAGGGCCCGCTCGCCGCTGCCGTACTCGTCGTAGCCGATCCTGTGTCCCTGGTAGAGCAGCTCGCCCATCGCCTGGACCAGCCTATTCAGTCGGGTGGATCGGCCAGCGCGCCAGCCGCGGCTCCAGCGGACCGCTCCCACGGCCTGGCCGCGCGCAGCGCCCCCAGCACCGCCCGCGTGGCCGGTGCGCGGTTCAGCGCGTAAAAGTGGATGCCGGGCGCCCCCGCGATGAGCAGCTCGGAGCACTGCTGTGCCGCGTAGGCGATCCCCAGCTCGAACTCGGCCTGCTCGTCCCCACCGGCGGCTTGGAACGCCTCCTCCAACCGCGGCGGGATCGACGCATCGCAGAGCTCGCAGATCCGCTTCGTCTGCGCAAAGCTCGCCACCGGGATCACCCCGGCCAGGATCGGGACGTCGATCCCCCGCTCCCTTGCGGCGGCAACGAAGTCGAAATAGATCTGGTTGTCGAAGAAGAGCTGAGTGATCAGGAACGACGCCCCGGATTCGACCTTCGTCTTCAGGTAGGCCAGGTCGGTCTCGAGGTCGGGCGCCTCCGGATGGACCTCGGGGAAGCAGGCGCCGCCGATCGTGAAGTCCCAGCCGGAGGCGATGAAGGCGGCCAGCTCCGCCGCGCTGCCCAGGCCTCCCTCGGGCTGCGCGAAGTCCCTCTGCCCGCGCGGCGGGTCGCCGCGCAGGGCGAAGACGTTTTCGATCCCCGCCGCGCCGATCCGGTCGAGGGTCGCAGCCAGCCCCTCGATCGTCTCCCCGACACAGCTCAGATGGGCCATCGTCTCCAGCCCCAGCTCGTCCTTCAGCGCGCGCGTTATCTCGACGGTTCCCTCGCGGGTGGACCCGCCGGCGCCGTAGGTGACCGAAACGAAGTCCGGCCCGAGCTCGCGCAGCGACCTCGCGGTGGCAAACAGCTGCTCGGTTGCCTCCTCCGTCTTCGGCGGGAAGAGCTCGACCGAGAAGACGGGTCGCTTCGAGGTGAGGATTTCGTCGATGCGCATGAGAGGAGCGTAACTACGAGCGCGCCTCGCCGGACGTGCGCCGGCCAGCGTTGATTTCCCGGACTTTGCGGGGTTTCCCCCGGAAGACTCTGGCGCTGACGCTTTGCGGGCGCTAAGTTGCATCTGCGACTGGGAGAGACAGGCCCCACGGAAGCCAAGTGGGACACCGTTTCGAAGGTGGCGCAAGCAGCTTCTACGCGCGAAGGCTACGTGCGAGGCAGGCTACGAGCGTCACCACCGGTCGCATTTTTGTGCGTCCGATGGCACCCTTACCTTGGTGGCCGGTCGCAGAGAGCCTGCCCTCTCGGCCGCGCGTGCCGGGGCGCACCCGGGAGCTGGCGTCGCCGGCGGGGCCCGGACCGCCGCCACGACTAGCCCGCCTGCTCCCCACTCAATTGGCAATCCAGGTGCGCACCGCGCTCCCTCTACCAGTTGCTGTGCGAGGATGCCCGCGATCTGCGATGAGCGATGAGCTTCGCTATGAGCGCGTTGGGGCTGCCTCGGTACTGACCATCGACCGCCCCGAGCGGCGTAACGCGGTGGACGGCGCGACAGCCGAGCTGTTCCGGCAGGGGCTGCGGGAGTTCGAGGCAGACCCGGAGGCGCGGGTCCTCGTCCTCACCGGCGCCGGTGGAGAGGCTTTCTGCGCCGGCGCCGACCTCAAGGCCCTCGATCTCGACGTTGACCATCCCGACGGCCCGATGGGCCCGACTCGCCGCACCCCGTCGAAGCCGGCGATCGCGGCGGTTGACGGTTGGTGCCTTGCCGGCGGGGTCGAGCTGGCCCTCTGGTGTGACCTGCGGATTGCCACGCCGGGGTCCACCTTTGGGCTCTTCGAGCGACGCTGGGGCGTGCCGCTTCTCGACGGCGGAACCCAGCGCCTGCCCCGCGTGGTTGGCCTGGGTCGGGCGCTCGAGCTGATCCTCACCGGCCGCCCGGTCGATGCGGAGGAGGCCCAGAGGATCGGGCTGGTCAACGAGGTCGTCGCCCCCGGCGGGCACCTGGAGCGAGCCCTGGAGCTGGCCGAGAAGATCGCCGGCTTCCCACAGGAGACGATGCTTGCCGATCGCCGTGGCGCTATCGAGGGTTTCGGCCAGACGCTGCCCGACGGCCTCAGCCTCGAGCACCGGCTCGGCCGCGAGGTCCTCGACGTCGCCGTCCGCGGCGCCGCCCGCTTCGCAGCGGGCGAGGGCCGCCACGGCCAAGGTCTCTAGTCGCCGACGGCTGTGCGCATCTCGTGTTCGGCCCGCTCGGGACCGAGGTAGGGCATGAGGACGGCAAAGACGAGGTCGGGGAGGGTGCGCTTGAGCTCCGGGCCGCGGCCGGCCCGAATCTCGTCGAAGATCATCGACGTGGCGCCGCCGATCGCGAAGCGCGCGGTGTCGGGTGGCAGCTTGTCGCCCTGGCCGGAGTAGGCTCGGCCCTCCTCGAGGAACGGCGTGAAGCGGGCCAGCGCCGCACGGTAGCGCTCACGCGCCCCATCGCCTGCCGCGGTCACCTCGACCATCGCCATGCGCGCGATGTCCGCCTCTGCGGCGAGCAGCTCGACCAGCGCTCGCAGGCTGGCCACGATGCGCTCCGGCCAGGGATCGCCCCCGGCTGACTCGAAGGCGGCGGTTACGTGCGCCACCAGCACGTCGATCACCGCGTCGTACGCCTCGAGGAAGCAGTCGGTCTTGTCTTCGAACAGCTCGTAGAAGGCCCCCTCCGACACGCCGGCGAACTCGACCACGTCGGCCACCGTCGCCGCCTCGTAGCCTTTGGCGGCCGCGACCCGAACCATCGCCTCCCGCAGTCGCTCCCGCTGCGATCTGACCGCATATGCGCCCGGTAACCCGTGATGCCCGCTGGGCGGTGACTGTGGACTCGATGCAGATCGCGAATCCATCGCTCTCAGCGTAGGGCAGTGGTCACGACCTGTCCAACCCCTTCTCGCGCCTACACTTTCCCCGATGAAAATCGGCATCATCGGGCTTGGTTACGTCGGCCTACCGCTCGCGGTCGCCTTCGCCGAGGCGGACAACGAGGTGGTTGGCCTGGACGCCGATCCCCGCAAGATCAATGCCTTGAACGAGGGGCGCAGCTACGTCGAGGACATCCCCGATGCCGCCCTGGCGGCGCTCGGCGATCGCCTCCTCGCCACGCCACGCCACGCCGACCTCGCCTCCTGCGAAGCGGTCGTCATCTGCGTCCCGACACCGCTCACGGGCTCCCGCGAGCCCGACCTCACCTACCTGCTCGACGCCGCCAGCGCCCTCTCTCAGGTCCTGCAGCCCGGGCAGCTGGTGGTGCTGGAGTCGACCACCTACCCCGGCACCACCCGCGAGCGCCTCTTGCCGATCCTCGAGGAGTCCGGGCTCGCCGCCGGTCGGGACTTCCACCTCGCCTTCTCCCCCGAGCGGATCGACCCCGGCCGCACCGACCACACCATCCGCACCACCCCCAAGCTCGTGGGCGGCGTAACCGGGGCCTGCGCCGAGCGCGCCCGCGAGCTCTATTCCCTGGTTTGCGATGAGGTCATCGTCCTCTCGGGCCCCGAGGCGGCGGAGCTCGCAAAGCTCCTGGAGAACATCTTTCGCTCGGTCAACATCGCGCTCGTCAACGAGCTCTCCCAGCTCTGTGACCGGCTTGGGATCGACGTCTGGGAGGTGGTCGAGGCCGCGGCGACGAAGCCGTTTGGCTTCATGCGCTTCGACCCCGGTCCCGGGATGGGCGGGCACTGCCTCCCGATCGACCCCTTCTACCTCGCCTTCAAGGCCCGCGAGCACGATTTCTACCCCGAGTTCATCGAGCTGGCCGGGAAGATCAACCAGTCCCAGCCCCAGTTCTGCGTCGAGCTCGTCAAGCGTGCGCTCAACGACGCCGGCAAACCCGTCAACGGCTCGAAGATCCTGATCCTCGGCGTCAGCTACAAGGCCGGCATCGGCGACGTGCGCGAGTCGCCGGCGCTGAAGATCGTCAGGCTGCTGCACGAGCTCGGCGGCGAGGTCTCCTACCACGACCCCCATGTGCCCAAGCTGGCAGAGCTGGGCCTTGGCTCGGTCGAGCTGGAGGCCGCGCTGGGGAGCACCGACCTCGTCGCGATAGTCACCGCCCATCCGAGCATCGACTACGAGCAGGTCGTCGCCACCGCTCCGCTGGTCGTCGACTTCCGCGGCGTCACCCGCGGCATCAGCGCCGCCAACCTGGTCCGGTTGTAGGGGTCTGCCTACCCCCGCGCTGCTTGCATCTCGCCCGCGGACTACTGCTGAGGCACGCCTCCGTGGCCCCGCACCGTGTGCCAGGAGTCCCAGGTGATCTTGAGGATCACCCCGGTGATCGCGAGGCCGATCAGAGGGTCGCCGACCGGGAGGCCGACGGCGACGGCGACGGCGCTGGCCACGACCGCCAGGCTGACGTAGGAATCGACGCGAGCGTGGTTGCCGTCGGCGATCAGGGCCGGGCTGTCGAGGCGATGGCCGGCGCGGGTCCGAATCCCGGCGGCCGCCCAGTTGCCGGCGAAGCCGATCAGTCCCGCAATCGCCACGGCGGGCAGGTGAGTCGGGGTTTGGGGATGGATCAACCGCAGGACTGCCTCGCCACCGGCCACGCAGGCCGAGATGAAGATCGCCGCGACCACGAACAGTCCGGCGGCGCGCTCGGCCCTCAGCGAGCGCAGCAGGAAGGCGGCGCCGAGCGGGATGGCGGTGCTCGCGTCGCCGAAGTTGTGGATCAGATCCGCCAGCAGGGCGATGCTGCCGCTGGACAGGAAGATCAGCGTCTGGGCGACCGCCGCGATTCCGAGCACGCCCAGCGACAGGCCAACCGCCCTCAGCCCGTCCCGCGAGCGCTTGATCCGCTCGTCGACGAGACCGTGCGAATGGCCGTGACCATCATGTCGATGATCGTGACCGTGGCCGCGCGGGCCCGCTTCGGCCTCGTGGGCGTGAGCGCCAGAATGGGGGTGCCTATGCACCAGTCGCTCGCCGTGACGATGAAGGTCGCCATCCAGCGGTTCGTAGGAGATGCCGCTCGCGGCCATCGCTCACGGGAGGCTACGACTTTCCCAGCCCGGTGTCAGGCCAGCTCAGCCATTGGTCGGCGGAGCGGCGTCGTCAGCCGGCCAGGATGGCCGCCCCCCTTGTCCCTGTTGTTAGGGTGCTCGAGAGAGGCCTTCGAACCGGGAGGAGTCAAGGATGAGACGTGTCGGGATGATGATGCTGGGAACGGGAGCTGTGGCGCTCGTCGTCGTCGGACTGATTGCCGTGCCAAGCGGCGCCGCCCAGGCCCCGGTTGCGCACGCCTCGGCCTGCGCCCGCGCGACGAACATCGAGGCCATCGTCGACGACTCGGGCTCGATGTCGGTCACCGACCCCAATCGCCTCCGTGTCCAGGCGCTCGACCTGCTGATCAGCACGCTCAGCCCCTCCACGCAGCTCGGCGCCGTCGAGTTCGGCTCCGAACTCTTCGAACAGCCCGCCGCCGACACGGTCTTCAAGCCGGAGCCGGTCGGGCCGAACGCGACGGCGATGAAGACGGCGCTCGACCAGAAGATCCACGCCGACAATGGCGCGACCGACTACAACGCCGCTTTCGCCCAGTCCGACGCCGACAACCCGAACGCCGACGCACGAATCTTCCTCACCGACGGCGGCCACGACGTCGGCACCTATAACGAAGCTCACCTGATCCACAGGGTGCCGACCTATGTGGTCGGCTTCAGTTCCGGGATAGCGTCGACCGAAGACCAGGAACGCCTGAAGAAGATCGCCGCCGACACGGGCGGCCGGTACTTCCCGCTCGAAGACTCCAGCCAGCTGCAGTCGGTGATGAACAACATCGCCGCCGCGCTCACCTGCCAAACGCCGCCGCGCCAGTTCACCGACCAGCTCGCACAGGGCCAGAGCAAATCGCACAGCGCCGCGATCGGCGCCGCGACGAAATCGGTTCAGGTCACGCTCACCTGGGCCAGCCCGCTCGACAAATTCAAGGTCTCCGGGCTGAAACTGGTCGGCCGGGGTGGCACGCTCGCAGTTGCGTCGTCGCGCCACCGCAAGCCGAGCAAGCTGAAGGTCACCACGACCACGAGCGCCACCTTCACAGTGCTCAAGGTCTCACGACTGAAGAAGGGCACGCTCCGCTTCTCGGTGAAGGCGACAGAGGTCGGCTCCGGCGCACCGAAGGCGACCCTCACCACCCAGGTCAGCCAGAGCTCGCACAGGTAGAGCGATCCGGCTCGCGATAAGGCGCCTACTCACTTTTGCCAGATATTGTCCGCAGAGCCTTGACGGTGGGCCGGCGGTCGCGTACCGTCGCGCCGGTGCTGCGCCGGGTCACAGCCATCGCCGCGGGAGTCGGAGCCCCTGTCCTGCTCGCCGGGCTGCTTCTTGCCACGAGCGCGGGGGCGACAGAATCGGCGCAGACGCAGGTGAACGAACACGTCTGCGGCATCCCAGCCGCCGGCCGCGCGGGCTGCTTTGCCATTCGCCACAACCGGGCCGGCGGCAATAAGCCGGGCACCAGCAACCTGTCGGCGGTCAGCTACGGCGCCACTGAACTTCAGGCAGCCTACGGGCTGAGCGGGGCGGTGAAAACCAACGGCGGCGGCAAGACGGTGGCGATCGTCGACGCCTACAACGACCCCAGTGCCTACGCCGACCTGGCGCACTACCGGGCCGAAGAGGGCCTGGCTGCGATCGGCGAATGCGCCCCCGCCGCACTGGCCACTTCGAGCGGCCCCTGCTTCGCCAAGGTCAACCAGTCCGGAGAAGCCGGCTCCTATCCCAACGGCAACACGGGCTGGGGGCAGGAGATCTCGCTCGACCTGGACATGGTCTCGGCGACTTGCCCTCACTGCAACATCCTGCTGGTCGAGGCCAACACCAACAGCTACGAAAACCTGGCGACGGCGGTCGACACCGCGGCAAAATTCAGCCCGGTGGCGATCGGCAACTCCTACGGCGGCAGTGAGTTCAGGTCGGAGGCCGCATTCGCCACCGCCCACTACGCCCATGAAGGGGTCGCCATCACCGCCTCCTCCGGCGACAGCGGTTACGGCGTCGAGTTTCCCGCCGCCGCGGCAAGCGTGATCGCGGTTGGCGGCACCTCGCTGCGGCAGAGCAGCGGTGCCTGGACCCAGACGGTCTGGAGCGGCAGCGGCAGCGGCTGCTCGGCCTACATCCCCAAGCCCGGTTGGCAGACCGATCCCAGCTGCTCGCGGCGCACCGTCACCGATGTCGCGGCGGTCGCCGACCCCAACACCGGCGTCAAGGTTTACGACACCTACGGAGCGTCCGGCTGGCTGGTCTTCGGCGGCACCAGCGCCTCCGCCCAGATCGTCGCCGGCGTCTACGGACTGGCCGGCCATGGAGCAAGCAACGCCAACGCCCTTTATGGAAATGGCTCGATCAAATTCGGCTCTTCCAACGGCAACCTGTACGACGTCACCAGCGGCTCCAACGGCTCCTGCACGGGCCGGGGGCGCCTCGCCAACCAGAGTCTCGCCTACCTATGCACGGGCGAGACGGGTTACGACGGCCCGACCGGCATGGGCACGCCGCGCAACATCACGGCCTTCTGAGCGTTTCCTCCGATTCATGATCGAGGCCGACTCGGGATAGAGTCGGGCTCTCGATGCTTGCGGTCACCGACTTCACGGTCCAGGCGCAGCGATTGCTGCGCGACCAGACGCAGTTCAAGTGGTACGTCGTCACGCTGCTCATCCTCGTCCTCTACGTCTATGCGGTCGAGGTCGAGCGACGTCGCTGGGACGTGATCCTCGCCGGCCTTGCCTTCTGGCTCGCCGACTGGATCAACGAGATCGCCAACTCGCTGGTCCTCCACTTCAGCCACCGCGCCGCACTCTGGACCACGACCGGCCCCACGGCCTACCTGATCCTGATCGGGTTGACGATCGAGATCTCGCTGATGTTCGCGATCTCCGGGATCGTCTTCGCGAAAACCCTGCCCGAGGACCGGCGGGCGAAGCTGCTCGGGCTGCCGAACCGGCTGACGATCGCGCTCGGCTTCTCGATCTTCGCCGTCTTCGTCGAGGTGCTGCTCCACGGCACCGGCTACTTTCACTGGGAGTACTGGTGGTGGAACTTCCCCTTCGTCTTCCCGATCGTCATCTTCGGATACCTCTGGTTCTTCCTCATCGCCGCTTACGTGTATGACCTCCCAGACAACCGGCGGCGGTTGCGGGTGGTTGGCGCCATGGCGACCCTGGTCGCCATGGCGCTGGTCGTCTTCGGTCCCGTGCTCGGCTGGATCTAGCGCGGCGACAACAGCGTAGGCCGCCCCAGCGGTGCTCCGCTCAGGAGCGAGAGCGAGCGGCAGCGACGTCGGTTGCGATGATCCGCTCCTCCGGCGTGCCGCCGCCGGCCGCCTCCTCGACGCTCAGCTCGGATGAGTGGGTGAGCGTGGTGCGCAGCGGGACCTCCTTCAGGAACCAGGAGAGGAGGAAGGGGACCGCCGCCATCGCCACGCCAAAGAGGAAGACGCCGTGCAGGGCGTTCGCGAAGGCCTGCAGGAACGCTTCGTGCACGTGCGGGGGAAGGTGACTCGCCTGCTGCGGGTTGAGGTGGACGCCGCTGCCCAGCTTGGCGGTGACCGCGTGCGGCAGCCCCGCCAGCTCGGCGCTCAGCCGCGAGGCGAAGATGGCCCCGAAGATCGCGACGCCGAAGGAGCCGCCGACTGAGCGGAAGAAGGTGGCGGTCGAGGTGGCGACGCCGATCTCCTGCGGGCGGGCGTTGTTCTGGACGACGAGCACGAGCACCTGCATCACGAGGCCGATCCCGATGCCGACGACGAGCATGTAGACGGAGGCCAGCCAGGGCGCGGTGTCCACGCGCAGCAGCGAGAGCAGGAACATGCCGACGATCAGGATCGCGGTGCCGGCGATCGGGAAGGCCCTGTAGCGGCCGATGCGCGTGATCGCCCGGCCGGAGGCGATCGAGGCGACGAGAAGGCCGGCCATTAACGGCAGCATCCGCAGCCCGGAGCTGGTCGGGCTGGCGCCGTAGACGAGCTGGAGGAAGAGCGGGATGAAGATGATCGCGCCGAACATCGCCATCCCGATCGCGAAGCCCATCGCGCTCGCGACGTCGAAGACACGCGAGCGGAAGAGGCTGAGCGGCAGGACCGGCTCGGTGGCGCGAGACTCCTGCCGGACGAAGAGGGCGAGCAGGATGACGCCGGCGGCGCCGAGGCCGAGGATCGTCGACGAGCCCCAGGCGTACTGGTTGCCGCCCCACGTCGTCATCAGGATCAGGGCGCTGACCCCTCCCGCGAGCAGGGTCACGCCGAGGACGTCGATCCGGTGGGGCCTGTGCGGGGCGTGCAGGTGGAGGCGAAGCGCGACGATCGCGATCGCGACCGCGCCGATTGGCATGTTCACGTAGAAGACCCAGCGCCAGGAGAGGTTGTCGACGAAGAAGCCGCCCAGCAGCGGCCCGATCACCGAGGCGACCGCGAAGACTGAGCCGATCAGCCCCATGTAACGGCCGCGCTGGCGCGGCGGCACGACGTCGGCGATGATCGCCTGCGCGCCGACCATCAGGCCGCCGGCGCCGATCCCCTGCAGGGCGCGGAAGCCGATCAGCTCGAGCATCGACTGGCTCAGCCCGGCGAGCATCGAGCCGGCGAGGAAGATCAGGATCGCCGCCATGAATACGGGCTTGCGCCCGGCCATGTCGCCGAGCTTCCCGTACACCGGCGTCGAGATCGTCGATGCGAGCAGGTAGGAGGTCACCACCCAGGAGAGGTGGTTGAGCCCGCCGAGGTCGCCGACGATCGTCGGCAGCGCCGTTGAGACGATCGTCTGGTCGAGGGCGGCCAGGAACATGCCGAGCATCAGCGCCGCGAACACCGTCCGCAGCGCCCGCCCGCTCAGGCCTTCGTCGTGCATCGCGCTCAGCTCGTCTGTCATCGCCGCGCCTCGCTGGCGCCGAGCTTCCGCATACGCTCCCGCAGCCGCTTGCGCTTGGCCAGCAGCTCCTGCTCCAGGCGGGCGATCTCGTCGCGCCGTCGCCGCGCCAGCTCGAGCTGACGGTCGATGTGCCCGAGCGCCTCGTCGAGGATCTGGCGGCGGCGGACCGGGTCCTCGGCCGCGCTGTGCCACTCGCGGCGCAGGGCGGCGCGGGCGCCCTCGGCCTCGACCAGCTCCTTCAGCTCCTCCAGCGATACCCCGAGCAGGTCCTTCAACCGCAGCAGCTCGGTGAGCCGCTCGACGTCGACCTCCGCGTAGGTGCGGTGGGAGCCGGGCTCGCGGCCGCTCGCCGCGGGCAGCAGGCCGATCTCCTCGTAGTAGCGGATCGTGCGGGGAGTGGTGCCCGCCAGCTTGGCGACATCGCCGATCCGCAGCTCCCCCTTGGTCAGCGGCACGCTCATGGCGTCGCCTCGATCTCCACGGCGGCGCCACGGAATCTCTTTCTTACGTTCACGTCAATTAATATAGCGGCAGTCACGTTGCGCCTGCCGCGCGGAGCGAAGACGAGGCGCCGCTTGCCTACGCTTGCTGGCCATCGGCCGCCGGCTCGGGCGGCTCGATCGCCAGGTGCGGCAGTCGCCTGTCCAGCCAGGGGGGCAGGATCCAGGTCGCCCGGCCCAGCAGCTCCAGCGTCGCCGGCACCAGCAGGCTGCGCACGACGAAGGCGTCGAGGAAGACGGCGCTGGCGAGGCTGAGGCCGAACATCTTCACGACTCGCTGGTCGATCAGCACGAAGGAGAGGAAGACGCAGACCATGATCGTCGCCGCGGCTGTGATCACGCGGCCGGTCGAGCCGAGCCCGCGCGTCATCGCCGCCGAGGGGTCGCGGCGGTGCGTCCACTCCTCGTGGATGCGCGAGATCAGGAAGACCTCGTAGTCCATCGAGAGGCCGAAGACGATCGCGAACAGCATCACCGGGATGAAGGAGTCGATCGGCCCCGGCTCGGCCCCGAAGAGGCCGCCCAGCCAGCCGTGCTGGAAGATCGCCACGACGACGCCGAGCGAGGCGCCGATCGAGAGCAGGTTCATCAGCGCCGCCTGCACGGGAATCACCAGCGACCGGAAGACGATCAGCAGGAGGAGGGCCGAGAGCAGCACGACGATCCCGATGAACAGCGGCAGCTTGGCGCTGAGCACATGGCTGAAGTCGATCCCCCCCGCGGTCACGCCCCCCACCAGGATCGACGTCCCGGTGCTGCTCTCCACCGGTGGCAGGCTGGTGTTGCGCAGGCGGTTGACGAGTTCAGTGGTCGCCTGGTCCTGGGGCGCCGAGCGGGGGTAGGCGAGGAGCACCGCGGTGCGCCCGTTTGGCGTCAGCTGGGCCGGCGACACGGAGGCGATGTCCGGGTCGCCCTTCAGCTTCGCGGAGATGCGGGCAAGCGCCCCCCGGTCGTTGGTGCGCGGCAGCGTCGTCACCACCTGGAGGGGACCGTTGAAGCCTTTGCCGAAGCCCTCGGCGAGCAGGTCGTATGCCCTCCGCGTGGTTTGACCGCGCGGGTCGTTGCCGGCGTCGCTGTTGCCCAGGCGCATCGAGAGCACGGGGGTCGCCAGCAGGAGCATGATCGCCAGTCCGGCGAAGGCCGCCGGCCAGGGGTGGCGCTGGATCAACAGCGCCCAGCGCGGCCAGAAGCCCGAGGGGACGGCCGCGCCTGCGGCCTCCGGCGGCTCCTGCCTGCGGCGGTTGCGCCGCCACGGCGTGCCGATCCCCTCCCCGAAGCGGGAGAGCAGCGCGGGCAGGGCCGTGAGGGCGGCGAGCATCGTCATCAGCACCGCGAGGGAGGCGGCCACGGCAACGCCGTGGAGAAAGGCAACGCCGAGGGCGAACATGCCAAGCAGCGCGATGATCACGGTGCAGCCGGCGAAGACGATCGCCCGCCCGGCCGTGTCCATCGCCACCACGACAGCCGCATCGACGTCGTCGCCCCGGTGGTAGTTCTCGCGGAAGCGCGTGACGATGAACAGCGAGTAGTCGATGCCGACCCCAAGGCCGATCATCACCGCCAGCTCGGTGGCGAAGTCGGGCATATCGAAGACCTGGGACCCGAAGGCGATCAGCCCCACGCCGGTGCCCAGGCCGAGCAGCGCGGTGACGACCGGCAGCCCCATCGCCACCAGCGAGCCGAAGCTGATCAGCAGCACGACGATCGCGGCGAAGATGCCGATTGCCGTGGTCAGGCCGAAGGAGCGCTGCTGTGCCTGCTGGATCGCCTGACCGCCGAGCTCCACCTGGAGCCGGGCGGAGCGGGACGCCTGGGCGAGGGAGATGACCCGGTCGATGGCAGATTTGGGCAGTTGGTTGGCGCGCTGGTTGAAGTCGACCGTCGCGAACGCAATGCGGCCGTTTCTGGAGATCGCGCCCGAGCCCTGCGGGCTGAATGGGCTGACCACGCCGCTCACGTGGGGCGACCTCGCTACCTGGCGCAGCATCCGCGAGAGCCGGGCGCGCGGCGCCGGCGCGTCGACCCTCCCCGCGGTGGCACGCATGACGATCTGGTCCTCGTCGCCCGCCTGTGCTGGGAATTCGCGCTTCAGCAGGTTGATCGCCCGCTGGGTATCGGTCCCCGGCAGGGTGAAGTTGGTGGCTTGGCGGGTACCGACTGCACGCGCCCCGATCGAGACGACGATCAGAATCACCAGCCAGCAGGCCAGGGTGACGCGGCGGTGGGCGATCGTCCAGCCGGCGACGCGAGCCGGGAGGCCGGCCCTGGTCGGCTTCGCGGCGCTCAATGTTGCCTCCCGCAGGGTCGGTACACTAGCTTCCAAACCTTTCAGAATTCAAATACTTTGAATTACGACGGAGTTTTAGCACGGAGATGACGGCGAGCTCGACCCGGTCGAAGCGGGAACCAGGCCTCGACGAGAGCGCCGTCGAGCTTGCCACCCTACTGACCGAGGTCTTTCACGCGGCCAAGCGGCGCGGTGGCGCTCCGGTCCCGGCGCTGCGCGAAGCGGCCGAGCGGGGGCAGCTCGGGCCGCGCCACGCACCGGTCCTCTTCGCGGTGGCGCTGGACGGCGGCCTCAGCGTCAGCGAGCTGGCCGAGCGCGTGGGGTTGAGCGTGGCCACGACCAGCCTCCTGGTGGGAGAGCTGAGCCGCGCGGGCCTCGTCACCCGCAGCGAGGACGAGCGCGATCGCCGCCGCACCATCGTCACGATCAGCGACGACCGCCGCCAGCCGGTGAACGCCTGGGCGCGCCAGGTGATGGAGCCGATGCGCCGTGCTCTCGAGCGCCTCTCGGCCCGCGCCCGCGCCGAGATGATGCGAGGGTTGCGGGTGCTGGCTGAGGAGAGCGCCCGCTTCGCGGCCGAGGCCGAGAGCGGAGACTGAGCGGATCGATGAGAGGCGGCGCAGCCCAGCGTCGCTCCGACGCCGGCGCGCGCGAGCCGGCGCTGAGCCGTCGTTGGATCTGGCGGCGTGTCGCCGTTGCGCTGCTGCTGGCCATCTTCGTCCTCGGCCTGCTGCTTGCGGTCCCGCCGCTTCGCGACGTGCTCAGCGAGATTCGCCACATGAGCGCGAGCTGGATCGTGGTGGCCATGGCCTTCGAGCTGGCTTCCTGCCTGAGCTTCGTCGTCGTCTTCCGCCTCTTTTTCGATCGTGTTCCGGCGCGCCAGGCCCGCCTGCTCGCCTGGACCGAGATGGCCTCGGGCGTGCTCCTGCCGGCTGGGGGAGTCAGCGGGCTCGCCATCGGCGGCTGGCTCATGCACCTCACGGGGATGTCCACGCGTCGCATCGTCGAGCGTTCCAGCGCGCTCTTCTTCCTCACCAGCGCCGCCAGCGTCGCCGCGATGATCGCGGCCGGGGTCCTGCTGGTCACGGGGGTTTCGGCCGGCCCCGACGATTTCGTGCGCGGGGTGCTTCCGATCCTCGCCGGCTGCCTGGCGACAGGGGTTGTCCTTGCCCTTCCGGCACGCAGGGGAGGACGGACGGCACGCCCCGGAGGTCCCGCCTGGATCAGCGATCTGATCGACGGGATCCGCGAGGCCGAGGATGCGCTGCGCCGGCCAAGCTGGCGCCTGCTGGGCGCCATCGGCTATCTCGCCTTCGACGTCGCGGTCCTCTGGGCGACGTTTGCCGCACTCGGGGATCGCCCGCCCATGGCGCCCCTGGTCCTCGGCTACATCATCGGTTACCTCGCCAACCTGATCCCGGTCCCCGCTGGCATCGGCGTGCTCGACGGCGGGCTGGTCGGCACACTCGTCATCTATGGCATCTCGCCGATCGATGCGGCCGCGGCAGTGCTCGTCTACCACGCGATCGCCTTTTGGGTTCCGGGCCTCGGCGGCGTGCTTGGCCTTGCCAGGTTGCGCCGCGGGCTCTCAACCGAGGTGGACCAATGAGGCGCCGCGGCCTCATTCGGCGCGGAGATCCCCAGCTTTGAAGAGGCCGTGATGACCAGGCTTCCTCTATGGCGGCCCCGCCATCGGGGGAAAGCCGCGAGCAAGAAGCCGGGATTACGCGGATGACTCGCCCAATTGGACTGCGAGAATTGAGCCGGCCGATGGAGCTGCGCGAGGTCAACCAGGAGGAGTTGCGGCGCCTGGCCCGGATGGGCGGCCCCGGCCACCGGGTGCTGAGCGTTTACCTGCGTGTCGACCCTCCGCATACGTCTGGCCCTCACCTTCGCCGCATCGAGCTCGGCTCACGATTGGACGAGGCAGAGCGCCGGCTGCGGAAGCATGGGATCGATGCGGCATCGGCCGAGAGGGCGTTGGATTCCTGCCTGGACCGAGTTCGCCAGGGGCTCGAGGACGCTCCGCTCCCAGACCACACCGTGCAAGCCGTGGCCATCTTCTGCGAGGACTCGGGCGAGTTGCGGGCGTATTGGCTCAGACGCTCGCCGGACTTCGCGGTCGCGGCGGCCCTGAACGACAGGGCGGCCCTGGAGCCGCTGGCCGAGGCGCAGCCCGGCCCCCGCTGGGCGGTTGTCCTGGTCAGCCGCAAGCACGGGCGAATCTTCGTGGGAACGGATGTCGCGCTGGCCGAGGTGGGCGACGTCGATGACGAAGTGCACCGCTGGCACGCGCAGGGCGGTTGGTCGCAGGCGCGCTTCCAGCGGGGCATCGAAAAAGAAGCGAAGGACCACATAGGGCACGTCTGCGAGCGTCTGTTCGCGCTGCACCGCAGCCGTCCCGTCGATCGCCTCGTGGTCGGTGGGCCGGCGGAGATCTGGCCTCTGGTCGATGCGGAGCTGCATCCCTATCTGCGCGAGCGCCTGGTGGGGCACGCTGAGGTCGATGTCGAGCACTCCTCCGCCGAGCAGGTGCTGGAGCATGTCGGCGCCGTTATGGCGGACGAGCGCTCGCGGCGCGAGCGCGAGGCAATCGGTCACGTCATGGAAGGGCTGGGAACCGGGAACAAGTCTGTCGCCGGGCCCAACGAGGTCCTCGCCGCGCTGGGCGATCGTCGCGTGGCCACGCTGCTGGTCAGCAGGGGCTCCACCGAGGACCGATTCGAGCAGGCGGTGGAGGATGCCCTGGCGCAGTCGGCGGAGATCGTCGTCGTCGAGAGCGAGGCGCTGGACGCGCTGGGCAACGTCGCCGCGCTCCTGCGCTACTGAGGCTGTCATGGCGGAGCGGCTCGCTCTATTCATGGATCGCCGAGAGGCCGGCCGTCGCCTCGCCGCTGCGCTGGAGCGTTTCCGCGACACCGACCCGATGGTGATCGCCCTGCCGCGCGGCGGAGTGCCGGTCGGCTTCGAGGTCGCGAAGGCGCTCGCGGCCCCGCTCGACATCCTGCTCGTTCGCAAGCTGGGGGCGCCCTTCAATCCCGAGTACGGGATCGGTGCGATCGCCGAGGGTGGCGTCCGCTTCGTCCGCACGGAGGACGCGGAGCTGATTGGCATCAGCGACGCGGAGCTGGAGGCCGTCGTCGCCCGCGAGTCGGCGGAGCTGGAGCGGCGGCAGCGGCTCTACCGCGGCGAGCGGGAGCCGCTCTCGGTCAAGGGGCGGACGGCGCTCCTGGTCGACGACGGGATCGCCACCGGCGGCACCGCGGTGACCGCCGGCCGAGCTCTGAAAGCTCGCGGCGCCACACGCGTGATCCTCGCGGTTCCCGTCGCCCCCCCGGGGACCGAGGAGCGTCTCGGCGATGACTTCGACGAAGTCGTCTGCCTCTACCAGCCCCACGGCTTCTTCGGCATCGGCCAGTTCTACATCGACTTCGGACAGCTGGGCGACGAGGAGGTTGTCGAACTGCTGGAGGCCGCCCGTGGGTCAGCGGAAACCGCTGTCAGCCCGGTCGACCCGCCTCCGGCAACCGAGCGGTCGGTCGAGATCGAAGCGGCTCCGGGGCTGCGTCTGGCCGGCGACCTGCGACTCCCCGAGCGCGCTGCGGGCCTCGTCATCTTCGCCCACGGCAGTGGCTCCAGCAGGCATAGTCCCCGCAACCGTGAGGTGGCAGAGTCCCTCAACGAGGCGGGGCTGGCGACGCTGCTCTTCGACCTCCTCAGCACCGAGGAGGAATTCGATCGCGCCAAGGTCTTCGACATCGAGCTGCTCGCTGAGCGTCTGCTCGCCGTCACTCGCTGGGCGCAGGGCGCAGAGGAGTTGGGGCACCTTCCGATCGGCTACTTCGGCGCCTCGACGGGCGCCGCCGCGGCGCTCCGCGCCGCGGCTCGGATCGGCGGCGAGATCCGTGCCGTGGTCTCCCGTGGAGGGCGCCCGGACCTCGCGGCCGAGAGCCTCGAAGAGGTTGCCTCACCGACCGTGCTGATCGTCGGCGGAGCCGACTGGCAGGTGCTGGAGCTGAACGAGCAGGCGGCGAGGTCGCTGCGTTGTGAGCACGAGGTCGCTGTCGTCCCCGGTGCGACCCACCTGTTCGAAGAGCCCGGCGCCCTGGAGCGGGTCGCGGAGCTGGCTGGCGACTGGCTCTCGCGGCACCTGCGGGTCACACCTCGCAAGGAGGCCCAATGACCAAGCTGCGTTTCAACATCGCGATGTCACTCGACGGCTATGTCGCCGGCCCGAACCAGAGCGAGGAGAACCCGATCGGGGTGGGGGGCATGCAGCTGCACGAGTGGTTCTTCCCGCTCGCGGTTTTTCGCGAGATGCACGGCGAGGAGGGCGGCGAGGTCAACGCCAGCACGCCGGTGATGAGGGAGTGCTTCGAGAACGTCGGCGCGACGATCATGGGCCGGAACATGTTCGGCCCCGTCAGGGGCCCCTGGGGTGACGATCCCTGGCAGGGCTGGTGGGGGGACGACCCTCCCTATCGCCACCCGGTCTTCGTCCTCACCCACCACTTCCGCGAGCCACTGGAGATGCAGGGAGGGACGACCTTCCACTTCGTCACCGGCGGCATCGAGACCGCGCTCGAGCGGGCGAGGGAGGCCGCCGGCGAAAGGGACGTCTCGCTCGCGGGCGGCGCGAGGGTCGCCCAGCAGTACCTCGCCGCGGGGCTCGTCGACGAGATGGAGCTTCACGTCGCTCCGGTCCTCCTCGCCGGCGGGGAGCGGCTGTTCGACGGCACCGTCGCCGGCTTGAAGCTCGAACAGATTCGCGCGGTCGAGGCACCAGGAGTCGCGCACCTCAAGTACCGCATCGTGCAGTGAGGGGGCCGGAAGCGCCGCGTGGTTGTGGCGCTGTATTCTGCCGACCAGCGATTAGGCGGTCGGATGGGCTCTATTGCGACTGTGGACTGCATCGCGGTCTCGTTCATGTGGCGGTGAAGCGCCGAGCCCGTTAAAGCCACGATGAGAGCGAGAACAGCCCAACAACTCCGGACCAGAGGTGTCGCCGCCGATGCTTCTAGACGAGGGAAGGCGAGCCCAAGCTGAACGCTAACGATTCTACGGCTCCCGAACTTGGCTTTCCCGCTGCCGCAGCGACGGATCCGATCACAGCAGCCACCGTCGGTGAGGTTGCGCACCTACAGTTGAGGGACGAACGCCGGGAGGCGGTGCGCGATGTGCTGGCCGCGTTTTTCTCCTCGCGGGCACTGGTCTGGGCAGCCGGGATTGCCGCGGTGCTGCTCCTCGGCTGGAGGCCGGACGCCACCGCCCAGCTCGACCATTCGCATCTGACCATGCCGTTCCACCAGACGATCGGCAACTTCATGATCGCGCCGGGGACGCGCTGGGACTCGGCCTGGTACTTGGGCATCGCCCGGACCGGCTACGTCCTCTCTCCCCAGACCGTCTTCTTCCCCCTCTACCCGGGGCTGGTCGCCCTTGGCGCCGCTCTCTTCGGACACAGCCTCTACGCGGTCGTCGGGATCGCCATCTCCTGCGCCTGTGCGATCGGAGCCCTCTACCTGCTGCGTCGGCTGGTCGCGCTCGAGTTCGGCGACGAGCGGATCGCCCACAACACGGTCTGGATCGTCGCCTGGCTGCCGGTCTCCCTGGTGCTCTCGGCCGTGTACTCCGAGTCGCTGTTCCTGCTCCTCGCGGTCGGCTGCTTCTACGCCGCGCGCCAGGGCCGCTGGGCGCTGGCAGGCCTCGCGGGTGGGCTCGCCGCGGCGAGCCGCAACGGCGGGATCCTGCTGCTGGTCCCGCTGCTGATCTTCTACCTCTACGGCCCACGGCCCGACCGCGAGCCCGACTGGGCGGGGGCGGGCTTCCGGCCCCGCTACCGGCCGCGTGGCGACGTCCTCTGGGCCGCTCTCGTGCCGCTGGGCCTGCTCACCTACATGGCCTTTCTGCAGATCGAAACCGGCAATCCGTTTGATCCGTTCTCCCACCAACTGCACTGGGGCAGGCACTTCATCCCGCTGGCTGGCATCCCGCTCGGGGCGTGGGCCGTGGTTCGGGCGCTGGTCGCGGCGATTCCGGGTCTGGACCCGCGCCTCGCCGCCCACGTCACCGTGAGCGGGCAGATGCGGCACGTGGTGGAGTTCACCTTCCTCGTCCTAGCCCTGGCGCTGTTGCGCATCTGCTGGAAGCGACTGCCGCTTTCCTACACCGCCTTCGCGGCGCTCAGCCTCGCGGCGGCGGTCTCGGTGCCGGCAGGCAACGACCCGCTGAAGTCGCTGCCCCGCTTCACCCTGGTGATGTTCCCGCTGTGGATAGCGCTGGCGCTCTGGGCAACCGAGCGGCGCCGAGTGCGGACGGTAATCGCGATCTGCGCACCGCTGCTGGTCATCAACACCTTCCTGTTCGTCAGCTGGACCTGGCCCCCGTAGGCACGGACGGAGAGATGGCCCTCGATGTGCGCGCCAAGCGCGTCTACGATCCGCCCGAGGAGGGCGACGGCTACCGCGTGCTGGTCGACCACGTCTGGCCACGCGGCGTCTCACGCGGGCGCGCCAAGCTGGACGAGTGGGCCAAGGAGTTGGCGCCCAGCGACGAGCTGCGCAAGTGGTTCGACCACGACCCGGCGCGCTTTGCTGAGTTTCGCTCCCGCTACCGTGGCGAGCTCGCCGCCCATTCAGAGCGCCTTGGTGAGCTGCGTCACCGCGCCGCAAGCGGCGCGGTGACTGTGCTCTACGCCGCGCGCGACGAAGAGCACAACAACGCCGTCGTCCTCACCGAGTTTCTGTGCGATGGCTGACGCGGAATGCCAGAAGTCCCCGACGTGCAGGAGCTTCTGGGTATGGAGCTAGCCGGACTCGAACCGGCGACCTCCTGGGTGCGATCCAGGCGCTCTTCCAACTGAGCTATAGCCCCGCGAGCGAGCCGCAGGGGGTCGTCCCAGCGGCCTCGCAGGGCAAGGATACCCGCATGGGCTTTGGGTTTCCGCTGGCGTACGACAGATCGGGCATTTCGGCCCCAAGCCTCCTAGTCGCCGTGTGCCGGAGGGCACCGGAGGCAATGATCTGCCTCAACTCAGCCGCGAGCTTTTGGGGCCTAAGCGACGAGATGCCCGGCTCTGTCCACCTGGCGATCGCGCGCGGCAAGCACCGCCCGCAGATCGCCTACCCGCCGACACGGGTCCATGTCTTTGCTGCCGCGATGTTCTCCTTGGGGCGCGTCCTGTGGAGGGTCGAGTCGGGCGAGACGATCGCCATAAGCTCCAAGGAGCGAACGGTCGTCGACCTTCTGCGGCTTCGCTCGCGGGTGGGACGTGATCTGGCGCTCTCAGCGCTGCGCCGCTACCTGCAGGGTGGTGACGCGAAGCCAGGCGAGCTGCTGGCGCTGGCGCGCCGGCTGCGAGTCGGCTCGGTCATGGCCGAGATGATGGAGCCTCTGCTGGCGTGACCGAACGCACGCCCCAGCAGGCCTATCTCGACCTGCAGAAACTCGCGTCCCCTGGAGCGGCCACTGCGTGGCCGCGGCGAGCATCGCTTCCTGCACCGCGTCCTCGGAGTCGGCGAAGTCGCCGAAGCGGCGCACGACCGCGGCGAGGACCTGCGGCGCCGCCGAGCCTTTGGCGGCGATCTCGATCGCCCGATCGAGCGAGTCGACGTCGACTATCCGGTAACCGGCGAGCAGCTCCTTTGACTCCGGGAACGGGCCGTCGGTGACGACCGGCGCGGCGACGCCGTCGGAGACGACGAACTTGGCCTGCTCCGGCGCCGTCAGCGCCTGGCCCTCGACGAACTCGCCGCGCTCGGTCAGCTCGTCGTTGAGATCGTGCTGGTAGGCGATGTGGGCCTCGATCTCCTCTGGCGTCCAGGAGCTCATCGGGGGAATGCTCTCGTCGACCCCGCCGTAGTTCTGCAGCCTCATGAACTTCATCTCGCTTCTCCTTGTCTCGTCGCACCCAGATTGGCGCGTTCACAGGTAAGTCGGAGCCGCCGCCACATTCTCGACATGCGGTGCGGATGGGGACGGCGCGCTTGCTCCCGCTCGGCCGCACAAGGAAAAGTGCTTTGCCCGTGGGTCAGACGGCCCATCGTCCGATCGAGGCATCGGTTCGAGGCGAGTTCCTGCGCCGCTGTGCGGCCTGGGGGCGATGCTACGGTTCGTTTGTGTCCCCGCGTTGGCCTCTCAGCCGCATGTTCGCGATCCTTGCGATCGCGTTTGTGGCGACCGGAGTCGCGCAGGCGAAGCTCACCAACTACCACATAGTGCTTGGTAAATCGATCGGCGCGGTTTCAGTCGGCATGACCCGCGCGCAAGTCGAAGGCCTGCTCGGCCCTGGCCTCGTGATAGGCCGAAAGGGGGTGCGGGGCGAGCTTTGGTCGAAGCTGGGCCTGACCTTCTTCTTCAAAGGGTCCTCGCGATCTGCGAAGAACTTCGGCGGCGAGACGAGCAACGTCGGCTACGAGACACCGCAGCACATTCGGGTCACCTCGACCACCGCCGAGGTTGAAGGCGCCTATCCGTCGCTGCATTGCGCCGCCAGCCAAGACAGCAACCCGAACCGTCCATGGAAGAGCTGCACGCGCCACGGTCCGACCCGGCGCGTCACGATTTTCTACTTCGACGCGCAGGGCGGGGGCGACGTCACCAGGATCGCCGTCGGAGCAAGCTCGCTCACGTCGATGTCGTAGCGAGCGTACCTGAGGACTCAGTACCTGCCACGACCCTTTCTGTCCGCCAGGCGATCGCAATACTGCGGCTCGGCACGTCAGCCGCTGCCGCCTAGGACGGCTGTCGACGGGCAAGAAGGGGAGAGTGCACTGCCCTCAGCTGAGTGAGTTCTTCTCCCGCTTCATCTTCACCTATCTGGCGCTAGTCAGCCCACCAATCGCGCTGGCCATCGACGTCTTCGCGCGGAGCCTCGCCGAGATTGGGCGCGCCGATGACGAGGATCTCGAGGCCCTCCGGCCCGGCCTCGTAGCCTTGCCACGTACCGGGCGGGACGCGCACCGCGTCCCATTCCTTGAGCCCGACGATCTCGTCGTCGAGCTTCATCCGCCCGCTCCCGCGCAGGACCACGTACACCTCCTCCTGCTTCTTGTGCGTGTGGCCGTACGGAAAGCGATAGTTGGGCGGGACGCGCTGGTAGCTCAGGCCGGATTTCTCGAGCTCGAGCGCCTCGGTCGCCAAGCGGAACTCCAGGTCCGGCGCGCCGTCGAACCTGGACCCGAGGTCCTCCAGGTCCCCCTTGAGGTTCCTGAGAGTGAACGGCACGGCGCGATCCTATGGCACCCTTGGCTGAGGTCGCCTCGCTTCCACAACGCTCACTTGCGCCTCTGGCCGAATCCCCGATCTCCGTCTACCTGGCCGGCGTCGGACTCGGCATGGGAGAGCAAGCTGCCGCCGGCCCAGCGGCGCACTCTTGGCTGGCGCGGCAATGCCCAGCCTGCGCGGTTGGAGTGACGGGGCGGCGCCAGGCATGCGCCCCTACACTGCGCAGGGATGTCCGCCGAGCAGGTCGACAGCTACCTGCGCGATCTCGAGGAGCCGAAGCGCACGACGCTTCAAGAGCTGCGCCACACAATTCTCGAGATCGTCCCAGAGGCCGAAGAGGGGATCTCATACCGCGTCCCCGCGTTCCGTTTGCACGGCAAGGTAATCGCGGGATTTGCGGCGTTCAAGAATCACCTGAGTTACCTGCCCTTCAGCGGCTCTGTCCTCGGCCAGCTTGCCGATGAGCTCGACGGCTACACGATGACCAAGAGCTCGCTGCACTTCCCGATCGACCGCCCCCTGCCGAAGGCGCTTGTCAAGAAATGGATCGCCGTGCGTCTCGCGGATGCAGGTCTGCCCTCGCGCTAAGCGCCGGTTCTCGCCGACTCCGACGGCGAGCAGCTGGTCGATCTGTTCCTCTATCTCCGCCAATGGCACCCCCTTGGAGCGGGCGAAAGAGCGATGGCTGCGCACGGCCGGGTGGCTGATACTCTCGGTCCGCATGCGAGGCCGCGGCTCTCGAGCGCCCATAACGCGCACGCGCAGGCGCGCCACGAGGAGCGCCCTGCTTGTGATGCTCGCGGCGTCGATGGCGCTCCCCACATTCGTGGCCGCGTCTCACAAGAGCTCACCGAGAATCCCGGCCTGCTCGGCTCTGTCGCGCAGCGCAATCGCGCATCTGGTGGGGACCGGCCCGCTGGGGCTCATCAAGAGGCCGGCAACCTTTGCGTCTTTACGGGCCAAAGGCCTGGGCACTACAAACCTGCGCTCACGATCCAGATCGTCCCCTGGAGCAAGAAACTGTTTTCCGTGGCCGAACGCGACGCCGTGCAATCGGCCACACGGGAACACGAGCAGTTCGGCGTCGTGAGCAGGGCGCTGAAGGTCGGGAAGAAGGCGTTCTTTGTGTCCGGCACGACGACGAGCGCATCGCTGCCGCCATGTGGCTCTGAAGAAGCGCCAGCGCCGTCGCCACTGGAAATACGCACCGGCCCGATCTGTGCTGGTGAGCCCGCGCTCACGCACATCACTGTGATTGGGTACGGACCCTCGCCCAGCGGCGTAGAGCTGATGGTGTCAGCCGGCGGCGTCGCGCAGCAGGGCGACATATCCTTGATACACGTGATCACCCGGTAACGATGTCCTCTCCGGCAAGATCCATTGAGCTGCGCTGGGGTCGCGAGCCCCGGGGCGGCTCGGGCAGGCGATGCTCGGCCGGGCAAGCGTCCTGTCACCTGCCTTCGCGTAGTTGCGAGCGTGTAGGCGGACGCCGCTCACGTGCCTGCTCGGGACGAGACGCAGGCGTCCGCGCCCGCCACCGAGTTCGCGCTTGCTTTCCGCGGAAGGAAGCCTGTCGATCCGCCAGATAATGGAGGCGACGCTCTGGCCGCGGGGGGCGCATGGCGCTCTCTCCCATGAGACGGCCCTCGACCTCTACGGGCTCAGCGACGTCAATCCGGCGAAGATCCACATCACGGTCCCCCACGGCGTCTGCACCATCGGGCTCGCAAGATAATCGCCCATCGAGCGCCCGGTCAGCCTCGCCGCCGCCCCCCTGCGCAGGCAGTAGACAGCAGTTTTCTTGGCTCCCCGCCAGCGGTACGCAGGCGCCCTGCTCCGCCTATGCCCGGCGTGCGCATTCGGCGCCTGGGCTCTCCTGTACCCGCCGGTTGCGGGGGCGCTCTGTCGGGCCCTGCGACCTGGTCATCTGAGTAGCGCTCTGTTTGTAGTGCTCGCACTGATCGTAGGCTTCTTTCCGAGAAGTGGCAATGCCTCCTGACGTGAGAAGCCGACTGCTGACTGCGAGCGTGACTCAGGCGAGCGCTGATCGAATCAGCTCGGCGGCCGCCCTTCCTGCGAGCTCTACGGGCTCGGTGCTCCGCAGCGCGCGGCTGAGCACGAACGCACCCTCCAGCGCAGCAAGCATCTGGATCACGAGCCGCCGGGCCTCCTTCCGCTGGATACCTTCGGCCACGAAGCGCTCGGTTCCACCTTAGATCCAGACGTCGAAGACGTCGGCGTACGCCTGGCGCAGCTCCTCGTTGGTGCTCGACACCTCCAGGGCGACCGTCGCGATCGGGCAGGCGTCGGCGTAGTCGGTCTCGCGCAGCGTCTGCGCGGCGCCGGCGAAGAAGTTGCTGACGCCGGTGACCAAGTCGACGTCGGGTCCGACCAACTCGACGAAGAGCAGCCCGTAGAGCGCCCCGGAGCGGCGGATCGTCTCGGCGCCCAGCTCCTCCTTGCCGCCGGGGAAGAAGTGGTAGAGCGAGCCAAAGGGAGCGCCCGCCTCCTCGACGATCTGCTTGACGCCCGTGCCCATGTAGCCCTGGCGGCGAAACAGCTCCCCGCTCGTCTCCGATTCGATCCTTGGTATCGCTTGCCACACGACCTCCTCGTCTCCGACCTTGCTCCAGCGGTCAATGCTAGGTTGTCGCATACTAGAGCGATCTATCAAATCAAGGACAGGGGGTGAGAGATGCCGGAGGTCGAGCTGTCGGCCGGGGTCATCGAGTACGAGGACACGGGCGGCGAGGGATCGACGATGGTCATGGTGCACGGCCTCTCCGACAGCCGCCACTGGCGCAAGGTCGTCGCTGAGCTCAGTCCCGAGTACCGCTGCGTCTCGCCGACGCTGCCGCTCGGCTCCCACCGCCGGCCGATGAAGCCCGACGCCGACCTCTCGCTGCGGGGCATGGGCCGCATCCTCGCCGGGCTCATCGAGCGGCTCGACCTGAGCGACGTCACGCTCTGCTTCAACGATTGGAGCGCCGCGCAGACGATGATCGCCGACGGCCTGATGGATCGGGTCGGGCGGCTTGTCCTGGTCTCCTGCGAGACCGCCGACAACTATCCGCCGGGGCTTGGCGGCATGGCGGTCTGGGCCTCCGCGAAGATGCCCGGAGGCATCTCGCTGATGCGCCAGGTCTTGCTCCGTCGCCGCATCCGGAACCTGCCCTTCGTCTACGGGCAGATGTCGAAGCGGGGCGTTCCCGACGAGCTGATGCGCGAATGGCTGGAGCCGCTGAAGCGCCCCGAGGGTATTCGCCGCGACCTGCGCAAGTACGCGGGCGATGCCATGAACGGCAAACGGGCGATGCGCGCCGCGTCGTCCGCGCTCGACTCCTTCAAGCGCCCGGTCCTGGTCGTTTGGGACGAGGAGGGAAAGATGATGCCCAACCGCTCCGGCCGCGAGCTCGCCGAAGCGTTTCCGAACAGCCGGCTGGTCGAGCTTCCCGACTGCTACACCCTGATCCCCGAGGACCAGCCGGTTGCGCTGGCGAAGGCGATCGGCGAGTTTGTCGATGGGGAAAGCGAGTCTCCTGGCAGCTAGCCAGGCGTAGGGTCATAAGCACGCGGCCCCACTGTTGGACGACAGTCTAGCCACGTTATACTCCAGGCGTATGACTCAGAAGATGGGTGCCAAGGGGCAAGTCGTGATCCCTAAAGGCTTGCGCGATCAGGCCGGCCTCGGTCCCGGCTCAGACGTCTCGTTTGAGCCGGTCGAGGACGGGATCGTCGTCCGTAGGGCTGACCGCCGCGCAAAGCTGCGCGGAAGGTTCGCCGGCAGCGGCATGGCCTCCCGCCTGCTCGAGGATCGCCGCAAAGAGCCGCGGTAGCTCGTGTCGTCCTGCCTGGACTCCTGGGCCGTGCTGTCGTGGCTGGATGGCGACGAGCCTGCCGCCGGTGTGGTGGACGAGACGCTGAAGCGCGAACGCCCGGCGATGAGCTGGATCAATCTGGTGGAGGTCCATTACCGGACGGCTCGTGACCATGGCAAGGAAGAGGCGGATCGCGTGCTGGAGGAGCTTCGCCCCCAGATCACCGAGCACCTACCGGGTGTGTCGGCGATGCGGGCCGCTGCGGAGCTGAAGGCGAAGCACCCGATGGCGCTTGCCGATTGCTTTGCCGTCGCCCTGGCAGCAGCTGAGGGGGCTGTGCTTCTCACCGGCGGCCCGGAGATCGTTGGCCTGGACGAGGAGCTCCCCTGCGAGGTCAGCGACCTGCGCACTCGCTAAACGAGTCAACCAACGCGGCACTCAGGCAGCGCGTGGGAAATTGCTGCGTGAGCCGTGCGATCCAGGCGCTCTTCCAGCTGAGCTATAGCCCCGCGTGCCCTGGGAGGATCGTCCCAATGGCCTCGCAACCGCAAGGATAACCGCATAGGCTTTAGCTTCCCCGGGGAACGCAGTCATGGGCATTTTCGACGAGGCAATCAGAGAGCATCTGGAGCTGAAGCGCCAGCACGGCGCCGGTGCGTCCGAGCTGAAGCAGCTCGAGGACGAGGCGTTCGGTCTGTCGGAGCGGCCGGGCAGCGAGGAGGCCATGCCCGAGGAGCTCGCCGAGGCGCCGACCGAATTCATTGCCCAGCCGGAGACGGCTGAGATCTCCACCGCGGAGCCGGCGCCGGAGCAGGAGCTTGCGGAGGAGGAGCCCGAAGCCACCGAGGAGAAGCAGCCGGAGGTTGCCGAGAAGGCACCCGCGCGCCGCGAGTCGGCGGCTGAGATCGCCGACCTGCAGGAGGCCCCGCAACCCGGGCCAGGGGAGCCCTCGGAGGGACCATCCACGCAGGAGCGACAGGCGATCGCCGAGCAGCCGACCGAGCTTTACGACGTGGAGGAGGAGCTGGCGACATCAGCGCCCGCGCCCTCGGAGGAGGAGTTGATCGAGGAGGGGATCGGCGAGCCTCGCCTTGCCCCCGTCGACCCACTCTCGGGCCTGGAGCAGTCAGGCGACGTCGAGGCGGGCGGCGAGGATACGGGCGCCGCCGCGGCCGAGGCGGACGAGGAAGAGGACGACGACTTCTTCGAGGAACAGCGACTCTCCGACGAGCTGGACCAGGCCCTGGAGGCGCCAAGCGAGGTCGATGAGGAGGACGAGGAGGAGCAGGAGGACTGGGAGCCAGAGGAGCAGGAGCTGGACCGGGGGGAGCCGGCCCGGCCTCGGTCCGAAGAGGACCTGCTCGAGGAGACTCCCGACTTCCTCGAGGAGGCTCCAGAGGCCGACCGGCTCTGGTTCGAGCAGAAGCCGCCGAAGGACTTCGACTTCGACGACTGAGTCGCCGTGCCTACACTTCCTGGCGCGGGGCCATAGCTCAGCTGGAAGAGCGCCGCCTTTGCAAGGCGGAGGTCGCCGGTTCGATCCGGCTGGCTCCACTAAAGGAACTCCCTGCTAGGTCAGAGTTTTTTCTCCCGGGGGGGGGGACTCGCGGTAGCTGTGCTGGGCTTTCTGCGCCGTTATGCGCCAATTGGAGAGCGAGGTCGTTGGCCACAGACTGTCTCGTCTTCCTCGTGGAGACCATCTCTCGGCGTAGATGCCCTGGGGCTTTGGCGGTCGGGATTGGCACCGCCTTGGTCGTCGCGCCGGGGCGTTTGCCGAACGCCCGCCGCTCGGCCCGCTATTCGTCTAGCTTCTCCGCGAGCTTCGCAAGCTCGCGGAAACTGGCACTTGCAAGGCGGATGCAATCCGCGCACGGTTCCCCAGGTCGTTGCAAGGCGGAGGTCGCCGGTTCGGATCCGGCTGGCTCCATCGCCCGGCCAGCCCCTGGCGTACCGTCGCCGAGCTATCCCGCGAGGCCGATGATCAGCTGGGAGTGGTCGTCCGGGTCGACCTTGACGGCGATCTGGGCGCCGGACCGCAGCCGGCCGATCAGGTCCGAGACGACCTGGAGATGGTTGACCGTCGACTGGCTGTGGCCGACGCTGAGAACCAGCTCGAACAGCAGCTCGGGCTCGCTGTTCACGCGCTTGCCGGTCGCCTGCATCTGGACGATCGTCGCCGTGCCGTCGACCCCCTCGACGAGAAGCCTCTCGGCGAGCGTCTCGTAGCTGGCGGCCTCGCTCCGGTCGCTTACACCCTCGAACACGCTCATCGACCACGTCTCCGATCCGGGACCAGCCCAGGTCCCGAGTTTGGGACCGACCATACCGCCCCGCGCCCGGCCTGGGGGATCGTGGCGCCTTTCACGAGGGGGCGCCTGTCAGTACGCCGGATACGGAGGCCCCGGAATGCGTCCCGGAGGACGGCGGGCGAGGAGCTTGACCAGGGCGGCGCCGAAGACGAAGCCGACGACGTGGGCGAAGTAGGCGACTCCGCTGCCGGCGACGTCCGGCGCGGAAACCTGGCCGACCGCCGGCAGGAAAGAAGCACACAACCAGATCCCTAGCACCACGTACGCCGGGACCTCGATCAATGCGACGAAGACGAGTGTGAGCACGCGGGCGCGCGGCAGCAGCACGAGGTAGGCGCCCAGCACGCTCCGCTCGCTCGGCGCCGATCGTCGGCACCGTCGAGCTCGGGTCCAGCGCCGCCTGCCCGTAGACCGCCGCGACCCCGCCCGCCAGGTAGAAGAGCAGGAACCGCAGGCGGCCCATCGCATCCTCCACGTTGTTGCCGAAGATCCAGAGGAAGAGCATGTTGAAGAAGATGTGAAGCACGCTGCCGTGCATGAACATCGAGGTGAAGATCGTCACGA
>CAVSPF010000002.1:0-11160 GCA_963729995.1 uncultured Solirubrobacterales bacterium
GCAGCGCCCCCGCCACATGCTTCTGCGCGGTAATGTCCCGGGTGTGAACGGCGAATCCCGCTACGTCGCCCTGTGCGTTGTAGGCCGGACCGAACGCCGCTTCGAACCAGACGCCGTCTCGTTCGTACTCGATGGTGGCCGGAATCCCCGCCTGCGTCGCGTCCAGCGCGACCTCGTCCCAGGTCCTGCCCGGCCCCAAGGGCACGAAGTCACGGATGTGGCGGCCGATGAGCGCGGCTTGGGAGACTCCAAGACCCTGCGCGGCGCTGGCGCTCACCATGAAAATGAGGCCTTCCGCGTCGAGCATGAACACGCCATCCGGCGTCACGTCGAGCAGGGCGCGAAGACTCCAGTCCTCCCCACCGGGCGCGAGGAGCATCCGGGTGTGCTTGCTCCGCCCGTAGGCGACGCCGAGCCAACCGATCAGCACGAGTTGGAGAGCGAGAGCAACCACCGCCTGGACGTGGAGGCCGCGCGCGGAGGCCCACCACGCGAAGGCCCCGGCGAGAAAGCACGTTGCGAGGACTGCGGGGTTGACCACAGCAAGGCGGAAGTAGTTTCTGCGGAACGATGAGGAAGTGTGTCCCAGAGTGATCGACGGCTTGTCCATCCCACCCCCGCTTGCTCGCCGGCCCACCGACCCGATCTGTTCACTCCGCTGACACCGCGACGCCCCAGCTTCCCCCTTGAGGTTCGAAGGGAAGGTTAGTCCGGTTTGATTTGGAACGCAAGACCTAATCTCATAAAGAACAGAACGTTAACCACGCCTCGGGGCGTCTCGACCCCCGATAGGCTTGAATCATCGTCTTGAAGACGGCGAGGAGGCCAGGTGAAGGATCCCTTGTCTCACCTCTTCGGAAAGGCGTTGCACTGCGTCCTCTCCCACCGGTCCTTCTCCTTCGACTGTGCGGTCGTCTGCCACTGCATGTTGTAGGGCGCGTCCGGGCCGCTGGCGCACAGGGGCACGATGTGGTCGACGATGTACCCGGGACATGGGCCGCTTGACCGCCCGGTGGCGGGGCACGGGTGCAGGCGTTTGAACGAGTCCTTGGCCCCTTCGCTGCGCTTGATCTTGCCATGCGAGTCGCGCTGGATTCCGGGAAGCGAGTGGCCGCCTGAGCTGTAGGGCGTGAACGTCCGCCCAATTGACCCGCCACCAGTGGGCGGCAAGTTCGGGTGTGGGGTGGTGCCGAGACTCTTCGGCGTGTAGGAGTGGGTCCCCGCACCCGGGTAGGCTCGATCGTGCGGCGCGACGTAGGTGCCATTCTTGCGGTAGTAGCCGCGGACATGGACCTTGGGCGCCGTCGGTGAACTGTGACTCTTCGTGCTACTGCCAGCCGGTTTCCTGGCCGTGGCGGGGCCCGCTCCCCCGATCGCGAGGATGATCGCGAAGGCGGTGATGAGGAGCTTCCTCGTCATCGAGTGCCCGGTGCGACTCCAGACTCGCAATCAGGCATCGGAGCCCTCTTGGTGGTCTTCGGGAGTCGCCTCCTCCGTCGCTCTCTTGGAACTTGCGATCAGTTCATCGACCGAACGGCGCCCGCTGTCGATGTGCGGCATCGGGGCCATCTCCATTCCGGGGAGCATGCCAGCAGAGGATGCGCCCATTCGAGCGAAGACCTCATTCGGTTGATCGAGGAGATCCCCGACGGTGATCAGTTGAATGTCGACGCCCTTACGACGGGCTCGCGCTGCTTCTTCATGGCTACCTTGGGTGAAGCTAAATGCGATGACGAAACCTCGCTGTTTCCCGGCCCTGGAGACCGCCGTTTCGAAGTTGTCCACTACGTTGCGGCCGACCCGTTCGCTCTGCTTGATTTGAACTGGCTCGTGAAGAAAGAAGGTCCATCCGTCGACTCCCATATCTCCGGACTTGCGCGTGGCCTGGATGCCGTTGATGCGATCGACCACCCAGTTTTGGAATTCAAATGGTTTGAGCGCATGCAGATCATCGGCGGACGTTGGCATGCCGACCAACCGGACGTCCGAAGCCCCCACTCTGTTGAGCTGTCGGCGGATTAGGTTACAGGCGGTTGGGGAGATGTCTATCCCAATCCACCGGCGCTTCAGGCGTTGAGCGACAACGACCGATGTACCACAGCCCGCAAAGGGATCAAGAACGATGTCTCCTTCCCGGCTGCTTGAGAGGATGACCCGCTCTAGAAGTTCCTCGGGCTTTTGTGTTGGATAGCCTAAGCGTGCGCGGGCAGATGGCGCAACAATTTTGATGAGCCAGACGTCGTCCGGGTGTTTCCCCAGGGAGTTGAGCTTCTGCTGTCCGAAGTCATGCGTTCCACGAACGTTCCCAATATAGTGGGAAAATCGCTCCTTAGTTGACTCGGCGTACTCATCGCGCACGGGATCCGGGTTGAAGTACCAGTCCTTCGACTTGGCATACCAAAGGAGGTTGTCATGCCTGCGGGCCCAGCGCCTAGGAGAGACGCCCGCGCCCCGGTAGTACCAAATGATCTCGTTCTGGAAGTTCTTGTCCCCGAACACCTCATCGAGCATGACCTTCAAGTAGTGGACGGCGTGCCAGTCGCAATGGAGATACAACGACCCGGTAGGCTTCAACAGGCGCCTCATTTCGAAGGCGCGTTCCTTCATCCACTCGACGTAGTGATAGATCCCTCCCTCCCAACGGTCCTCGAAGCTGCGGACCTCCGCCTCGTCACCCCAGATGACCTCGTAATGGCGGTTCGAGAAGAATGGTGGATCGAGGTAGATCAGGTCGACGGAGTCCGAGGGCAGATGCGCTAGACGGCGAAGGTTGTCTTCGCAGTAAACGACACCAGTCTCAATCGTTGGACTGCCTGCGGGACCCGTCGTGTTCCCTGAAGATGTGGCTTTCCGCTTCATCGTGCCCAGCCGTAGGGGTTGTTCCAAACGCCGCGGAAAGTGGCCGGCTCTAGGATTTGGGAATTCTCCGGAGGACCGCCGTAGTAGGGATGATTCATTGCTCCACCGGCTTCGCCGCCCAGAACGAGTTGCCGGCCTCGATTGCGCCCTCTTGGGCGAGGCGCTCCTCGTAGAGCTCCCAGACACGGCCGCCGTAGGTGAAGTGCGTGCCGACCGCGGGCAGCTCCGGGAACCGGACGTAGAGGCAGACCGGGACATCGGGACCGCCGCCCTCCGGCATCACGACGGCCTGATACTTGCCCTCACCAGCATCATCGACAACCTTGAGGGAGAACATGGCGTCTTACTCCCTGCACCATTCCTTGGGGACAAAACCAACGCGCCCAATCATCGGACCTTCGAGAATTCTGATCTTCCTGCTTCCAAGGCCCGCGGAATCCACGACCGCAACGCGCGCCCCCTGGTCAACGAGGAAGGCTCCGCCACCAACCACCAGAGCGGCGATGGCTCGGTCGCTCCCCGCGGATACCATCTCGCCCAGGGCCTCGCGAGAAATCGGGACTGGCACGCTCGGGCCTGAGGTGCCGGTGTAGAGCCTGCCTTCCCTTCCAATGCCGGCGTAGGACGGCGATGGAGCGCTTTGCGTCGCGGTCACCGGGCGCTTGGGCGCGGAGAGCGAAAGCGCGACCGCTAGGACCACCAGGAGGCCGAGGAAGACCAGGATCACGATCACCGCCGTCTTGCCGCATCCAGGGGCGCTGTTTCGCGCGGGAGGAGGCGTAGGCGGCGCGGGCCTCGGCAGACCGGCGGCCGGCCGGCCACAGTGAGGGCATGCTGGCGCTTGGTCGGAGATCTCCTTGCCGCAGTCGGCGCATTTCACGAGGGTCATGCGGTCTCCTACCCCACAGCCTTAGTGACGTCGCGGTCGACGATTCGGATCACGACACCGAGCACTTGAAGTTCATCCAGATCCGCAATTTCAAGGGGCGGAAAGCTCGGGTTGTCGGGCACGAGGACCGGCTGGCGATGAAGGATGCGAAAGCGCTTGAACGTCGTCTCGCCCCGGAATAGAGCGATGATTGCCTCCCCGCTGCGCGGCTTCGACCGTGACGTATCAACGAGTACGAGGTCGCCGTCGAGAAACCGTGGGTACATGCTGTCACCACGCACTCGGACCACAACCTCGTTGTCGCGCACGAGGTGGTGAAGGACGTGAAATTCGCCGGAGCGCTCGGGTGCATCCGGGGACCAACCGCCGGCCGGGATTGATTCGTAAAGAGCCAGCGGGACGGTGTGAACGCCACGGGGCCGATCAGTGTCGTGCTCGAGCCCGGCATATGCCGCCTCACTGCCTTCCGAAACCGTCAAGGCGCCATCGGGCCCGGCGAGGAGTTCAGCCGTTGTGATCTTCAGGACCCGCGCCAGCCGGTCGAGGCTCTCCAGGGAGGGACTGTTCTCGCCCCGTTCGTAGGTGCCGACGGCGTTCTTCCCTAGCCCTGCCGCTTCGCTGAGGGCAATCTGAGAAATACCCCCTCTTGCGCGGCGCCATGCTGCGAGGACTGCTCCGAAAGTTGGCACAATCGGATATTGACCGCCCGGTATTGCGGGTGCAACCCCAATCATCGGGCTACCGCCACTTGACACGGCATAACGGGTGCCCTATATTACGGGCATGCGATACCCAAACCGAATCCGGCCAACCCGAGAAAAGGCTGGAAAGAGCCAACGGGACGTAGCCGAAACGGCCGATTTCGCCCTGTCCTACTACCAGCAGGTAGAGGACGGCGAGTCGATGCCGACGCTCTCGAAAGCCCGCGCCCTCGCCGCCGCTCTGGATTGCACGGTCGATGAACTCTGGCCGGCGGAACTTCCGGCCGCCGTGAACGAGAGCTGACCCATGCGCAGCTTCTTTGCCCTGCTGGACGCCGGAATCCTCATCGCCTGGATCGCCTGGGCGGTCTCGATCGCCCGCTCGCACCGGAGGACCTCCTGATGGCATCGCATGCCCCTCGACTCAAGGTTGCCCCCTACCGGCAGGCGGACCAAGTACCGACCGATGAACTCGTGGCCCCGGTTCGCGACCGGCTCGCGCTCGAGCGCCAGCGCCTCGACGCTGTGGATCCCGCGGCGCTCGACCTGGCGGCGGGGATCCTCGCTGTCCTGCACCAGGACCTCCGTGGTGAGCTTTCGGCGATCGCGCCGGCGCTCGCCCGGACCGACCGTTACCTTCGCGGCGAGTTGCTCGGTGAGCACGGCTTCCCGATCGAGGACGTCTGCGCGCTCGCCCGATGCCGACCCGCGGCCGTTGCCCGCGCGCTGCGGCCCCTCACCGTGACTCCCAAGGAAGCCGCACCTTCGGAGGGCCTTGGCAGCGCCGGCGCGGCGCTCTCGGAGGCTGGCGGCGTGTTCCTGGCCGACCTGCTGCGCGCCCTCGAGGACGGGCGGCTGACGCTTGGCGAAGTCGCGTCCCTCGAGCGCGACCTCGACCACCTCGAGAAGCACGTGCGCGACGCGCGCGCGGCGCTGATCCGGAGGCGGCCTTGAGCGCCGAGACCGCGATCCTGCTCGAGCTGCACGAACTCAACGCGAAGCTCGACCAGCTCGCCGCGCGCATTGACGCGGTGAGCCCGACGGTGTGGCCGGAGCGGCTGCGAACGGTCGAGGCGGTCCTCTACGTGCGCCAGGCCCACCGGTGGCCGACGTTCTGCGCTCGCACGCTATCCAAGTGGCTGGCCGCGGGGCGGCTTTCCGACATCGCCAGCCCGCGCCGCTGGTTGCGTGGAGAGTTGGACCGCTGCTGCGCCGGCACGCCGGTCAGCCATGAGGCGAGGGGAGCGCGCCGCCCATGATCGCGACCCTCAACTGCAACCCCAACCGGAGCAAGGAGGTGCCACATGGCGGCGCCCGCATCCCGTCCGACCCGGAAGTTGGCGCCCTACAAAACAACGCCCCGGGTGGCGCCGGGGCAGAAGGGAAACAAATGGCGAACCCGTACATACCCATCTTGGAGCACGGCCGGCGGATCGTCAAGGCCGCCGACTCCGCCCTCTGGCTGCGCGTCGAGCGGCTCGCGAAGTGGGCGCTCGCCCGCAGCTGCCATCACGTGCTGAAGGCCACCCGTCACCGCGTGGCGCACAGCGACGCGACGCACAAGGCGCCGATCGTGCGGCTGCGCGCGTGGATCGCCAGCAGCGACCGCAACTAGGAGGACACCATGGAAGCATCCCGAAAGGATCAGATCACCCAGGCCCGGGGCGCCACGCTCGCGGCGCCGACCGTCCAGAACCCACTCACCGCGGCCCTCGCGGGCTACGAGCAGGGCAGGTACAACTTCGCCACGCCGATCACCGTGCTCGACCAGGTGCCGCCGATGCACCGGGTGAGCGTTCGCGTCGTTCAGATCGACGCCGAGACGGAGACCTATCCGATTCCCGGCGGCGACAAGGTGGGCCTCGGCAAGACGGCGCTCGACAAGATTGCGGCCGCGGCCGGCATCAACTGGATCCCGGAGAGGTGCGGCCAGATCGACGGGTACAACGACGCGCACCGGGTGAAATATCGCGCCGTCTGCACGATCCAGGACTTCGACGGTCGCCGCCGCACTGTGTTCGCCGAGAAGGAAGTTGACCTGCGCGGCGAGCCCGGCTGGCCGGTGGAGCGCCTGGGTCTCGACACGCGCGAGTTCATCCGGGTTGCCGACAACAAGGCGACCTTCCACATGGAGATCCCGGCCGGAACCCGGGCCTCAAAGTGCCGAGACTGTGGCCAGGACATCTTCTGGGTCGAGACGAAGAACGGCAGGAAGATGCCGCTCGACCCGAGCGGCGATTCCCACTTCTCGACTTGCCCGGCCAAGGCGAAGCTTCCGGCGGGCTGGGAGCGGGTCTACCAGCAGCGCTCGAACATCCACAGCCTCGCCGAGTCCAAGGCGAAGCTCCGTTGCATCCGCGCGGCCCTCGGCGTGCCGGTTTCGATGCCCAAGGACCAGGCGGCGAAGCCGTTCGTGGTCCCGGCGCTCGTGCCGGACCTCGACGTCACCGACCCCGAGATCAAGCGCATGGTCGCCGCGAGCCTCATCGGCAGCCAGGAGGCGCTCTACGGCCCGCGGCCGCTGGCGCCGGGCCTACAGACTCCGGTGCAAGACGACCCGGAGCCGATCGACGTATCGGGCATGGAGGAGGCGCCGGAATCCGCCACGGCGGCCGCGCCCGTGGATCCGGCGATCGCCGGCCAACAGGCGATTCCCTTCGACGCGGACCCTGAGTTACCGCCGGAGGAACCCGCGACGCCGACGTGTGGCCTGCCGATCACCGACGCAATGCTCACGGCGGTTGACGACACCCGCCGCAAGCACGTCGAGGCGATCGCCGCCTGGGTGAAGCACGCCGCCACCAAGATGCCCCCGGACGCCGTCGAGGCGCTCTGTCAGAAGCTCGGCACGGGGTTCGATCCGCTCACCGCAAGCGTCGCCGAGCTGCAGGGCGTCATCGGTGCCGTGAAGGCGGAGATCGCGCGGGTGGCGGGATGAATACGCGCTTCCTTCTCATCGGTGACGTCCACCTCCGCTCCGGCGAGCAGCTCGACGACATCAAGTCCTGCCTCGGCTTCGCCTCCCAGACCGCTTTCGTTCGCGTTGTCGACGGCGTGCTACTCGCCGGCGATCTCTTCGAGGGCAAGAGCACGCCGGAGGAGCGCGCTGTCGCGGGCGAGTTCCTCGCGGGTCTGCCCTGCACGCCCATCGTCGTGAAAGGGAATCACGACCAGACCGGCGAGCTTGCCGTCTTCGGGCACTACCGCGACGTCCTTGTCGCCGAGACCCCGGAACTCTTCAGCATCGACGAGGTCGACATCCTTTGCGTCCCCTGGCCGGAACGCGCCTATCTCGCCGCCCTGGGCCACACCGGCGAGGCCGGCGACCAGGCCGGCAGCGCGGCGCTCGCCGCGATGCTGCGTGGCATGGTCGCGACCCGGGACCACCCCGAGCGGCCGCTCGTGATCCTGGCGCACCTGCAGGTCCTCGGAGCGATCTCCTCATCGGCCCAGCCGATGATCGGCCGGGCGATCGAGGCGGTGCTGGGCGACCTGCAGGATCTCGGCGCCGCGTTCGTGGTTCTCGGGCATATCCACCGGCCGCAGCAGCTCGCCCCGGGCGTCGAGTACGTCGGGAGTCTCACCTGCCACGACTTCGGTGAGGAAGACGAGGAGAAGCGCATCGGGATCCTCACGGTCGAGGACGACGGTACGGCGTCGGTGGAGTGGATCCCGGTCCCCTGCCGGCGGTGGCTGACGATCGAGGCCGAGGTCGGCGAGGACGGCGCGCCAGTCGAGGAATGGCCGGTCGCGAACAGTGCCGCCGATGAGGCGCTAGTCATCGTCGGCCTGGCCGGTGCCAACGTCCGCTACCGCTACACCTGCGACGAGTCCGAGCAGCACGTCTTCGACCATGCCGAAATCGAGCGCCGCTTCGCTGCGGCGCACACCCTCAAGATCGTCGCCCAGGTCGAGCGCGCGGAGCGCGTGCGTGCCGCCGAGGTCGCGGCCGCGGCGACGACCGAGGACCAACTCCAGGCCTGGGGCGTGGCGACCGGCACCGAGATCACCACCAACCACATCGACAAGCTGCAGCAGCTCGAAAGCGAGGGCCGCAATGCGTAACCCGAACCGCGAAGATGCCGAGCACCGTCTCGCCAACCTCATCGCTCAGTGGGTCCGGGCGCGGGAGGACAAGGCCGAGGCGATGGCCGAGCACAACCAGGGAATCAAGGCTCTGGAGGAGTCAATCGAGGGATTGTCGGCTCAGATCCAGGGCGGTCAGTTCCAGCCCTCCCTGCCACTTGGTCCGGCCATCCAACTCGCCGACACGGACCCCGACGTCCAAGCCGCGAAGGCGGCCGAGAGTGAGATATCCTCAGATGGGGGCGGCGCGACTCCGGGACAACCGGAGCGGAAGGATGCCCAGTCCGTTGGGCCTCGGTCCGACGGGACGCCGAGCGATGACACGGGGCCTCTGCCGACGCCGATGTCCGGGGAAGGACCGGACGCCGCCCCTGTAACAACCCAACCCAACGACCAGACGCCCGCCGGCGAGGCGGTCTCCCCTGAGGCCGAGCCGGAGCGCCAGCGCAAGCCGCGCAGCGACAAGGGCAAGGCCCGGGGCCCCCACAAGGCCGGTTTCGTGAACACGGAATCCGGTTCAGTGAACGGGAACCAGGTGCCCGTGGAGGCGACGCCCGAGCCAATGGCGGAGGAGGAGGCGCCGGACCTCCCGGCGGAAGATGACGAGCCCCTTATCTGCGAGTCCTGCAGCCACCCGGAACGGGTCCACGGCGATACCGGGCTCCGCGGTTGCATGGTCGAGGGCTGCGAGTGCCGCAAGCTGCGGCTCCCGCTCGCCGACCCGGACCCGCTGGGGCTCGACGGCTACCCCAGGGAGGAAAAGGGCGAGGTGAGCGATGCGACTGCGTAAGCTCACCCTCAAGGGGATCACTCGCTTCGACCAGGCCGAGATTGACTTCGAATCCCTCGGCGAGGGTCTCATCGCGATCGCCGGCGCGAACGGCGCCGGCAAGACCTCCATCCTCGAGGCCCCCTTCGCCGCGCTCTACGGCGAGTTCCCGACGCGCCCGGGGAGCCTCTACGGCGTCGCCCACGGCAAGGACGCGCGGCTCGAGCTCGAGGTCGACAACGCGCAGCCCTACCGCGCCCTGGTGGCGGTGGACGCCGAGCACCAGCGCAGCGAGGCCTACCTGTACAACGGCGACGGGACCCCGCTCACGAACGGCAAGGTCCGCGAGTACGCCGCGGAGGTGGAGCGTCGGTTCGGCAGCGCCCGGCTCATGCTCTCGGCGGCGCTCTCCTGCCAGACCAAGCGCGGCAGTTTTCTCGACCTCTCGAAGGCCGACCGCAAAGACCTCTTGAGCGAGATTCTGGACACCGGCGGCCTGCAGGTCCTGGCCGAGGCGGCGCGCGCGAAGGCGCGGGCGGGCGAACTGGCGCTCGAGCGCCTCCGCGGCCAGCTCGGGGAGGCCGAGGGCGAACTGCAGCGCCTCGCCGGCGCCGGGTCGACCGAGGACCTGCAGGTCGAGCGGGCGCGACTCGAGGCGGTGATCACGACCGCCCAGGCCGACCTGGAGGCGGCGCGCACCCGGTACGCGGACCTGCAGACGCGCCACGCGCTTGCCGTGGAGGCCGAGCGACAGCGCGCGGCACGGCAGCGGGAGGTATCAGACCTCGACGGCCAGGCCGACGCCCTGTTGGCGAAGCTGAAGGATCTCCCGAGCGAGCAGGCGCGCGCCCGGGAGCGCTCCGGCACAGCGATCGCCGCGGCGGAGGAGGAAGCCGCCTGGCTGCCGGAGTACCTCGAGGCTGCCGGCCTGGTTGCGGCGGTGCGGGAGGCGCGCGCGGTCGCCCAGGGAGACGTCGCCACGGCTGAACAGACGCTCCGTTCGGCCCGGGAAGCCCTGCTGGTCAAGACGAAGGAGACCGGCAAGGCCGCCGGGATCCGGGTGAAGCTGGCGGCCGCCCAGCGCCAAGCCGGGCTACTCGGAGAGGTGCCGTGCACGATCCATGAATATTGGGGGTCATCCAGCAAGGTCCAGACGCCCCACGGCTTGGACTATGAGGTTCCCCTGGCCGCCACCTGCCCACTACTGGCCGACGCCCGCGCCGCAAAGGAGGCGATCGCGGCCCTGGAGGCAGAACTTGCCGGCGTCGAGGCGCTCGAGGCCGACCTCCCGGGCTACCAACAAGCCGTCGACCAGGCCGACGCGGCCGTCCATGGCGCGCGTCGGGCCCTCGCGGAGGCCCAGGCCGAGGTTGAGCGCCTGGAGCCGCTGGCAGCGCGCGTCGCCGGCGCCCAGGCGGCGCAGGCGCGCGTCGGCGAGCTGCGCCAGCAGCTCGAGGAGACCCTGGCCAGCCTCGCGGCTCGTGAGGCCGAGTACCGGGAGCAACTCGGGACGCTCACCACCAAGCGCGCCGCGCTGGCGGCCGACCTGGAGGCGATGGCGACCAGCCAGTCCACCGCGCTCAAGGCCGAAATGGAAGCCGCGTCCCGGCAAGGGCTTGCGCTTCGCGACCAGGAGGACCAGTTCCAGGCCGAGCTCGGCCAACTGATCCAGGCGATCGCCCGCGCCGAGGCCGAGGCCCAGCGCCGCGCCGAGCTCGAGCAGCGGGCCGCCGGGGCCCGACAGCAGACCGCCAGCCTCGAGGCCGACCTGGGTGACTGGGTGACGCTCGAGCGGGCCCTTGGCCGCGACGGGATCCAGGCGCTGCTCATCGACGCCGCCGGACCCGAGTTGAGCG